>JAFVWM010000042.1 GCA_017501665.1 Alphaproteobacteria bacterium | reverse complement strand
CTTTACTTACGATTCCAATGGCAACCTCATCAAGCAGAGCAACGGACTTGAATTTTTCTATGACCATACGGGCGTATTTGCTGTAAAGTACAATAACGCAACATATTTCTACAGAAAAGACGCGCAGGCAAATATTGTCGCCCTACTTGACAACAGCGGCACAGTTGTGGTAAAATATAAGTACGATGCGTGGGGCAACTGTGTAATTGATGCAAGTACAACCAATACCGAACTTGCAAACCTTAACCCCTTTAGATATCGCTCTTACTACCTCGATACCGAAACAGGCTTCTACTTCCTTAAGACAAGATATTACGATCCTGAAATTGGTCGTTTCATGACCATTGATGATATTTCGTATATTGATCCTGAAAGCATTAACGGATTGAATCTGTATGCTTACTGTTTGGACAATCCTGTGATGTGCGTTGATCCATCCGGACACAAAACCGAGTGGTGGCAGTGGTTGCTTGCAGGTATAGGCGCCGCACTTATAGTTACTGCTTCGGTCTTGGCTATTGTCGGAACAGGTGGGGTTGCTGCCTTCGGTGTCGGCGCGCTGATCGGAGCTGCATCATTGGGTGTCGTTGGTGCTACAATAGGCGGAGTAGTTGGATATGCTACTGGCGGCATTGATGGAATATTAGGCGGTGTGCTTGTTGGATTTGGTATTGGTGCCATCGTTGGATTTGTTGTTGGCGGTGCAGTTGGCTATACTTCATTTGCACAGCCCGGTGTTGCATTCAATCCAAAGCATCACTCTAATTTGCCTCAAAAAGGTGTTAATCCTAATACTATAAAATACGGTAGGCAGAAATTTGATACTAAAAAGGTAGTGAAGAACTTTTTTGAAACATTAAAAAAAGGAAAAATTGAAAAGCCTATTACAGTATCTCGAGAAGGTATAGTGTCACAGGGAAATCACCGTCTTTTAATGGCAAAATTGTTTAAAATTACAATTGATGTAATAATAGGCGGTATGAGTCAGTAATTATCAAGGAGAAGGAAATGACCAATTTTGATTTGGAAGAAATATATGAAGTTTTATCCTATGTTCGCTTTGATCCATCAAATCCAAAAAATATTGTGTGGTTGGATAAAATTTTAGAAATACTTAAAGACAATGATAAAAACACTGTAGATCTCAGCGAAATCTTTCATGGTGAAGTTTGTGAAAAATATCATGTTATTATTCAAAAACCTTATGTTAAAATTATTGTCGAAGATGAAGCAGTTTATGAGTTTTTTAGATTTTATTTGTTGGAAATAAGGCACCTATGTCTTACAAAAAGATATCGTCAAGTTTTTTATTTGATTGACATGTTGGATAATTTTCCAGAAGAAATTATAAAAAATAATTTATTGTTACCAACAAAAATGCTAAAAAAAAGCCTTACTCCATATTGGAGAAAATATGATAAATCTTTTTTGAAGGATTTTATACGGGATATAAAGAGAAACTCCAAATCATTAAAAACTAAATAGTTTTTCGGGCTACTTCGGTAGCCCGTTTTTGATTTAATAACCGAACATTTTCCCAATTGATTTAGATTTTCATACGGCTTCTGCCGATAACGGCACTCTAACCAAGCAGTACTACAACACCGAGGAGCAGATCGAGATCATATCCGAACAGCTTGCAGATATCAACGATCAGATCAAGCTGTGCCGTGAAAAGAGCACTCAGTACGCTGTTCAGTTCAAGTCCTACTACAAGGAATACCTCAATCTCTCCAATCAGATTGAAACGCTGAAGGAGCAGATCCCCGTAAGCTACCTTATTTCCGACAGTGCGGTAAAGGGCTTTAACGCAAAGGGTGATCTTGTAATTGTGCAGGACAAGTACGGCAAGTATATTGTCGTAGAGCGCGAAAAGTATACTT
>JAFVWM010000041.1 GCA_017501665.1 Alphaproteobacteria bacterium | reverse complement strand
TATATCTTTTCCTTTTTGATGATGCCGATTATTATAAATACTATGGCAATGATTATAAATATGTCAACCACAAAATAAAGGTCGGCTTTGATTGTTTGATTTTTTTTATCGTCCATTGTGTTTTGTTGTTTAAGTGAATAATAAATGTTTATATCAAAAAAAGTGATAGAGCCAAGACCGAAAAGGTCCTTGGCTCTGATAATAACGCAAAACATTATTTTTTCTTGCATGCTTTGCCGGCTTCTTTTACGCAGGTTTGCCATTTCTTGTTGGGGTGTTCCTTGCGTATGGCTTTTGCCTTTGCCATGATTTTGCTACCCATGGCGGACAGCTCTTTTTTGGTCATCTTTGACATAATGGTTTGTTTTTAAGGGTTAGTGAATTATTTTTTTTTACGTCGTATGTATATCCACAGCACTATGATGAAAGGCACCAACCACACTGCCGGACGCATCAGCCGAGCCACCTTGTGCAGTATAGTTTCTTCGTCGGGTTCAGGCTCGATGTGGGGAGCCGGCAGGTGCAGGGTGCGATATATGGTGTCGGGTTTCAGGTGCAGGGTGGTGTAGAGGGTGTCCACCTGTTTTATTATCTCCATTTCTGCCCGGTTGTGTTCTATATAAAAGGTGTCGACGGCACGAGTGGCCACAAAAACGGTGTCGATGCGTGTGGATGGAACGGCAACAGTGTCCGAAACCATTATTTTTTCGAAACACTGCGGGCACCGCTTTTGCAACCGTGCCATACGCCGTTGGCAGTTGCACGAGCTTAGCAGCAATAGTGCCAAAATGCTTAAAAAAAAGTTTTTTTTCATCTTTTTCTTGTGTAGTTTGTTTTTTCTTTGTAACTTTGCACCGTCGAAGTTCGACAGAAAACCGTTGTGAGAAATAGAAAGTATGATTCCAATCCTCAACGGTTTTTTTTATTCATTGCTGTTTGCTTTTAGTTCGTCGTATTTGTGTTTCAGTTCGCGGTATTTGTTTTGCAGTGTTTCGTAGTCGCGGAGCAGGTCGTTGTATTTTTGGCGTATACACTTTGTTTCGTCGCTCAGTGCCACCACTTGTTCACGGCAAGCCGATATGGCAAGTTTCAGCACCTCTATTTCGTCGCGTTCGTTGGTTAGCTCCACGTGTTCGGCTTCGGCGTTTTCGTGGCGTGCCTGTGCCATGGCCAGTGCTCTTTTACTTCGCAACGTCAGCACAAAGGTCAAAAAACCTGTTACCGCCGACGAACTTATTATAGCTATCAGTATATCGTTCATATTGTTGTGTGTTTAGTTTTCAGTGGTTTATATTTTTTATTTTGTCGGTTCAAATATTTGTCGTATCTTTGCAAACAGATTATTAGTCGATGTATTGCCGTATCAACTGTGTAGGCAAAAAGTCCCCGCCGCGGCAGTAGATACCCATTTTTATGGAGCCTCAATACACCGCATATCCGGGGCGGTAAAGCACCTTTTTGGTGCTTTATTTTTTTATGCTCTTTTATGTTTTATCGCAGTTATGCAATATTGTATTTTTTCGTCTGTTCTTTTCTGTACGCCGACTATTAAAGATACTTTTCCACCATAAAGAGAACATTCCATTTTTATGATTTTTGAAAACATCTTTTGATTTTTGTTATCTTTTTTTGTCGGTACTTCGGCAATCTTTTTTGCATAAGTTAATATATAATCTAACTGTAAAACAGCATAAGTAGAATACCAATATTTTGCAGCCTTCTGGGCTGTTTCGGTTATTGAAATACTCCTGATATTGATATAATCTTTTAGATTTATATTATATTTTCTTTGAGATGGATATGCCTTTTTCCATCTTTGATAAAAATTTTTTATTATCTTTTCTCGACTTTCTATGTCTTTCTTTTCTCTTCCTTCGGGTATTTTCATGTATTTGGTGTGTTTGGTTTCAGTGGTTTATATTTTTTATTTTGTCGGTTCAAATATTTGTCGTATCTTTGCAAAATCAAAATGGCCGGCAATTAGAACCTGTGTATAAGAGGGACGCTGTTGTCGGTCATTTATTATTTTGCCGTTATGCAATAGTGTAGTACTCTTGTGTTGCGTCGTTCTCCTACCATTATTTTTACTTC
>JAFVWM010000040.1 GCA_017501665.1 Alphaproteobacteria bacterium | reverse complement strand
CACTACAAACTTTTACATCTTTCCGATTCAAACAATGTACTTCACGTAATCGATCATTCATGCGGGAAAGTGTATCTCCTTCTTTTTCGCATAAATCATAATTTAAATTTGACCGCTCATTATCAATCTCTTGATTCGAATGATTTTCTGTTTTTCTGTCCCAATGAATCGATAATCCTTGTACGCTGCCTTTTGTATATTTTTCTACATGAGCCACAAGTAAGCCCCCCTTTTGGTAATCAGCATAGCACGAAGATTGAGAGAATCCAATAATTTGGTCTAGCACGTTATACCAAATTTCATTTGGACGTGCTCTGCGAGGCTCGTTGGCTTCGCCAAACCATGCCTTGCATGGCAAAAAACCCTCGGACTTTGTCCGAACCTACAAGGGGAACTCTTCCCCTTGACCCCATCAATCGAACTCCCCAACCCCTCAATCCTTGAGGGACTCCCTCGCCGGTTGGCAGGCCAAAACGTTTGACGTTTTGACAGGCCAAGAGGGTGAAGAATCAATTGCACGTGTCAATTCCTTAATGCTCCTTTCATGGATCAGCACAAACCGCTGACCCCTTCCAGTCCGCTTACCATTGACACTTACCGCTAATTTTTCCTTTTCCAACAATCGCTTTGCAAATTACTCCAAACATATGTGTTTCCTATTCGAATGAATATAAGAGTAAAGTACATAATAAATATGAAATATACCTTCAACCTTCAACTGTTACCCCTAAAAAGAACCCTATCCAACATTAGGGTTCTTTTTTCATACCAAGCCAAAAATAAAAAAGGCTTATCCAGTTATATACACATTTTTGTCCCCTGCATACACTACTTATGTACAACTGCCTACTTGATAAATTGCCATACAACAGAGTGATTGAAAGGGGATTTTATGAATTATTCATTTAATAAATCTGATAAATTAATCCCTTTTAAAAAGAACTACGGGTGTTCAAAAACAGCCTGTAGGGACCCTTGTAGTTCAATACCAATAAAAAAGTCAAAATCCTATATAGTGGATTTTGACTTTTTTATTGGTATCCCCCTTGTTTTTGGGTGTGAGTGCTGGCTGGGGGTTTGGGGGCTAGCCCCCAGGAACTTAACGTAATTTTATATGGCATTAGTGAAATTCTTGAACGATAGATCAAGGCGGTTCGGCAGGTACAATTGCTAGTCCAAGTCGTGCAACTTAAATCCTCGTTTTTGGTATGTTCGGCTTGGCGACATGCTCACACCTGCCGAATTTCACAATGCAATAGCAAAAGAGTGGAGATTTTTTGAGTGGTTTTCTCAAAAAATACTACTCGACTATTGCATTGTGGAAAGCCCTCTAAAAAAAATGAAAAAAGAATATATTTAAGGCGATATTTATCGCCTTAAATATATAGAAAAGAGTAAGCAGGGGGTAAAAAGTAGATTTTAAGCTGATATATAGCTATTGAAGGGCATTTTCTTTGGTCTAATTTTTTATACTTTTTGGTCTAATTTTTTATACCTTTTGGTCTATTTTTTTTTGACCTTTTGGTCTAATTATGATAAAATGGAAATACAAAAATATAGGAGAAAGGTGATAATATGCCAAAACAAAAAACTGAAAACGAAATAATATATAACGGTAAAAGTCGATGGAGAAACCTAGATACAGGTGAAATAATAGAAACTGATGAAGTCATAAAGAAAACTCCTAGAAATGGTTTTATGATCACATATTTAACTGCAATCGTTCAATTAATAGATAGTTTAGGTAATAAAAAAATGCAAGTTGTAAAATACATATTAGAAAACATGGACAAATCAACAAATACGTTAATTATAACTACAAGAGAATTGACCGAAAAAAGCAAGGTATCTAGACAAACTGTAATAGACACATTAAAAACACTGGAGCAAGCCCAAATAATTACTAGAAGAACTGGAGCAATAATGATACATCCAAGCCTTGTTCATCGTGGTAAAGATACAAAAGAGAAATACTTACTTGCTAGATTCGAAGATTTTAATAATAATAAGGCTCCAATTAATGCAGTTGAATAAACCGCCCAAGAATTGATTCTAAGGCGGTTTTACCTTTCCATATCATATCCTCGTTGTTTAGTCATTTCGTTTTTATGTTCACGCTCAAAGTAATCCTCTACTTCCCTTCCAACTAGTTCATTCTTAACAAGCCCTCTAAACGTTTTAAATTGCTCTTTAAAGACTTTTTTCGTTTGTTGATATAAAACCTTTACGTTTATCTTCAAATCGTTTATATGAGCTTGTAACGAGCCTATTTTTGTATGTAATTCTTTATTTCTCTCTCTCAACTCCGCATTAATCTGATGAGATGCTTTTAAATTGTTAGACAAGCCCTCTACTTGCAGGTGTAATTTTTTATTTTCTTCCACCAAATCTGTACTTTGCAAACGTTCATAATCCCTTTTGACCATATAGGCAGCGTTCACCATTTTTTGTACTCTTTTCAATTCGTTCGTTCCAATAATCCAATTCCCAGTGTTTTTGGTTATCGTTTCTGTTTTAAATAATCCTTTTTTCACAACCTCTGTTTTTTTCTCTTTCCCTTTTGCATTGATTTTGATTTCTTGTGGTAATTGTTCACTGAGATCTAAAAGCTTTTTCTTTTTACTTTCAAATTCTTTATCTAAAGATTGGATTTTTCTCTCCAAGTCTTTTTCTTTTATCTTTACTTCCGCATCCATCGCCTTTTTTTGTTTCTCTATTTCTAGAGAATGCTTTTTTAAATCCTTAACGGTATCAACACCAATCGTTTTATCATTTAAAATTCCATCTTTGTAGATGTGTGGTATTTCCTTTTTCAAAAATGTATCTAAATCTTGGTGGAATGTCTTTAAATCTTTTCTTGTTAAAACCTCTTTGGCTGAAACTTTTTCCCGTTGTTTTTTCTCGTCCCAAACAACAGGCATAAAAGCAAAATGCATATGAGGTGTTGTTTCGTCCTTATGTACGTTAGCGGACAATACATTTTTTTCACCGCCATAACGATTCGCTAAAAACTCATAGGTTTTTTCAAAAAATTCACGTTGTTCTTTTTCTGAAGTCCCCTTCAAGTTTTCTGGTAACGTAACAACCCAATCACTACAAACTTTTACATCTTTCCGATTCAAACAATGTACTTCACGTAATCGATCATTCATGCGGGAAAGTGTATCTCCTTCTTTTTCGCATAAATCATAATTTAAATTTGACCGCTCATTATCAATCTCTTGATTCGAAT
>JAFVWM010000039.1 GCA_017501665.1 Alphaproteobacteria bacterium | reverse complement strand
TGCAGACAAAAACAACCGGAGCAACGGTTGTTTTTGCTTAGCGTTCGTCTTAAAGAACGCGGGAGAGTAAGGCAAAAGCCAGATCTTCTAACCATATTAATTCGCTGCTTTGATCTTCTTCCTTGTTTATGTTTGTTAATAAAAAAAGCCTGCTTTGTAAAATAAGCAGGCTTTTTTTTATAAACAGTCATCCCTCCGAACGCAGTGAGGTCTAGGGATCTTCTGCTTTTAATATTTAAAAATTGAAGATCGCTAACCGCACTCCGCTATCGCTCCGTTTAGGCGATGACTCTATAAGGTCATTCCTCGCTCAAGGCATGACTTTGCCGGGCGATGACTCTATATATTCGCTCAAGGCATGACGTTTTGTGCTTAAAAAACATATTTACTTGATGTTAAATATTAGCTGAGTGCAGTCAAATCAAAGATTCGTATACTTAATCAAACTCCGAGTTTATTCGGTAATGCCTGTTTTTACACTCTATTTGCTTGCTTATTTGCTCATATTCGTATTTTTCTGTTGTGCTTAATAATTAAACTGCTATTATCAAACAAAAGTACTTTTTTAATATAAGAAAAACAAATGGCGGAACCAAAGTTTATACATTTAAGAGTGCATACGGCATATTCATTGTCCGAAGGGGCAATGAAAGTGCCTGCTTTGGTCAAAAAACTTACTGAAAACAATGTGCCTGCTTTTGCTATGACCGACACAGCCAATATGTATGGTGGTAAGGCTGTATCAAAATTTGCTTCCGACGCAGGTATTAAGCCGATTTTGGGATGTCAATTTTATTTGCGAAATCCCGATGCGGATGATGTTCTAAAATCAAAAGGTCGCAATATCGATCATGACAAAATTATTTTACTTGTGATGAACGATATCGGCTATATGAATATTATGCACTTGATGAAAGTGTCATATATGGACAATCCAACACCCACAGAAAAACCCTATTTAAAAGTAAGCGATTTAGAAGAAACAAACGAAGGTTTGATAGCTTTAAGCGGAGGCGTCGAAGGACAAATCGGACGACTATTATTGGAGGGACGAGATTTCGAAGCCAAAGAGGTTGCCCAAAAGTTAAAAGATATATTCGGCAATCGATTCTATATAGAAATTGCTCGCCTTGGTACAGACAACGAAAAACAAACCGAAGACAAATTTATTGATATGGCTTACGAGCTTAATATTCCGCTTGTGGCCACCAACGAAGCCTTTTTCTTTGATGCTGATATGTATGAGGCTCATGACGCTTTAGTTTGTATTGCCGCATCAGAATATGTCAGCAACGACAATCGTCGCAAATTTTCGCCTAACAACCGTCTTCGCAGTGAAAATGAGATGGTCGAACTCTTTTCTGATTTACCCGAAGCAATTCAAAACACGGTAATTATTGCCAAGAGATGTAACTATCTTTCAAGCAAGGTAGAGCCTCTGTTGCCGATTTTTGTTTGCCCCGACGGCATGACGCAAGATGAATATATTGATAAACGGGCTCATGAAGGTTTAGCAAAGCTTATGGAAAAGCATGTCTATACTAAAGATATGAGCGATGAAGATCGTAAAGCCATTGATGAGAAATATTATTCGCGTTTGGAATATGAATTAAGCGTTATTAAAAAAATGGGTTTTTCGGGGTATTTCTTAATTGTGTCAGACTTCATTAACTGGTCAAAAAACAACGGTGTACCTGTGGGTCCCGGACGTGGCTCCGGTGCAGGTTCAATTGTGGCTTGGTCACTAAGGATTACCGATTTAGATCCGATAAAGTTGGATTTACTTTTTGAGCGTTTTTTGAATCCTGAACGTGTAAATATGCCCGATTTTGACGTCGACTTTTGCCAAGAAAATCGCTATAAAACAATAGAGTATGTACAAAACAAATATGGTGCTGATAAGGTCGCGCAAATTATTACCTATGGTAAGTTGCAAGCCAAAAACGTCATTCGCGATGTGGCTCGTGTATTACAAATGCCATATTCTCAAGCTGATCGTATTTCCAAGATGATACCTCCGGGCGTACAAGGTAAAAACCCCACTTTACAAGAATCATTAGACCAAGTACCCGAGTTGGAAGAAATGCGTCAAAATGACCCGCAAATCAACAAACTTTTTGATTTGGCAATGAAACTTGAGGGTTTGTATCGAAATTCAGGTATGCATGCGGCCGGCGTGGTTATCGGAGACCGACCGTTGGAACAACTTGTTCCTTTGTATAAAGACCCTCGTGCCGATATGCCGGTGACTCAATACGATATGAAGTTTGTTGAAGAAACAGGTTTAATTAAGTTCGACTTTTTAGGCTTAAAAACCCTGACAGTTATTAAAAAAGCGGTTGATTGGATTAAGCAAAGTCACGGTATTGACTTGAATATTGAAGAAATATCATTAGATGATAAACAGACCTATGAAATGCTCCAACGTGGCGATACTTCGGCCGTATTTCAATTTGAATCGCCGGGAATGCGAGATGTACACAAACAAATAAAACCTGACCGTTTTGAAGACCTTATTGCGATTGTGTCTTTGTATCGACCGGGTCCGATGGATAATATTCCGACCTATATCAAACGCAAACATGGCGAAGAAAAAATAACCTACCTGCACCCCGATCTTGCACCGATACTTGATGAAACTTACGGTATTATGGTTTATCAAGAACAGGTTATGAAAATTGCACAAGTCTTAGGTGGTTATACTCTAGGAGGTGCGGATAAGTTGCGTAAGGTAATGGGTAAAAAAATGCGCGAGGAAATCCCTAAACAACGTGCAATGTTTACCGAAGGGGCATTGAAAAAAGGCATTGATGCCGATACCGCAACTAAAATTTTTGACCAAATGGAAAAATTTGCATCTTACGGTTTTAATAAATCGCACGCAGCCGCTTATTCGCTCATTTCGTACCAAACCGCTTATCTTAAAGCGCACTATCCGGTAGAATTTATGTGTGCAGTAATGTCTTTGGATATTACCAATGTAGACAAGCTATTGATTTACAAAGAAGAATGCAAAAAAATGGGGATTAAGGTGTTGCCACCTGATATC
Source organism: Alphaproteobacteria bacterium (assembly GCA_017501665.1). Classification (GTDB taxonomy): domain Bacteria; phylum Pseudomonadota; class Alphaproteobacteria; order RF32; family CAG-239; genus CAZU01. Next base: position 24,737 of record JAFVWM010000039.1, on the reverse strand, counting down.
AATAAATCTCTAAGTGAATTTTCGGTTGAAGATGGCAATATACGTTATGCCTTGTCTGCTATAAAATCAGTTGGTGCTGCCAATATGGAAGCCATTGTCAAAAATCGCCAAGAAAAAGGTCTTTTCAAAGATTTGTCCGACTTTATTCATCGCATCGATGCCAAAAACATTAACCGCCGTCAAATAGAGCAACTTGTAAAAGCCGGAGCGTTTGATTGCTTGGATAAAGCAAGGGGTAAGATTTTTGCCAATATCGATTTGATAATATCTCATATTTCGGCGGCAACTGAGCTAAAAAACAGTGCGCAAAATTCACTTTTTGGTGATGAAGAATTGCACTCTAAGGTAAATTTGGCCGAAAAACCTGATTGGCCTGAATTAGAAAAACTGCAACAAGAAGCTGAGGCCATCGGTTTCTACCTCTCGGCACACCCGCTAGACAGTTATCAAAAAGGTATGGACAGGCTGGGTGTAAAAAAATATATTGATGTTATGCAAGGTTTACGTACGGGAGACAGTTTGCGCTCAAAATTAGCCGGTTGTGTTAATTCTTTTCAAAAACGTATATCTAAAAACGGTAATAAATATGCTTTTTTGGAAATGTCTGACGGAAGCTCAAATTTCGAAGGTTTGTTGTTTTCAGACGGGCTTACAAAATATGAAGATATCATAAGTTCTGGTAATCCGTTACTGATAAGTGTGACTATCGATAAAAAAGAGGAAGACACAAACCCGAGAATGATGATTAACAATGTTGAAATTTTGGATCAGGCCATAGCCGAGGTTGCCAACGGTTTAGAAATCTATGTTAATGATACCGGTGCTGTCAGAACCTTAAGAGAAATATTGAGCAAAGATAGAAATGGTAAAAATAAAATATATATAAAACCTGATAATGATATTTGGGATGTCAGAATCGCTCTTAGCGGAGGATTTGCCTTGTACGGAGATATTTTGACGCAAATAAGATCCTTACCCGGCATTACTAAAGTAAAGGAAATGTAAAATGACTGATGAAACACAAAACAAAAAAAGTTTTTCCGCATTTAGAACAATATTAGGAAGTTTTAATCTTTTTATAGACAATTTTACTCAGTTTTTGATTATCGGAAGTGTTTTTTCCGTTATAATGATGATATTAAATTTCGTAAGCGGTCAAAGTTTTTTTTGTTTAAATGAAAATCTTAAAGACTATGCCATATGCAAAATAAATGTATTTGTATATATCGTGGCAATGCTTTTGCTATGGTTCATCATATGTATGTATATGAGGATTTGGAGCCGGACTGCAATTTTAAAAAGGTCAAATTTTTCGTTTAAGATGTTAAAGCCGATTATAGATGATTTAAAAATATATGGTGTTATATTTGCATTTTTATTATCAATATTTGTTGCTCTAGGTGCCGGTTTTCTTCTTTTTATCAGAGTGCCAAATCCTGATTGGAAAATAGAAATTATGTATTTTTCGGTTGTATCTGTCGGATTTTTTGTACCGTTTTTTGCAACACCGATTCTTTCTTATATCGGTTTTGTGGCAGAAGGCAAAAAACTTCCCAGTATAAAAGAATTATGGCAAAATGTTAAGGGTAACATCACATTGCTTTTTATCAGTTTTTTTAGTGTTGGCGTATTTAGTTTTTTAGCAGCTAATATACCATTAAGATATTTTATGCAAATGGGATACTCTGAAAATATATTTATTGTTGTAATTGCTGAATTTTTCTATAATATAATAATTATGTTTTTGGCTACAATTTTTATGAATTATTGTTATAGCCAAAAAAAGTTCTTATTTGAAAGGGAATAAAATGCCTAAGAAAGAAATAAAAAAATTACCATTTTGGGAAACGGTAGGGCGTAGTTTTAAATATGTATTAAAAAATCGCAAATTGCTTTTGGCCTTACTACCTGTTGTGGCAGTTTTAACAGTTGCTCAAATGGTTTTTAGTATGCCTCTTATGTGTTCGTATAACGAAAAGTTTTGCATCCAAAATTGGCAAACCGCTGTATCTGGTATTATTTTGGTTTTGTTTGTAGTAGGAATAATCATAAATTATTGTCGTTCTATAATATGCAAAGAAACGGTTGATTATATTTCATTAAAATTTTTCAAAAGGCTGGCTTTTTATATATTATGGTCATTTGCGCTAACCTTTGCAATAGGCATACCCTTGGCAATATTTATTAGGACTTTGTCTTTAATGGGCGTTGATGCTAATACTTCATTGCTTTTAGCAACAATTATGTTCTTTGTACTAGGAACGATTCTGGCTCCGCTTCTTGTCGGTTTTCCTGCCTTGGCGGTTGATGATTATAAACTTATCAATTTATCAAAATTGTTTAGCTTAGCCAAAGGAAACAAAATATCTATTTTCTTCGGTCAATTTGTTATTATGTTTCCACACATGATTTTATCAAAAATGTTCATGTATATATACATTCTCCTTGGTGTAAACAATTATACTGTTAATTTGTTTTTTGTCGTTGTAACAATATTTTTAGGTTTAATTGATGCCAGTTTTAAGGGCGCATTTTTTGCTCACGTTTATCAGTTCTTAAAATACTACGATAAGGACAAATAATATAATTACAGATAAAAAAATAGCGCCGTGTTAAAGGCGCTGTTTTTTTATCCTAATTCAGCCAACTTTTGAGTCTGATCTTCGGTAATCAAAGCATCTACAATTTCACCCAAAGCATCACCCGAAACAATATCATCAAGTTTATATAAGGTAAGGTTAATACGATGGTCGGTAACACGTCCTTGTGGATAATTATAAGTTCTAATTCTTTCCGAGCGGTCACCGCTACCTACTTGAAGTTTTCTTTTTTCGGAATAAGCACTGTCAATATTTGCTTTTTGCTGATCATAAAGCTTTGCACGTAAATGATTCATTGCTTTTTCTTTGTTTTTGTGTTGTGAACGATCATCTTGGCATTGAACGACTATACCGGTTGGTATATGTGTAATTCGAACAGCCGATTCTGTTCGGTTAACGTGTTGACCGCCGGCGCCGGATGCACGATAAACATCGATTCTCAAATCTGCCGGATTGATATACATATCAACTTCTTCAATTTCGGGTAAAACGGCAACCGTTGCCGCCGATGTATGAACACGACCTTGACTTTCTGTAATCGGTACGCGTTGTACGCGGTGAGCACCGGATTCAAATTTTAATTTTGCAAATACATTTTTACCGGTAATTTTTGCTGAAGCCTCTTTATATCCGCCAAGCTCATTTTCGGTAACATCATTTATTTCAAACTTCCAGCCTTGATTGATCGAATAGCGTTGATACATTTCAAATAAAACTGCTGCAAATAAGGCCGCTTCATCACCACCTGTTCCTGCGCGCACTTCCAAAATTGCGTTTTTTTCATCATCATCATCTTTAGGAAGTAATAATATTTTTATCTCTTTTTCTTTTTCCGGCAGAGCTTCTTTAAGGTCAAAAAATTCTTCTTCGGCCAACTTTCTCATTTCGGCATCTAAAGATGTATCATTCATCATCTCTTTTGCATCATTCATATTCTGTTCCAAGTTATTAAACTGCTTAATAGCCTCTACAACAGGTGCTAAGGATGCCAATTCTTTATTCATTTTTATCATTTCATCAGAAGACAGTTCGGGATCAATGATAAGAGCCTCTAATTCGTTATATCTGTCTACTACACTAGCCAGTTTTTCGCTAAAATTCATTTAAATATTCCTTAAAATTTAAAATCAACGTTTCTAAGACACGAAAATAGCAGGCCATAAGGCAACTGCTATTTTCAAAGTGTATAAAATAACCTACATCTCAGGGTTGATATAGTTGTCTAAATAAATGTTCATTTTTTTCTGCGGACGGACAACGTTAGACAATACACCATTTATATATACATTAACCCCATCATATTTTCCTACCGATAATATTTTTCCCTCACCGGATGGAACTCTGTATAATTCTCCCGGTTGTAAAACTTTGCTCAAGTATAGGGTTTCATTGTCCTTTACTTCGACCCAAGTCGTTTTCAATACTTCTATATAAACGCCAACATTAGGAATTTCGACCTTAACCGGTTTAGCGGATTCATCTGATATGTCATTAATGACCTCTTCATTTGCAGAAGATGTTTTCATTTCTTCTTTGTATTCATCGTTAGAAACAATAATTTGTTCTTCGTTTTGTGTATCAATCAAAACGCCGGATTTGTTAGTTTCTGCTGTTTGAGAAATTTTGACGTCCTCAATAACAACCACATTTTCATAGCTGATCGCATTGTCATCTTCGGTAAAAACAATATTGCTTTCCTCGTTTTGTTCATGCTGTTGATTATAAAACACCCAACCTGCATATATTAAGGCAATAGCCAATAAACTGATAACAAGATGTTGAATATTTGGCATTGTTGCTTCAGGTTGAGGTTCAAAAACGTTCATATCTTTTTGTTTGAAAGATGTCGTTTCTTCTTTATATAGCTCAACAATATTATCACCATTCAGACCCAAAAAATTAGCATAAGAGCGAATAAAACCATTTCCATAAGGAAAAGCGGGAATATCGTTATAATTGCTCTCTTCAATAGATTCCAAATAACACTTTCTTATGCACAATTTTCTTGCAACATCACTAATCTTAAGACCTTTTTGTTGGCGCATTTCCTTAAGCATTGCACCGATTTTGGTTATTTTAGATGCTTTTTCTTTTTTTTCTGTTTTAAGATCTTCTGCAGCAATGTTTTCATCTTCTAATTGATTTTGTTTTTCTTTTTTCACGACATAATCTCTTTCATTAGTGGTTTAATTTTATTCTATATTACACATATTTTATAAAATATCAATAGCATGATCATTTGCATACGCAATTAATTGCGGACGTAATGTGCGTTGATTATAATCAAGCAATGTTTTGATATAGTCTTCAATCTCAAATGTATTTATTGAGCGTATCATTTTCTTAACCTTGCCGAAAGAAGCACCAGATATGGAAAGGTTTCTGTATCCCAATCCCAATAAGACCATTGCTTCAAGAGGGTTAGATGCCATTTCACCGCAAACGGAACAAAACACACCGGCATCGTTTGCTTTATTTATAATTTTTTGCATCAAACGTAAAAACGGAACCGATAATACATCATATCGATCAGCCAATCTGTTATTTGTTCTGTCACAAGCAAAAGTAAATTGTGCTAAATCATTCGTACCGATAGAGATAAAATCAGCTTCTTGCAAAATGGCATCGAGTTGAAAAACAACCGACGGAACTTCAATCATTAAACCGACGTTTACTTTTTTTGGTGTGTTTTTTGATTTGCGCTGTTCCTTTTCCAACTCAATCAGCAGAGTTTCCTTTGCTTCTCTAAATTCACTCAAATTTGCAATCATCGGAAACATAACATTAAGTTCTTTTCCGGCAGTTGCTCGGATAAAAGCTCGCATTTGTTGACGTAATATTGCTCGTCTATCCAATGTTATACGAATAGAACGCCAGCCGATAGCCGGATTTTCTTCGCCTGAATACGTCCAATAAGGCAAAAGCTTATCAGATCCCACATCAAGACTTCTAAAGACAACCTTTTTGTCGCCGGCTTTATCCATAAGCTTTTTATAATAAGAAACTTGCGTTTCAACATCCGGCATTTTTTCTGCCGCCATAAACGGAATTTCCGTGCGATATAAACCGACACCGTCACAGTTGGTACTTTCGATATAGTCAAGATCAAAATCCAAACCGACATTTATATATGTATTTATTCTTTTTTTATCTAAAGTTTTTGCCGGCAATTTTCTAAGCTCGGCCAACTGTGCGATTTGTTCTTTTCTTTCGTTGATTTTAGCTTCAAAGACTTCGATTATCTTTTCATCGGGACGAATATATACAATTCCGTCGTCGCCGTTCACCGCCAACAATTCGCCATTATTTATCTGACTGAAAACACTTTTTATTTTTGAAACAACAGGAATGCCCAAAGCTTTTGCCACAATGGCCACATGCATTGTGGCTGTGCCGTCTTCCAAAACCAAGGCTCTTATTTTGTGGTAATCATAATCCATCAAATCAGCAGGCCCCATCATTTGAGCCACAACCACAAAACCATCTAAATTTGTCGGTGTAATATCATTTGTATCGCCAAACAGATATCCTAACAATCTGTCAGCAACATCTCTAAGATCGTGTAAACGTTCTTTAAGGTAGGTATCTTGAGTGGCGGATAACCTGTTCCACATATCTTCATAAGCACGTTCGACCGCAGCTTCAGAGGTAAGTCCGGCTTCTACATGGCCGGCAATTTTATTGTACCACCCTTTATCTTTAGCAAACATTCTGTATGCATCTAAAATATCGGCATGTTCACCGATACCGAGTTTGCTTTGATTAAACTTTTCATCCAAATCAATATTCATTTGGGTGTGAGCTTTTTGCAAGCGTTCCAATTCAACATCTTTGTTATCGGCAAAAATTTTGGTAACGGCATGACGCCTTCTATGCACAACGGCAGGACCGTATCCGTAACCGCGACTTAAAGATAATCCTTTGAAAGTATCTCTGGTATTATGACCTTTTTCTTTTATGAAAGTATTTTTATATTCTCTTACTTCGTCCGAGGCTAACCAATCCGAAAATTCCATTGCCAGCATCTCAAGGGCATGAACTTCTTCTTTTTTAAAATTATAAAGCTCCTTTTGATAAAGCCCCAAAACCCCGATAGATCGTCCCCAACGCAAGACGGGTGTTCCTAAAAAGCTTTTGAATTTTTCCTCATCAACACCTTCGCGATATAAAAAATTAGGGTGTTGCCATATATTTTCAACTTCGGTTGTCAGCTTACTTTGAGCAATACCGCCGATAATTCCTTCGCCTACTTTTATGGCTATACGATTGTTTAGCTCGGGGTTAATATTATAAGACGAAAACAACTCAATATAGTTGTCATCAACAACCAAATAACATACAGAGGCATCAACACTCAACTGTTCGGCAAGCATGGCGGTAATATATGAAAATTTTTCGGACACAGACTTTTTGCTGTTTATGGTTTTATTAAACAGCTTTGATATTTTTAGAGCCTTATCGGAGACCTTTTCTTTCATAATTTTGTTACCATATAAATTTTTTTACCTTGCGTTTTTACTTATATTATCTATATTTGTATTCATCAAGAGAAAAACTGAATTTATTAAGGAATAAAAATGACTACATTATATAAAAAAGGTGATGCTGACACACGTCCGTGGGGAACATGGGAAGTCCTTGAATCTTCACCGAATTTTTGCGTAAAAAAAATAACCGTAAATCCTAAAGGAATACTATCTTTACAGCTTCATCATCATCGTAATGAACATTGGATTATCGTAAAAGGAGAGGCAATGGTTACTTTAGGCGATGAGTTGTTGGTAAAAAAAGCTGATGAATCAGTCTATATTCCTTGCGAAGTAAAACACAGAATACAAAACAATACCGATGAAGATGTTGTGTTTATCGAGGTTCAGACCGGTGATAGTTTAGATGAAAACGATATAGTCCGTTTTGAAGATAAATACGGCAGAACTAATTAAAAAGGATCCGAAAATGAATTTTAAGGACTTGGGTTTAAGTGAAGACACCATAAAAGCCATAGATGAATTCGGTATAACCGAGCCTACCTCGGTTCAGTCAGATGTTATACCGTCGATTTTACAAGGTCGAGATATTTTTACCATAGCACCGGCGCGTTGTGGAAAGACAATGTCCTATGTTTTGCCTTTGCTCGATATTATTCATGCTAAAAAAGCCAAAAATATTTTGATAGTAACGGCCAATTCACAATCGGCAGTTACCACTTCTGACAATTTGGCAATATTTAATAAATATCACGAGATAAGCTCAGCAGCAATACAAGATGCCGAAGAAAATATTTCCGATGAAGCAAATGTCATTATCGGTGCACCTGATTTGTTATTAGATGTTGTAAATAATGAAAAGCTTGACTTATCAAAGGTCGATATTTTAGTGGTTGATGATATCAACTTAATCAAAAAGAACAAACAACTCGAAAATCTTGAAAAAGTTTTGGAATTACTTCCGGCAGAAAAACAAAATATTGTTTATACCAACCGCCGTTCCAAAGAAACGCAAGATATTTTGCAAAAAATATTAAAAGCGCCCGAAGAAATAAAAGTGGATAAAGCAAAAGAACAAGAAGTCGATTCGCCTTCCAAAAAAACTTCTGTTCCGCAGTGCGAAAAAAAGAACAATGTGTTGCACAATGCCGTAGAAGATAAAGAGGCTCTTGATTTAGCCAAAAAGCATAATTCTTACAACGGTAAAACACCTAAATTTATTTTGATGAAGGGTATAATTGCCGAAGGCGAAGAAAAGTAAATTACAATATTCATAATAACTCAAAAATGCACCTCATAAACAAGGTGTATTTTTTTTGTCGTTTTTCGCAAAAAACTGTTGACAATACTAAATAAATATGTTTCTCTACGCTCAATAAAAAATTATGAATAAATTATTATCTCTGTAAAGTTCCTGCTTTATATAGCAAGCTAAGGACTTTCAACAAAAGTTACAGAGATACAAGATATAGTGGCGGGGGCTGACAAAGATTTCTCTTTTGCCAGTAGCCCCTAGCCACAAGATAAACACCTCGCCAGAGGTGCTGTCTTCCTTACTATCTCTTCAACGCGTCAGGCACAATGACTGCTTTTTTCCATTTTTTGTTCTGTGCCTGTTTTTACCCTCTTTTACAATTCTTTGTTAAAGTTTTGCATTAGAGGGGTTTTGATAAAAATAAGACAAGGAGCAAGCTCCAATTTGTTTTTCTGCCATAGCTATTTGGTAGTTTGCAACTTGTCTTTATAAAATATAGCGGCGGCGGACACTCTTTGTTTTGCTTTGTTTCCTATACTTATTTTCTCAAGTCCGTCGTCGCCACCATAAACTCTTAATAATTTATTTTAAGAGTGTTCCATTGTTGTTATGATATCCCCTAATTGCGTTCTTTCGTGTAAAGATGTGCTTTTAGGGGATTTTTATTTTTTTTTAAATTTTGTCAAAAATATCTTTTTACTATTGCGCATAAATTGTTTTTATATTATAAATAACCGTGTTAGATTATTTTTATTCTTATTTTTTTTACTTTAAACAGGTGCACCTAAAGGAGTGTTCCTTTCTGATATTTATCAGATAAAAAAATTTTTATGAAAGAGTGTAAAAAACAAGGCATAGAAAAAATGAAAAGCTATGCCGAAAAACACGGTATCCATGTTGATATAAACAGCTATGCTGTGTATAAAAAGCATAGAAAGAATACCATGAAAAACATTACGGAACATTCGCGAATAAGAAGATGGTGTTCCAGAGAAGAATACTGCGAAGTTATGCGGGCGACCGTATATTGTCGCGGAAAAGAAATTCAAGGCTCCCTTATTGCCTACAAAAATGGCATAAGGTTTGATGCTAATGAGCGATATTAAACAAAAACGCTAACTCGCTTATAACAAGCCCGGTTAGCGTTTTTACTTTTTAAATCAGAAATAAACTTAGACAGCAACATCACCTTTGATGGTTGGATGGCATTGATAGTCAACCAATTCAAAGTCTTCATATTTGAAGTCGTCAATGTTTTTTACTTCAGGGTTAATCTTCATCTTTGGTAGCGGATAAGGCTCACGTGAAAGCTGAAGTTTAACCTGATCAAAATGGTTGGAGTAGATATGCGCATTACCCAATGTGTGAACAAACTCACCGGCCTTTAATCCGCAAACCTGAGCAATCATCATGGTCAACAAAGAGTAAGACGCAATATTAAACGGCACACCTAAGAACATGTCACAACTGCGTTGATATAACATGCAGTTAAGTTTTCCGTCCGGAGTAACATCAAATTGGAAAAAGGCATGACAAGGGGGCAAGGCCATTTCCTCAATCTGAGCCGGATTCCATGCTGTAACAATCAATCGACGATCTTGCGGATTTTTCTTAATACGTTCAATCACATCTTTAATCTGATCGATTCCTTGCGAATTGAAATTGCGCCATTGATGTCCGTAAACCGGTCCCAAGTCGCCGTTTTCATCAGCCCACTCGTCCCAAATGGTAACATTATTATCGTGTAAATACTTAATATTTGTATTACCCGACAACAGCCAAATAAGCTCATGAATGATAGCTCGCAAATAGGTTTTTTTAGTGGTTACCAAAGGGAAGCCCGCGCTCAAATCAAAGCGCATCTGTCTTCCGAAAACTTTTCTTGCATAGATTCCGGTACGATTGTTTGCATCTTGTCCGTTTTCCATAATGTCTTTCAAAACATCTAAATATTGTTTCATAAAAACTCCTTTTTTTAATTATTAATAATCGACATAGTAATGTGTTTTAAAACTTCTTGTGATACAAATTCGCCTTTTTTCACCCAAATAGTTGTAATAACATTATCTTCTTCATAATCAGGCGAGACTTTTGTATAATTTTTTTTCATCGATTCGATGCATTCGCTTATATCAACAGGTATACCTTCTAATGAAGAATTTATATCACCCATAAAACAAGAGTCAACGATAACATCCGGTGCCATTTTTTGCATAAACATCTTATAAATACTGGCGCCCCCGCAAACGTACAAAGGTTCCTCAAAATCTTTTAATGACTTTGCATCATTTACGATAAAATGATTTTTTTTATCGGAGACTTCATAATTTTCATCAAAAGTCAAAACATAAATTTTTCGATTCGGTAAAGTGCGATTAGGAAAACTTTCATAAGTAGTTTGCCCACAGGTAATACTTGCATTTTCGGTAATACGCCGAAACCTCTTAAAATCAGAAGGAATATGCCAAGGAATATTAGGGCCGATTCCGATAATATTATCATCTTTATGACGACACCAAATCGCAATTTTTGTCATGTTAAAAGACTCCATTATTGTTATTATATATGCATTATAAATCAGTTATTTAAAAAGCAAACAAGCTGTGTATTTACCCACAGCTTGTTTAAATTTTCAAAGCAAGTCATGTTTGTGAGCATTTACCCACTCTTCCGGCGCACTACAAGACAGATAATCATAAAGATGACCGTAGTCATGCCATAAACTGAGCGATTTGGCTTGATGAAGAATCTTTACCAGAATATCATCCCATAAACCCAAATTTCCCATATAATTAAGGGTGTATGTCGGATCTATTATATACGCCATAAGGAAGTTGGGCTCTGTTCTGGTACCTTCTTTATCAAGAATACCTACAAAACAATCATTATAAAAATGCGTAGGGTCCTCAGATAGCATATAACACAGTTTTGCAACTCGGTCGGTAGCAAGGTTTTGGCATGCAATACAGGCATTAATCCATTCCTGTCCTCTGATATGAGCCAAATAAACCACATCCGGAGTAAGCTCGAAGCGGTATTTTAATGCTTGTAAAAAGTTGAAAACGCTAAAATTGTTGCCGCTAACAATCTCGAGAAGGATATCATGTTGCTCTTTTGGTGTCAGACAATTTCTTAGTTGAACTGTTCTTAAATAATTTTTTGATTCGTCTGGATTCATGATAATAAATTTTAATTAATAATAAGTTTTCTAAGCCTTGGGTATCATAAGCTATTCTAAATTGCAAGTTTTTTATATCTTGCAATTTTTTTGAAATGGTATTATATTACTTTTGTCAGATTTTCTGACTATGACACTAGAGGCTCTATGAAATAGGATCTTTGGACCCGGGGGCAGTTCCCGGCACCTCCACCAAATTTTTATTATAAAGGGGGTGATACAGGTTTGACAGGGTTCAGTAAAGATAGGTAAGTTGTGTTCGGCAAGATACCACCGTTATCGGTTCAAATTTAAATAAATGCTAACGATAATAACGTAGCTCCTGTTGCTATGGCTGCCTAATTGGTAGTTTGCAACAACCATAATTCTTAAAGACTTAGGATTCTTTGAGTGGGGTTTGGGGATTTCCTATCAACAGAAAATCCCCATTCAACAAACATTAAAAGAGGTTGTATGATAAACGAAATAAACTATGACAAACTGATGGAAAAAGCCTTAAAACATGTAGTAATAGAGGCTTTGAAAGTTGCATCGGATGAAGGTCTTCCCGGAGAGCATCACTTTTATATTTCATTTAAGACTAATCATCCTGATGTCAGAATGTCGTCGGATTTGCTTAATCAATATCCCGAAGATATGACCATTGTTTTGCAACATCAATTTGCCAATTTGATGCTTTCGGAAAATTATTTTGAGGTTGATTTAAGTTTTTCAAATATTCCTCATACTTTGCGTATACCATACGATTCGATAACATATTTTGCTGATCCGCATGCACGTTTTGCTTTAAGTTTTGCACCGAGCGAATATGCGCCGATTTCCGATGAGCGTGAATCTCACCCGATGAAAAGAGCTTCTGGTGAAACCGCCGAAGTTGTATCAATAGACGCATTTAGGAAGAAATAAAATTGAAAAAAATATCAGTTGTAATTGCCGGTCGCCATTCTACAAGTGTTTGCTTGGAAGAAGAATTTTTGCACGAATTAAAAAGAATTGCACTTGTCAAACACAAAAGCTTAAATGAGCTGATTACTGACATTGATCGCAACAAAAGAACAAACAATTTATCAAGCGCCATAAGGCTGTACGTCCTAAAGGAACTTAAGCTTCAACAACTGGCAAAAATGTAATAAAAAACTCGGAAGCACCGGCTTCCGAGTTTTTTATTATTCATCATCATCAAAATCATCTTGAAAATCATCTGTTTCGATGTTGTCGTTTATATTGTCGCTATCTGCTTCTATCATTAACGTTTCTTCTTCCAACTCCGATTTTTTACGTCTTCCGCGACGCTTGCGAGTCGGAGCTTTTTTCTTCATGGCGTCAATAATATAGTGTCCGGCAATTTTATATAAGTCGACCAAATGGTTATTATACATATGGTCAGCACCTTCGATTAAGGCATAATCAACCGAAATGTTACGTTGAGTATTAAGACGTTTTACCATAGTTGTTACGCTTGATGGAATAACGATTTCATCAATATTTCCTTGAGTAACGAGACCTGATGTCGGGCAGGGCGCAAGGAATGAAAAGTCTTTTTCGTTAGCCGGAGGCGAAACGGCAATAAAGTTGTTTATATCCGGTCTGCGCATCAAAAGTTGCAAACCTATCCACGCACCGAAAGAATATCCGGCAACCCAACATTGACGAGCTTCGGGATTAACCGATTGTAGCCAATCAAGAGCAACTGTCGCATCAGACAATTCGCCCGGACCATCTTCAAATTCACCTTGTGAACGTCCGACACTTCTGAAATTAAAACGCAAAACAGAAAAACCGAGGTTTTGAAAAACACTGAATAAAGTATATACAACTTTATTATTCATCGTTCCGCCATATTGCGGATGCGGATGCAAAATTAATGCTATCGGAGCATTAGGATTGTCGCTTTGATGATAGCGACCTTCCAATCTTCCGGCATGACCGTTAAATAAAATTTCTGACATTTGTTATTAACCTAAAATATTGTTGTTTTAGCGATTATATAGCATATAATCTTATAAAAAGTTAATTTTTGAAGGAATTTAGCATAAAATGGAATCAAAATTCAAGATAATTTTATCAGACGCCGAAGCTGTTATTACCAGAGACCCTGCAACATCAAGCAAATTAGAGGCTTTTTTACTGTCATCAGGACTTCATGCAATAATGTCTTATCGCCTAAATCATTGGCTTTGGAACAAAAATTGGAAAATTACGGCACGAATACTTTCCTTAATTACCAAATTTTTTACCGGCATCGAAATTCATCCCGCAGCCCGAATCGGTAACGGATTCTTTATTGATCACGGTATGGGGGTTGTTATCGGTGAAACTTCGGAAATAGGCAACAATGTAACATTATATCATGGTGTTACTTTAGGGGGAACGACGGTTTTTGATAAAAACGGTAAACAGATGACCAAACGGCACCCCACCCTAAAAAATAATATTGTTGTCGGTGCCGGCGCAAAAATATTAGGCCCCATAATTATAAATGACAATGTGAAAATAGGAGCAAATGCCGTAGTTTTGAAAGATGTTGCCAAAAACAAGACCGTTGTCGGAGTACCGGCGCATATTGTTGATAAGAGCGCCCTAAAACCAGAGGCCTTTTCGGCTTATGGTGCCTGTGCAACAGATAAAGACCCGATTCTGTGTCAATTAGAGTTATTGGAAAAGCAAATTAAAGAGTTAAAGCAAAAAAATAAAAAAAATTAAGCAAAATATAACAATTTTGTAATACTATATTGCCATATTTTGTGTTATTATAATAGTACGAATTAATTTGTAAGGAGGTTTCTGCTATGAATAAAAAAATTTATTTTTGCTTTAGCCTGGTTGCTATTATGCTTGCAGGTACCGCCTTTGCACAACTTCCTGCCAATCCGTGGGAGACAGATGCTTTTGACAAGGCTATGAAAGCAAATCAACAGCAAGAAACAGGCGGTGTCGCCAAAATATCTAGAGAAGTTAATAATGAAAATTATATTCCACCGTTAAAATATAATCCGGTAAATGCTGACAACAACCCCAAATATGTTCCGGTTATTGATGCCAAGGGCAATGCTAAAACCGGTGTGGAGGTTAAGAAAATATCTACTGTTAAAGACAGTTCTAAAACTCAGGACGGAACTGTCAAAAAAAGCATAGCGCTTGATCAAGATATCCAAAATAACGGAACAAGCTGGCGTGGTTCGGGACAATTCGGTAAACTGAATTATACCGGCGAAGTTACCACGTATGGTACTGCTTACGGACAAGAAATGCTTGCACCCGAAGTTAATCAACACAATATCAAGGTAATGTTAGACCATTTAAGAAGTCTCGGATATAAAATCCCTGAATCGTATAATGATAAGTTTAGTAATTTCCTATCTGATTACAGAGCTGAGCTTGAACAGGCATACAACGGATTGGGTCATCAGAATAATCCGTTTGACACAATGTTTTCCGGTTTTTTAGATGTGGTTGAAGACGGAACGGGATTGGATATGGAAAACTTGTTATTTAACAGTTTTGACTTGATGTCCAGAGATTAAGGTACAATCAACAATGTTTAAAAGATTTATATTTTTACTTATTGTATCTGTCATAGTACCTGTCATATCAGATGCGCAGGTTGTTAATGTCGGAAAAAGACAAACAAATGTCGGTGTTGTGTTTAGTAAAAAGGATTTGCCTCCAAATTCAAAACAACAAAAAATAAATACAGACAAAAAAACGGTAGCGGAATTGATAAAAGAGGATGATAAAAAGGTAATATCCGCTGAAAAGAATTTGGAAGATGAAGTTCCGCCTCCGCCCATAGCGGTTACTCCTAAAGAAATAGCAGAGCTTGAAATTGAAAGTAAAAAATCTATCCGTCGTAGTATAAAAAACAAAGATGATAAGGATAGGCAACAGCTTTTAGGTGTTATGAACTGGGCTGAAAAAAATATGAAAATGCAAGAGCTTATGGCCAAAGGTATGAGCTATAAAGAAGCAAAAAAGATCGTGGAAAAGACCGTAAAACTTCCCAAAATGAATATTAAAAAAGATAAAGATATTGAAAAATATATCTATAAAAAAGGTAGTTTTATAACCAATGAACAATAATCTTCCTTGCGTAATATTGGTAGAACCACAATTGGCAGAAAACATCGGTATGACCGCACGCGCCATGAAAAACTGCGGTTTGACGGAACTGCGTTTGGTGAATCCGAAAGAAAATCATTTATCAGAAAAGGCGATATCGGCATCTTCAAACTCTGAAGATGTTTTGCAAAATGCAAAAGTGTATTCTTCAACAAAGGATGCCGTTGCTGATTTGCAATATGTTTTGGCTACAACCGCACGTCATCGCGACCAAACCAAAACGGTTTACAATGCCGATGAAGGAGTCAAAGAGGTCGCTAAAAACTTAAAAAGTAATGTTTTATGCGGTTTTATGTTTGGGCCAGAACGTACAGGTTTAAGAAATAAAGACGTGTCATTAGCCGATGCTATTATTAATATCCCCTTAAATCCTGCGCATTGTTCGCTCAATTTATCTCAAGCCGTTTTATTGGTCGGCTACGAGTTTTACAAAGCGCATAATACATTATTTTCTTCAGAATTTGTAACAAATCATACGACAATAGCCAACAAAGAAAAAGTAATGCTTTTTTGTTCGCATATCGAAAATAAACTCAGTGATTTTGCCAATTACAAAGATGAAAACAAAAAAGAAAAATTGCTTATTAATTTGCGCAACATTTTTACTCGTGCACAAATGACCGAGCAAGAACTGAATACTCTTTACGGAATAATCAACTATTTAAGTAAATAAATTTACATCCTTCCGGAATTATTTTGTCCGGCCATAGGGTTATATTGTCCCACGCCTCCGAAATATTTTCTGAAAAATCCCAAATTTTCGCCTTTTACTTCGGTTTCATCTTGACAGGGTGTCAGTTTTTTACCGCTATTTTCATCAAGCCTTGTAATTTCAGTGATTTTTTCGTCACTATTAAAGCGCAATCTTAAAATATCTCGATTTATTTCTTTGGGTTTTGCAAAAGCAACGCGTTTAATATCCGAAGACATATATATCCAAGTATTTTCATCAAAAGATATAACAGCGGAAGGTGCACCCAAAATTTGAAGAACGTCGTCTTTTGTTGAACCTTTTTTTATTTTAGCGATTCTTTCTTCTGTCGGCATATTGCCGTTATGATTAACGAACCATTCATTTTGTTTGGATGTAGAGCATGCAGACAAGGCCACGCAACATAAAAGGCCTAAAATTATTTTGTTTGTTGACATATTACCTTCCTTGAGATTATATCAAATTAAATAAATCAATATAAATATAATACAAGGAAACAATTTATGCAAAAAATTTTTTCTTATCCCCTAAAACTTGAGGATATGAGTTCCTCAACTCAAAAATATAGACTGGAAGCAAATTCAGATGAATTAGATTATATAACCGAGATAATGAAAGTTCCTTCGGTTAAGAACTTTAGCGCCGAAATAACCGTAAAACTTTATAAAAAAGAACATTTGCTTGAAGTTAAGGGGTTTGTGGATGCAGATGTCGAACAAGTTTCGGTAATATCTTTAGAAAGTTTTATAAAGCCGTATCATAACGAATTTTCGTTGAAATTTGATACTAAAATGACACAAAATGATATAAAAGAGATTGATTTTGAATATGATGACGAATTATTGGACATTCTAGATAACGGGCAAATCGATTTGGCATCAATTGCGATGGAGCATCTGGCATTGGTTTTAGATGATTTTCCGCGTAAAGAAGGCGAGGAATTTTCATTTATATCTGAGTTTGATGAAGAAACTACCGAAGCAAATAATCCCTTTGCTGTGCTTAAAAAATTAAAAAAATAATAAAAAAGCCTTGCAAAATATAAAATATTTGCTAAAAGAGCATAAGAATTTCACAAAAAGTTGTATTTATTTGGTTGCATTTTAAAACTAAATAGGCTACAACTGCCGATAACAAATTGTAATAACTTTAAATAGAGTATAAAAAAATGGCTACACCTAAGAAGAAAACATCAAAATCTCGTCGTGATATGCGTCGTTCACACGATGCATTGAAGGCAAATTCTTATATGGAATGCCCAAATTGCGGTGAGTTGAAAAGACCTCACAACGTATGCCCGAAATGCGGTCAATACGATGGTCGTGAAGTAGTTGCACAAAAAACTGCTGAATAACTTATTATAAAAACCCCTTGCAATATTAAGGGAATATAACGGAGCTGACATTGACTGAAAATAAAATGGTCATATCTGTGGATGCTATGGGGGGAGATAACTCCCCTCGAGTCGTTATAGAAGGACTTGCCATTGCGGCAAAGGAGCACCCTGATATCAGATTTATTCTTTTTGGCGACACAGCCAAAGTAAACCCTATCTTTCAACAATTTCCTATTTTAGAAAAAGTATGCGAAGTTCGTCATTCACCCGAAATGGTGCACAACGAAGACAAGCCTTCGTCGGTTATCAGAAATCGCAATACCAGTATGTTTATGGCTATTGATGCCGTAAGAAGAGGCGAGGCACAAGCTGTTGTATCTGCCGGTAATACAGGTGCGTTAATGGCAATTTCTAAGTTAACATTAAAGACAATTACCAAGATTCATCGTCCGGCAATTGTCAGTATAATGCCGCATCGTTTCGGTAAATATGTAATGCTTGATTTGGGAGCTAACACCGAGTGTGATGCTGTCAATCTGGTGGAATTTGCCTTTATGGGAAATGTTGTTGCCCGTAATGCTTTGGGTATTGCAAGGCCTAAAGTTGCTTTGCTTAATATCGGATCAGAAGAAATGAAGGGCAAAGAAGAGATTAAGCAAGCAGCACAAATGATAAAAAATTCCAAAACGGATATGGATTTTATCGGTTATATTGAACCTCACGATATTCCAAACGGCGTAGCAGATGTTATTGTTGCAGACGGTTTTACCGGAAATATTGCTCTAAAATCAATTGAGGGTACAGCCAAACAAATGACCCGAATGATTAAAGATTGTATCAAATCATCAATCTTGGCTAAGGTCGGTGTATTGTTTATGCTTCCGGCAATGATGAAGCTAAAAAAGACAATGGATCCGCGTCAATATAACGGAGCTATGTTTGTCGGACTTAACGGTTTGTCCGTAAAGAGTCATGGCGGTGCAGATGCTTTTTCATTTTCCAGAGCTGTCGGTAATGCCGCCAACTTAGTTCGAAATGATTTTGTTTCAACGATTCGTAACGAAATCGAAAAAGTCGATCTTGATGAACTGCAAACCGTTCTTTACGATATGTATTAAGAATAATTTACCAAGATAAAAAGATTCCACTTAAAAGCGGAATCTTTTTTTGTAAAAAAAAGAACAAAAAATTGTGGATTATGTCTTGCCAACCTGTCCAATTTAATATACATATTTCAAGAAGTAAGATTTATTATACTAACAATAAGGATTGAAGATGAAAACAGTTACTCGTTTAGATGTTGCCGAGGCAATTTATACCGAAGTCGGTTTATCAAGAAAAGATTCTAATGAAATTTTAGATATGATCGTTGATGAAATAGTTAAAGAATTAAGTTCCGGTAATGATGTAAAATTATCTTCATTCGGTACATTTTCTCTTCGTGATAAAAATGCTCGTACTGGTCGTAACCCTAAGACAGGTGTCGAAGCTGTTATTTCCTCAAGAAGAGTTATTTCTTTCAAACCGTCTCAAACAATGCGTAAAATTATTAATCAGTAATAAAAGAGTTTTTTATGCCGGTAAACAAGAGCAAAGCAGCATTTCGTACGATTGCCGAACTAGCTGAAGAGTTGGGTGTCGCTACGCACGTATTACGTTTTTGGGAGACAAAGTTTGAGCAAATAAAGCCGATGAAACGCTCTGGCGGTCGCCGTTATTATCGTCCCGATGATGTCGAAATAATAAGAACAATACAACATTATTTGCACGAAAAGCGTTATACCATTGAAGGTGTGCAAAAGATGTTTAAAGAAAAAGGCGTAAAAGCTTTTATCGGAGAAGAAATTCAAAAAGACTTTTTTGAAGAAGCTCCTCATACTATGGAGATGGATGAAAAAACCAGAGAAATTTTGTTAAATTTGCAGGAGCAGTTAAATTCATTAAAAGATGAGCTTACTCAAGCATTAAAAGCGGTCAAATAAGGCCGCTTTTGTTTAAATATTAAAAATAATGATTATGTATAAATCAAATATTTTAAAATAAGGAGAAAAATATGAAAACATGTGTCGCTTTAATAGGTGTAATTGTAGAAAATTATGCATCGGTTGATGAACTTAATGACATTTTGCACAAAAACAGAGATGTTATCATCGGTCGCATGGGTGTTCCTCACAAAGAAAAAAATATTAGTGTTATGAGTATTGTCTTAGATACTGATGCCGAAACAGTTGAAAAAATATCATCGGCAATATCATCTTTAGAAGGTGTTAAGGTTGAGTCCATAATTTCTGATAAATGCTCTATGTAATATTAAGAAAAGATAAATTAAAAGCAGTAGTCATAAAAACTACTGCTTTTAATTTATTCCCATTGGTTTATATAGTCAGATATAAACGGGATGGGAGAAAAACTGGGATTTAACTTCTTAAAGTTTTCTATATCCGTTACAATGGATACAAAAACCTTCTTTGCTTTTAAACAGTCTGATTTTTCCATAGGAAAACCATTACGATTTAAAATAATGTTTTCAAAAGCACGTCCTTTAGAACAAGATGCATAACAATCGCTTATTAAGGCATCAACATTTTGATTCTCACTGCCTAAAAAAATATTTGCCAAACAACAAGTGGCAAAAGACGGCAGATGGGCAAACAATTTCGGAAAATTATTTTTATTCCATTCCAAAATAATCTTTTTTGCCTTTGACATACTGATTTCATTGTCATGTACGGCTATTGGCCTTAGGAACAAAATTTCAACGTGTTTGTTTTGCATAAAATGAGCAATACCGACAGCTTGATCCTCACTAAAAACAACATTTAATTTATTGTTTACAAAACAAGGCCTTTTAGCAAACCTGTTATGAAATCCTATTTTCGAAGCTTTATAAAACAGCAATGTCTTAAAATCGCCATTTAAGTTGCGTATAGGAATCCATCTTTGATAGAGTTTGTGTAAAATTTCTTTGCACAATTCGTCAGGTATAAACCGCCATCTGAAGGGGGTTTCGTTCAAGGTCAGAGCTATGGTTCTAATGAGATTTCGTCTGATCATCTTGTATGTTCCTTTGTTTGGAAATACTTCTCGATGTTCAAACCACATCGTTTTTATCATATGATAAAAGTCGGTTAAATGAACTTTTATCATTTTTTCACCTTCTGTAGTAACAGCCCAAAAGCCGATCAAAGACGGATCTTTAGTCCATGATCTTAGCAGTAAGTTAAATTTATTTTTTTCCATAATAGTAATATTTAATTATTATTTTTCGTAAAACTTATAGCATAAAAACAGACAAAATCAACAAAAAAGTATCTGCACAAGACGATGATATTAGTCATTATAATAATTTTGAAAAAGAGGTTCGACGGATGTCCATGAATAATGAGGTTATGTTGAGTTACTTTCCTAAAAAAAGAGGTGAGATGTTTTTGACACCGTCTATGGGTGACGTTGAGCAACATAATTTTTTGGGCTATGACACAACACAAAAAGGATTAAGTAAAGAAGGTCAGGCTATTTTAGGATTATCCGGTAATGTTATTGTTAATGGTGTAAGAAATTCATTGTCCGGAGAACCTTTGCCTTCGGTTAGAGAACTTGTTTGCGGAAATGATGAGAACTCTTTGAAACTATTTGACAAATTAAAAGAAAACGGAATTAAGATATGGCAAAAAATATCTGAAAACATGGTAATACATTCAAAAGCTCGACACAAAGATAAAAGTAAGTAGATTTGATGTCCTGTTTTTAACTAACACAAGTATCGAGCAGATTTTTATGATTGGTATAATATTAAAAGTTATTTATAATTTACAATTTTTTCAAAAAAATATGCCAGAGTCAAAACGAGTTGATTATTGTTATATAATTGCATTATTTCATTAGGATATAACCACTTTGTTTGAGCAACTTCTTTTGTCGTTGCTTTTTCTAAAACGCATTTACCATCATATTCAAAAAGCCATACATCCATAATATCATTAAATTTGTGCCCATTAATAAAACCTCTGTTTTTTGAAAATATGACTTTGCCCATATCGGCATCCAAATCTATTCCGACTTCTTCTTTTACCTCACGCAAAGCCCCTTGTATGGAGGTTTCTCCTTTTAATACCGAACCGCCTTGACATTCCCACATTAGCGGATTTTGTTCACGAGAGGCCGAACGCTGAGCTATTAAAAATTGACCTTTTGAATTTCTGATCCATACATGAACAACCAAGTGGTATCCGTTATCAGGTAATTCTTCGCCACGAATATGCTCGCCTATAATTTGACGGTTTTCATCGTATAAGTCCCAAATTTCCATAAAGCGCTCCCTCTAAAATTAAATATTTTTTCTATAGTAAAATATTGCCTGTTATTAGTCAAGAGTATCGTCGGTATAGTGTATTTGAACTTCGATTCCCACAACCCCGAAGATCTTTTGCAAATCTGAAGAATAAAAAGATTCTAATACATTTATAAGCTCACTATCGGTAGAAAAACCGGCTTTTGTACAGTCAATATTTTTACAAAGTTCGATAAAGTTGTCGGCGTGGTATATATTTGTCACTTTTGCCATAAACTTATCATTTACGTCAGAAGTATTTGAAAACTCTATTATATCACCTGTTTTAATATTTTTGCGTTTTTCGTCATACAACCTTAATTCTATGGTTTTCTTGCCTGATTTCAAAAGATTGTAATATATTTCGTTAACTTTCATCAGATGCATGGATAACTCTCAATATAAAAAACATTGTTATAATAGAACAATATACTGTTTATGAGATTATTCAATGGCTTTTTTAACAAGTCACTCAAGTAACTTAAGCGAATATCAAATAGATTTTTATAAAAAATATACTTCAAACATAGATGTTGCATAAAAGTGTTAAAATTATAAAGATTATAGAAATTATCGATTGTTAAAAAAGCTTGAAATAGAGCCAAAGTATAGTATACTTGGTAGTATTAGGGGGGATGAGCAGATGAGTTGTATAGATGATTTTAAAAACAAAAAAACTCCAGAAGAAAAAATAGATTTTCTTAATTACTATGATGAAGAAAAAGGAGTAACCAATGCTCAAATTATTTATGAACAAATTTATGATGATACAAAAAAGAATGTAGGTAATCTCAAACATAATGAAAGCCACCGAGAATATTCTCAACGATTTAAGCCTATCGAAGAAATTTTTCAAAGATTTCCCGAAGAAGATAGTTCTATTCTGATTAGCGCTTTAAAAACCCAACAACGTCAGAAACAAGATAAAATAATGGCATCTACTCCCAAACTATACCACTTCAGTAATATCAGTCCGGAGAAATTTGAAGGAGACACTTTGCGTAAGAGAGAGCGGCTGACAATGTATGAAGAGGACTTAGTTAATGCATCTTTTGCCTCGCCAAATGAACTTTCTATGTACCCATTGCAAGTTGATGGTATAAGTAATTATTTTTGCGGATTTTCACCCAAGCCCTATGATAAGTTCGCAGTTTTATCATCTAAAGAAAAATTTTTACAATATAAAAAAGAAAATCCGGTTTCATACGGCTATGAGATAGTTGACAAGACCGACTTTATGCCGACAGTGTCATTATCAGGAAAATATTCTAATGAGTTTTATAGTGAAAAGGATGCAAAGATTTCAAAAGATAATCCAATAAAGTTAACCGTCGAAGAAATGATGAAAGAAGGAATACAGATTTTTTTCGTTGAGACCAATGAAGATGTTTCGAAATTGACTAACGAATTGAACGATATAACACGCGGAGAAGATAAGCTTAATGAGCTTTTAATGATGGCAAAACAAGGAAAAATTAATTATTATAATCAAGAGGTCGGCTTAAGTAACAAACTTTAAAATAATATAGATAAAATTCAAAAGTTAAGAGGTTTAACCTCGAAAGAAGATAAATCGGTTAAACAGACAACCTGTCCGCCAGAAATAACAAAAAATAAGTCCAATATAAGATAGTAAAAACATCAAAATAAAAATCTCTCACTTTTGCGAATACAATTATCGTAACAATCTTTATGATGATTTTAGACAATTAGCTTGTAAAAACAAAACGGTTTAGTTATAAACATATTTGATATTTTAATTTAGTTTTTTATTACTTGGTTAATATATGTCATAAGGTTTTAATAATGAAAAATATTCTAATACTCGGAGCCGCTCGCAGTGGAAAAACCACTTTAGCCAATATGATTGCAAATAGATACGGATTTTCAATTATTGATATTGATGCTTTTATTGGTGCATTTAAAGAAAATTATCCTAATCTTGGGTTTGATTATCATTCTAAAAGCAATCATTTAGTTGCACCTTTTGTAGCTTCATATGTTAACGCATTTATGTATCATTACCCAAATTTAAATTTCGTTATTGAGGGTTATCATATAAAATTAGCTGATGCTGTAAAACTTTTTGGTGATAAACTGGAAATTATTGTTTTGGGATACCCTCAATTAACCGGTGAGCAGGTTTTAGCGAATGTCAGAAAATACGAGGGGCAATTTGATTATACCAGAGATATATCTGATGAAGAACTCTTAAAAGTAGTTTCACGACATGTTGAATATTCTAAAAAATTTGAAAAAGAGTGTAAAGAATTAGGATTAAATTTTTATGACACATCATATAACAGAGAGAATATTCTGAATAAGATCATCGATAAACTGGCGTCATAAAAATAGTATTGTGGAATATTTTATACAATCGATATATTTATATATTTTTTTATAATCCGATTCTATAAAAGCAAAAAAGCTTTTATCACCTAGACTTTGTTATGTAAACATTAATCGTCTTTTTACTGCGAGATTTTGAAGGTTTTATCAAATTACTTATTTCCTGAGCTGCTTTGCTGACGGTTGAATTAAGATCATTCGTTTTTTTACTGGAAGATTTTGGTGTTTTTACTAAACCGCTTATTTCTTGAGCTGTTTCGCGGATTCTTGGATTAATATTAATCGGTTCTTGATTACGAGATTTTGGTGTTTTTACTAAACCGCTTATTTCCTGAGCTGTTTCGCGGATTCTTGGATTAATATTAATCGGT
>JAFVWM010000038.1 GCA_017501665.1 Alphaproteobacteria bacterium | reverse complement strand
GTTGAATCTATAATTAAATATGCTAATTGTAAAGAGAAAAAACTTCAACCTCCTATCAAATTTAGGAGGTTGTCAAGATTGGTGCTCCGGAAAGAATTGCTAAGTAAAAACAAGCATTGCTCTGCTTGTTTTTGTCTGCAAAATCTTGGAAAACGTTGTTGAGTGAGGGAGATAAAATCGAACCGAAACGAATACTACGTTCCCAAGTGATAGTCCTTTACATAATTTAAGAATTTTGAAAAAAATCCTTAAATTATGCCGGAGCATAAAAAAACTCGGACAAATGCCGAGTATTTTTTAATTGGTGCTCCGGAAAGGACTTGAACCTTCATGAAGAAACCTTCACAAGTACCTGAAACTTGCGCGTCTACCAATTCCGCCACCGGAGCTTTTGTACTTTTTAAATATTTATACTCAATATTCCATAAGAATCAAGCAATAAAATTGATCCTAAGGCAATTCTGTATAAAACAAATGGCATAAATGTCGATTTTTTAAGCCACCACATAACAATATAGATAGCAACTATCGATGACATATACGAAAATACGACACCATCAAACATCCAACGCAACTCGTTTATATTACCTGTTTGCCACACTTCAAATGTTGTCAAAACGGCAGCACCTATTATAGCCGGAATTGATAACAACATTGAGAATTTAGCTGCCTCACGCCTCTCCATGCCTAAAAATCGAGCAAATGTTACGGTAATACCTGAACGGGAAGTCCCCGGTATTAGGGCTAAACATTGAGCACATCCGATAACTATGGCATCAAAAACGCCTATATGTTCAATTTTTCTTATGGTCATAGAAATTTTATCGGCAACAAACAATAAAAGTCCATATCCTAATATTGTCCAACCGATAAGTTTGGTGTTTCTTGCCCACTCCATTCCATGTTCTTTTAACAAATATCCTGCAATTATGGCCGGAATAGTTCCGATAACCAATAACCAAAACAGCTTTGCACCTTGATTTTTGAATGATGGTATAAAATTGGTTTTAATCAAACCTTTTATAATGTCGCATATTGTTTCCGAAAAATATATCATCACGGCCAAAATAGAACCGACATGAACAGCCACATCCAAAGCTAATCCCTGATCCGGAAAATAGCTGAATTTTGATAACAGTATAAGATGTCCCGAAGAGCTTACCGGTAAAAATTCGGTAATACCTTGAAGTAAAGACAAGTAAAAAATTTGAATAGTACTCATGATTTATTTTCTTTAATTCCAAAAGCTGTACAAAGACGTTTTTTTAAGGCAAGCGGAGAAATAGGTTTTACCAAATATTCGTGTATACCGATTGCTTTTGCTTCCATTACGGTATTTTCTTTAGTATCTATTGTTACCATAATTACCGGCAAATCTTTACTATCACCCACCTCGCCGGCTTTTATTTTACGAGCCAATTCCAAACCGCTCTGTTCCGGTAATTGCTGATCCATAAGGACTACGTTTATTTTATAGTTACGCAGTATTTCTATAGCCTCTGCTGTATTAGAAGCTTCTTTGGTGTTTTTTACACCGACTTGATACAATGCCGTTTTCACAAAAGTACGTGAAAATTTATCATCATCAACAATTAAACAAGTAATTGCATCCCAGTTGATTTGTTTATTACCACTTTCATTCATATTTACCTCTCTTGTTCTAAATTGCTTGTATCACTATTTTATTAATAATTATTTACAATTTTAAACATTTCAGTTGATTTTTTTCCATATCTACCAAAGATTGCGGATTAAATCTGACATTTCTTAAAGAAGCTCCCCAGTGTAAATGCGGTCCGGTAGCTCTTCCTGTCATACCGACGGTTCCTATTACATCACCTTGCACTACTTTTTGACCTTTTTTTACATTTATATCTTTCATATGTGCATAAATAGTTTGCAGTCCGTATCCGTGGTCAATAACAACAACATTACCGGAATAAAACAAATCCGGATATGCCAAAACAACTTCACCGCTTGCCGAAGCTTTTATCGGAGTTCCTTCTTTAGCTGCTATATCCATTCCCTGATGCGGATTTTTAGGGATATTGTTCATTATGCGTTGTCCGCCAAATTTACCCGAAATACGACCTTCAACAGGCATAATAAATCCTGAAAGCCAATCGGTATTATCTTTTATCCCTTTAAGAGAAGCTCTGACAAGCTTACGTTCCAATTCTATAGCTGTCAAATCGGAATCCGAAGGTTCTACTTTGCGTGGCGGTACTCCTTTAATATTTTGTACATCCCATTTTGTTGCACCGACATCAAAAGAATAATTAATGTCTTCATCAACCGTAACAGTCAACCTTTGAGTATTTTTTTCATCTCTGCCGAAGGCCATCAAAAAATACCCGTCTTTGCTAAGCAATAACTCATTTTCATTAAGGGTTATTTTTTTTGCTTCTTTAGCTTTGCCTATAACAAACTCACCTTGTTTTATTTTACCGCAAAGTTCAAAAGAGTAAGCCTTTGAAATCATCAAAAAAGCACTAAATATCGAAAAGAGAAATTTGTTTTTCATTATTTGATTTTTCCTTTTTTGTCGGTTTTATTTTTTGAATTTTTTTTACATTACTTTCGTTGGTATAGACATCTATATTGCCGTCTGCAAAGCTGATTTCCAATTTATCATTTTTGGGTGCTTCTTCGGCCAAGTAAACGGTTTTACCTGAACTGTTTTTTACCCAAGCAAAACCTCGTCTTAAAACAGATTCAATCGAAACTGATGACAAACGCAACTCCAAATTATTTAAGGCTTCTTTTTTCTTATCCATAATTGTTTTAATGTAGAATGGTTTAATTGCACAAAGCTCAATTTGACTTAGTTTGTTTTGCAACAAATTTTTAAAAACTGACTTCAGTCGGTCAACTCTATCGTCAAATTTTTGCGTAGCTTCTTGCAAAATTTGCTCCAAATTCGGAATACCTCGAGCAAGACCTGACAACATATTATTAAGCTCATTAAAATATCTGATTTTAGAATTTTTCAAACGGGCATCCAAATTATTAATATTAGCTTGAAGCTCGGCTCTTACCGGAACAGCAAATTCAGCAGCGCCGGTCGGTGTCGGAGCTCGTTTGTCGGCCACATAATCAATCAGCATGGTGTCGGTTTCATGTCCGACAGCAGAAATAATCGGAATTTGACTGGCAAACACAGCTCTGATTACACATTCTTCGTTAAAGGGCCACAAATCTTCCAAACTCCCGCCTCCACGCGCCACAATCAAAACATCCGGCTTGTCATATTCGGATATCTCATCAAGACGGTTAAAATCTTTAATTGCTTGAGCAATTTTTTCGGCAGCACCCTCGCCTTGAACCGGAGTTGGAATAAGCAAAATATGTGTTGGAAATCTGTCCCGCACTCTATGAATAATATCACGGATTACCGCACCTGATGCCGAAGTTACCACTCCTATGGTTTTGGGCAGAAAAGGTATCGGCTTTTTATGGATTGCATCAAACAAACCTTCTTTGGCAAAAGCTTGTTTACGTTCTTCCAAAAGCTTTAACAAGGCACCCGTTCCGGCAACCTCCATTGATTCGATAACCATTTGATATGATGATTTACCGGCAAAAGTTGTTATTTTTCCGGTAGCCACAACCTCAAGTCCGTCTTCCGGTTTTATGGGAAGATTAGAGGCTACACCACGCCATACAACTGCCGAAAGCGTAGCATTTTCATCTTTTAACGACAAATACCAATGTCCCGAATCAGCTCGTTTGGCTCCAAAGATTTCGCCTTTTACTTTAACCCGAGAGAAAGCGGTTTCGACAAATCGTTTTATTTCAAACGAAATCTCGCTGACACTAAATTCGGGTATATCTTGAACCTTTGTGCTTTGGGTAAATAAATCTTCCATTTTTTACAATTCTTTTTATTTGGTTTATGTTTTAACATTACGCAAAGCAAAGTTAAAAGTTAAGCAAAAAATCTAATCTATGCCAAGATAATTAAATATACGCAAATAGAAATACGATTTTATAAAAAAAATAAAGCCTTGTAATTCCTTGCGTTTTGAGTGCAGTCTATCGGTTTTGGAGATAAAAGCGGTTTGGCAAGGTTGCTAACGGATTTAATTGCTGAAAAATTGCAGGTAGAGCGTAATTTGGTAAATATTCATTTACTTGATATGCCTGCAAGCACGGTTGCAATAGGTGGTAATTTGTTGGGTTAAATTTATAAACAAAGAAACCCCTAAGATGTGTTTGTCACAAACTTAGGGGTTCTTTTTAATATTTATTCAGCCAACCGTATTTATTCAGCCAACTGTAAAAGCGCTTGGCTGCTTTACAAAATCGCTTACACCATATGATGATGGTTTCCACCACCATGTAGAGGATGAAGCCCCAGATTGGTGCGCCAGTCAAAAACATTAGTAACTGAAGCTCCCAGCGGGTTGTTCTGATCACGAGGATCCAGAACGTTTGCCAGCTACGGATTTTTCCGTAGTATCCATTTTTGTTCAATACGAAATGGACTTTCGTAAAATCGTTCGGGCAGACGTATCTTTCAATCCAATAAATAAATAAAAAGACAAAGTAATCAACCCACAATGCTGCCAGTATGCTGGCAATAAACAAAATTGTTTTCATAAGTTTATAATTTTAATTAATAAATAAATTGTTTGATTTCTTTACATAAATAAGTTTTATATTATAAAATTAATAAAAATCTTATCATTTAAGGAAGCTAAACAACCTCAACAACCTATGATAACATCTTAATAATAATACAACATAAAAACTAACTACAATGCCGCCATAGCATATTTTTTCAATGTTGTAAATATAAAATTTAACAGGAGAGCCAAAATTTGGCTCATACTTAGGAAATTTATTAGCAGAAGATATTAGCAATTTTTGATTTTACGATTTTATAAACAAGGAAACCCCTAAGATGTGTTTGTCACAAACTTAGGGGTTCTTTTTATTGCCTACTGCCAGTCCAACCAGCTATAGAAGCGTTTGCCGGCAATGATCATACTTTCGATGACCATATACAATAAAAAGCCCCATATGGGCGCTCCTGTAATTAACAGAAGCAATTGGAGCTGCCTGCGGGTCGCTCTAATAGCTATCACCCAGAACATCTTCCAACTGAGTATTTTCCCAGCGAAAGATTGTCCTCTCATGGTAAATTTTAGACGTGTAATATCCTTAGGGTCGAGGCACAACTCAACCGAAGATATGAACAACAGTATAAAAAAAAGTACCCACAAAGCTGCCAGTATGCTGGCAATAAACAAAATTGTTTTCATAAGTTTATAATTTTAATTAATAAATAAATTGTTTGATTTCTTTTCTTAATAAGTTTTATATTATAAAATTAATAAAAATCTTATCATTTAAGGAAGTCAAACAACCTCAACAACCTATGATAACATCTTAATAATAATACAACATAAAAACTAACTACAATGCCACTACAGCATATTTTTTCAATGTTGTAAATATAAAAAAATAAAGTCCTGTAAAAACAAGACCTTATCTGAATATTGGCTCCGGCTGCCTGATTGGGTACTCCCGCAAGCGGGTCCTCCTCGTGTCGTAAGGTTCAAACTGCACATTTCGCTAAGCAAGTTGCTAAGCTCAATGTTTGTTTTCACCAACTATCCACTCCGAACAAGGCTCCCGTTGGCCGCCTGTTCGCAGGCAAGCAAGAAACCAATAAAAAAACCACCCAAAAGGGTGGTTTTTTTATTGGCTTTAGGCTTCTAGCTTACTAGGCTCAAAAGGGTTTTCGCCAAGTGCGCGTCGGTCACTTGTTTTGTAATGTTTTTATCGCCGATTTACACCGGCTCAAAAAAAATAACAAAACTACGCCTCTTGTGGTAAAAACAACAAGAGCAGTTGTTGTTTTTATCCTCGAGCTGATTCTTCACAGGCTTCGCCTGTTCGCAGGCAAGCAAGAAACCAATAAAAAAACCACCCAAAAGGGTGGTTTTTTTATTGGCTCCGGCTGCCTGATTCGAACAGGCGACCGATCGGTTAACAGCCGATTGCTCTACCGCTGAGCTAAGCCGGAATAAAAACGGTATTTTGGAGGCCGGTACCGGAATCGAACCGATGTACAAGGATTTGCAGTCCTCTGCATGAGCCACTCTGCCAACCGGCCGATGATTACCGTTCTCTCAATCGGTGAGTACATATATACAATAATTTTTTTTTCAGTCAATACCTTTTTTAAAAAAATTGATTTTTTGTTGCAAAACTATATTATATTGACAATTGTTTATTTTAGTTTGAAAGGTTTTTTATGGTGAAAGTGGTTATAGGAGCCGATCATGGCGGTTTTGAATTAAAAGAATTTTTAAAAAATAATTTTACATATCCCGACATTTCTTGGATAGATGTAGGTACTTACGACACCGAATCGTGTGATTATCCCTTAATTGCCGATAAATTAAGTGATATTATACTTAATAAACAGGCCGATATTGGTGTCTTGATTTGCGGGTCGGGTATTGGTATATCTATTGCGGCAAATCGTCACAAAGGTATCAGAGCTGCCTTGCTTTATAGCAACGAAGTAGCTTCTTTGGCAAAAGAACACAACAATGCAAATATTGCTGTTTTCGGCGCCCGAACACAATCAAAGGATGATGTTATACAATATTTAACTACATTTTTAAATACACCTTTTTCAAATGGCGAAAGACACTGTCGCAGGATCGAAGAATTAGGATAGTTTTTATACAAAAGGATTAAAAATTATGGATTTTGTTGAAAATTTGCAAACCGAAGATAAAGATGTTTTCGATGTCATAAATAAAGAACTTAAACGTCAACAACAACAAATAGAACTTATAGCCTCAGAAAACATTGTATCGCCTGCGGTTATGGAAGCGCAAGGTTCGATTCTTACCAATAAATATGCCGAAGGATACCCAAACAATCGCTACTACCACGGTTGTGAATTTGTTGACGAAATAGAAACATTAGCTATCGAAAGAGCAAAAAAACTTTTTAATGCCAAGTTTGCTAATGTTCAACCGCACTCCGGAAGCCAAGCAAATGTCGCGGTTTATTTAGCCTTGTTAAAACCGAATGATACCATTTTGGGAATGAGCCTTGATGCCGGAGGACACTTAACCCACGGCTCAAAAGTTTCAATTTCGGGAAAATGGCTTAATGCTGTTCCTTACGGTGTCGATAAAAACAGCGGATTGATTGATTATGAGATGGTTGAAAAATTAGCAATCGAAAATCGTCCTAAACTTATCATCGCCGGCGGTTCTGCTTATCCGAGGACAATAGATTTTTCCCGTTTTAGAAAAATTGCCGACAACATCGGGGCTTATCTTATGGTTGATATGGCTCATTTTGCCGGTCTTGTCGCCGGTGGCGTTCATCCAAACCCTCTTGAATTTGCTGATGTTGTAACCTCAACCACTCACAAAACTTTACGTGGTCCGCGCGGAGGTCTTATTTTAACCAACAATGAAGAATTGGCCAAAAAAATAAATTCGGCAATTTTCCCCGGCTCACAAGGAGGTCCGTTAATGCACGTTATTGCCGGAAAAGCCGTATGTTTTAAAGAAGATTTGAGCGACAAATTCAAAGAATACACCCGACAGATAATCCAAAATGCCAAAATTTTAGGCGAAACACTAAAAAAACGCGGATTAGAATTAGTTTCCGGCGGAACAGATACACACTTGGTATTGGTTGATTTGCGCTCGAAAAACGTTACCGGTAATATTGTAGCCGATGCTTTGGATAAGGCTCATATGACCTGTAACAAAAATTCCATTCCTTTTGATCCGATGCCTCCAAAACTAACTTCAGGCATCCGACTGGGAGTCCCTGCCGGTACCACCCGAGGATTTAAGGAAAAAGAATTTGAAATGATAGGAAATTGGATTGCCGATGTCATTGAGGCAATCGGAACACCCAATGAGAACCGAGTTATTGAAGAAACCGCGCAAAAAGCCGTTAACTTGTGTAATCAATTTCCTATTTATAAAAACTGTAAGGATGATTAAAAATGAAAAAAATAAGTGCCTCAAAATTAGCCGAAATCCTTGATTTCAAAGGAAACTTAATTGATGCGGATATAGAAAGGGTCGAAACTGACAGTCGCAAGATTCAAAAAGGTGATTTATTTATTGCAATCAGAGGCGAAAAATTTGACGGACACAATTTCGTCAAACAAGTAATTGAAGCCGGTGCAAGTCTTGTAATTGTCGAAGAACTGATTGACGGTGTTGATAAAAACAAACAAATTGTGGTTGAAAATTCACTCAAAGCCTTTGGCAAAATCGGCGCATATAATCGCTCATTATTTAACGGAAAAGTTATCGGATTGACCGGTAGTGCCGGAAAAACAACAACCAAAGAAGAAATAAAATTTGCCTTAGAACAATTCGGTAAAGTTTATGCCACAAAAGGTAATTTTAATAACAATGTGGGGGTGCCGATTACTTTGTGCGATATTGATTTTGATGCGGATTATGCCGTTATTGAAATGGGTATGAGTGCCAAAGGCGAAATCGAGGAATTGGTTGATTATGTAAAACCCGATATTGCAATTATAACCAACGTATATCCGATGCATATTGAGTTTTTTAATGAATTTAAAGAAATTGCCGAAGCTAAGGCCGAAATTTTTAAATCATTAAAAAAAGGCGGTACGGCTATTATTAACCAAGATACCGATTTTGCTGATATTTTAGAAAAAAGAGCATTAGAAAATGGTGCAAAAGTTATCAAATTCGGCAAAGAAAATCATATTAATACCGAATTAAAGCTAGACGATGAAGCCGAACATAATTTTTATAATGCATGGTGTGTATTGGCTTTGATTAATGAACTAAAGCTTGATATTGAAAAAACAGCTAAGCGTTTGAGCAGTTTTAAGGCTTTGGCCGGACGTGGTGCAAAACATTTGTTAAATTTGGCAAATGGCGGAAAATACACGCTTATTGATGACAGCTATTCCGGTCAACCCGAAGCCATGAAAATTGCCATTAAGTCGTTAAATGATATGAAAACTCAAGGTCGCAAGATTGCGGTTTTGGGCAAAATGGCCGAGCTTGGCGATACTTCAAAAGCTCAGCACATTGAAATCGGCAAAGTGGTAGCAAACACCGATATTGATATTGTCATCGGGGTTTGCGAAGAAATGAAAGATATGTTGGCGCAAGTCGGCGATGACAAAGAAAAGCATTATTTTGATAATAAAGACAGACTGGATGAATTTTTATTAAATAAGTGCTTGCAAAATAATGATATTGTTCTTATAAAAGGGGCAAGGTATTCTTCAAAACTATACCAAGTAACAGAAAAACTTTTAGAAAAAGGTGTGGCATAAAAGATGAAATGTCCATTTTGCGGGTGCAACGATACTCAGGTAAAAGACTCTCGTAATGCTGATGATGATACGGCGATTCGCCGTCGTCGCGAATGTCCCGAGTGCGGACAAAGATTTACTACATTCGAACACGTACAATTACGTGATTTGATTGTGGTTAAAAAAAACGGCGAAAGAGTTATGTTTGACAGAGATAAATTAGCACGTTCCATCTACATTGCCGTACGTAAACGCCCTATTTCAAGCGAACGAGTCGAAAAAATCGTAAACTCTATACAAAGAAGCTTGGAAAGTACCGGCGAGGTTGAAATTATGTCAACCAAAATCGGCGATATGATTATGGATGCCTTAGCAAAACTGGATACTGTTGCTTATGTCAGATACGCTTCGGTATATAAGGATTTTAGAGCACTAAAAGATTTTGAAGAATTTTTGGATACATTGGCCAAAATGGCAAAGCCCAAAGGAGACAAAGGAAATGGCTAAGTTTATTTCGGAAAAAATTAAGAAAAAATCGGCAGCTCGTTTAGCCGCTGTTCAAGCTACTTACATGATTGAATACGGTCAATTGTCGGTTGACGAAGTTATTAAAGATTTTGTTAACGGAGAGGTTGGTCGTTATGTAATTGAAGAAGATAGCGACGGTTATGAAGTGTATGAAAATATGGTTGAAGTAGAAGCTATGGACACCAATTATTTTGCCACACTTACCCGTGATGTTCATAAAAACAAAGAGATGCTGGAAAAATCTTTAGCAACATATTTAAAAGAGGGCTGGCAGTTTGACCGTTTTGACGGAACTTTGCGTGCATTGTTATTGTGTGCTTCATGGGAATTGGTTCACACCACTGACGTTGACGCAACCGTATTAGTCAAAGAATATGTTGATTTGGCTTATGCTTTCTTTTCTAAGAATGAACCCAAAATGGTAAATGCATTACTTGATACCATCGCAAAACAGGTAAGATAATATGGCCATATTAAAACTTTTTGAATATCCGCATCCTATATTAAAGCAAAAAACCGAAAAACTTGACAAAGTTGATGAGGAAACAAGAAAATTGTTGGATGATATGTTAGAAACAATGTACGCCTCTAACGGTTGCGGTTTAGCTGCTCCGCAAATAGGCATTTCAAAAAGAATTGTTGTTATCGATATTGCCCATGAGGACGAAGAAGCTAATCCTATATATATGGTCAATCCGGAAATCATATGGCGCTCTGATGAAAAAGTTTGCGGTGAAGAAGGATGTTTATCTGTTCCCGGACAACGAGCCGAAGTCGAAAGATTTGCATCGGTTAAAATAAAATATATAGACTATAACGGCAACGAACAAGAACTGTTGGCCGAAGACTTTTTGGCAATCGCCGTGCAACATGAATTGGATCATCTGGACGGAATATTATATATAGATCACTTAAGCCGACTTAAAAGACAAATGCTACTTAAAAAATTAGAAAAATTCAGAAAAGAAAACAGCGGAAACTAATGTTTCCGCTGTTTTGATTACTGCAAAAGACCTTCAGCTTTGGCAAGACGTTCTATCTCATCTATTTCAACGGAAATCGGCTCAAGAGCTGATGTCCAGAAATCCGGTGCATAGATATCTAGGCCAAACGGCGATAACAGATCATCTATACTTTCAAATCCGGTATTATAAAGCATATCTTCATACTTCATTGAGAAGTCTTCAATTGCTCCGGATGCATATACCTGCCACAATTTGTTAACCACCATTCCGGCAAAAGCATAATAACGTACATAAAATGGAGAGTTAAATATGTGCGGAATTCCCATCCAACCGAATTTTGCGTCCTCTTGAAGAGGAAATCCGAGGTAACGTTCCATTTCCTCAGCATAAATCTGAGTAAAACGCTCTTCAGACAATTCTCCTTTTTGACGCTCGCGAAAAGCGCGAAGCTCAAACTTTGAAAACGCAATCTGACGATGTATATCGGCAATCTGACGATTTACGTCCTCAATTAACAGGCTGAGTTTCTCTTTATCTGAAAGGCCTTCCTCACTTAACAATCTGTTGAAGATCAACTTTTCGTTAAACAAGGAAGCAACTTCAGCCATTGATATCGGTGTACTGTCATTCAATTCTCCCGAAGATTGATAGGAGTATAAATGATGTATCGCATGTCCAAACTCGTGAGCAAATGTCAATACCGAGCTTTGATTTCCTCTGTAATTTAAGAAAATATACGGATATTTTCCTCTGATACAGAAAGCTCCGGTATCTTTCCCCTTTTGCGGACGGGCATGGATAAGTTCGCTATTAATAATGTTGGCTCCTGTTACCGCCATATCAACCGAAAATACGGCTATTGTTTCCAACACTATTTTCAGACACTCCGAAAAAGAATATTCCTTTTCTTTTACAACAATCGGATTTTGTAATCGATCATTGTAATCGATTCGGTCTTTTCCATGCAATTTCGCCAACAACTTATAAAAGCGTTGCGAAATCGGCACATACGAATCAGTCACCGCTGTTGCAATAGCTAAGACACTTTCTCTTTCCAGTCCGTTCCCGAAACCATCAAGATCAAGAGCATCATACTTTAGCGGATCATCATCTTCGTTTGAAAGATGAATTTCTGCCACAACATCCTCGTTTTTAAGAATGCTGTTTAGAGTCTGGGTAAAAATATACCCGTGTTTCAAAAACTCTGATGACATAACCTTAAGAGCTTTGTCCCTTTGTTCTTTGTTGCCATTACAATGTGCCACTTCAGAAATTTCATCCAAAGTTAATTGTTTTTTACCGACAACAAAGTTGAGCGAACTCGTCATCTTTTTATACAGATCATTCCACCCGTTTGTAATGGATGAAAATTTGTTCACAGCCTTTCGTACAGCTGTCGATAAGGTCGGAGGCAAAAGAAGATTATAGGTTAACCATTCCTGATAGTCTTTGAACTTTTGACTTTGTAAAAGTTCATATTTCTTTTCTATCGGAATATTATAAATCTCCTCATGAACCCAAGATATTTGTTCAAAAATACTCAAAACAAATTCTTCAGTTCTCTTCTCAAAGATCTGAGCATCTTTATTGTCTCTTTGTGTACAAAGATTCAAAGATGCAAAATTCATCAGATTATGAGCTTTTTCTACGATCTGCTCATACTTACGGATGAAGGATAACAAGTCGTAATCTTTCATCTTTGGAATATGAGATTTCAGCTGATTGAGCTCTAGTATATACTGTCTCAATACCAATTTTGTTTCGTTAATTGACGGATCGTCAATTCCGGCAAAGAATTTACCCAAATTCCATACCGGCAAACTGTCTTTTTCTTTCATAATATAAAAATTTAATTTAACATAATTATACTTTTTTATGCCTATATAATGTCATTTTGTCCAAATAATGTCAAGTTTTTTGTCGTTTTCGACGAACTGTATACTATATTGATTTTATTTACAAAAAATAAAAAGCCACAAATTTTTTGTGGCTTTCATTTTAAAAAATATAATTTTCAGTTAAATCTGTTTTATCATCTTTGCAAATGTGATGCCTTTTTCTTCAAAAATGTCGCCTTCTTGGGTATAACCAAGCTTTTCCCAAAAGCCGACAACATTAAGCATTGCGTGCATTACAAGCTTTTTGTATCCGGATTCAACGGCTCTTTTTTCGGCATAAAGCACCAAATCTCTACCGACTCCGCTTCCTTGATGTTTGTCAGAAACAGCAACCTGCATCATACGGATCGTATCATCACTTAACGGAATCAACATCATACCGCCAATAAGAGTGTCGTCCAAATTATCGATACAACCGACATGAAGATAGTTAATCTCTTTATCTCTATGTGAATCTAAAAACTTTAAGCCTAAGGGTTCGAGCAATACTTTATAACGAAGCTCCACAAGCTCTTCATAGCGTGTTGAACCAAAGTCAATATCGATAATTTTATGCATGGCACCCTCCCTTAGTATCAATAATATGTTATGTCTTATTATGCGCTTTTTTGTATCGATAGTCAATTTATAAATTTTAGCTTTCGAAAACACTTGCGAAATTATTATTTTCGATTATCTTGGCAATAAATATAAAATGCTATGATTTAAGAAAGATTAAAAAATGAGCAATCACGATATCAGTTTAATCCGAAATTTTGCAATTATTGCACATATTGACCATGGAAAATCTACCCTTGCCGACAGGCTGATCGAAACCTGTGGCGGTTTAGAAAAAAGAGAAATGACCGAACAGGTTTTGGATAATATGGATATTGAAAAAGAGCGCGGTATTACCATTAAGGCACAAACCGTTCGTTTGCCTTACACAGCCTGTGACGGTAAGACTTATCAGCTAAATCTTATCGATACACCGGGGCACGTGGACTTTTCATACGAGGTTTCTCGCTCGTTAGCTTCTTGCGAAGGATCTGTTTTAGTGGTTGATGCAACCCAAGGTGTCGAAGCACAAACTTTGGCTAACGTATATCTGGCAATCGATAATAATCACGAAATCATACCGGTATTAAACAAAGTTGATTTACCCTCAGCTGATGTTGATAGAGTTAAGCAACAAATTGAAGATGTTATCGGTTTAGATACTTCAGAAGCGGTGGAAGCCTCGGGCAAAACAGGTGTCGGAG
Source organism: Alphaproteobacteria bacterium (assembly GCA_017501665.1). Taxonomy (GTDB): domain Bacteria; phylum Pseudomonadota; class Alphaproteobacteria; order RF32; family CAG-239; genus CAZU01. The sequence continues at coordinate 198,513 of JAFVWM010000038.1, read as the reverse complement.
TTGACAAGCTTTTGGAAGAAATTATTGCTAAATTACCGGCACCTAAAGGCGATGAAAATGCTCCTTTGAAAGCTCTTTTGATTGATAGTTGGTATGACAGCTATTTGGGCGTGATTATTTTGGTACGTGTTAATGATGGCGTATTGAAGAAAAAAACTCAAATTCGTATGATGTCAAATAATGCAACATATTTGGTTGACCGAGTTGGTGTGTTTTCGCCCAAGATGACAGATGTAGAGGCATTATACCCAGGTGAAGTCGGGTTTATTACCGCCAGTATTAAAAGTGTGGGCGATTGCAGTGTGGGCGACACCATTACTGACAACAAAAAACCTTGTGACGAAGCCTTAAAAGGATTTAAACCGTCGATTCCTGTGGTTTTTTGCTCAATATTTCCGGTTGATTCAAGTCAATATGAGGCTTTGAAAGATGCTTTGGCAAAACTAAAACTTAATGATGCATCGGTTGATTATCAAAACGAAAATTCGGCAGCTTTGGGACTTGGTTTCAGATGTGGATTTTTGGGGCTTTTGCATATGGAAATTATCCAAGAACGTTTGGGCAGAGAATTTGACTTGGATCTTATCACCACAGCACCGTCTGTGGCTTATAAAATCCATTTAACCAACGGCGAAAACATTACTTTGCACAATCCGGCCGATATGCCCGAACCGACCAAAATTGCCTCCATTGAAGAGCCTATGGTTAAGGCTACAATTTTAGTTCCGGACACTTATTTGGGGGCTGTGTTAAAGCTTTGTACCGAACGAAGAGGCGAACAACAAGAGCTTACTTATGTCGGATCTCGCGCCATGGTGGTTTATAAAATTCCGCTTAATGAGATTGTGTTTGATTTTTATGATAGATTAAAATCGATTACTTCCGGTTATGCAAGCTTTGATTATGAATTGATAGATTATCAAACTTCTGATTTGGTAAAAGTTCAAATATTGATTAACGAAGAACCGGTCGATGCTTTAGCCTTTTTGTGTCATAAGTCAGAGGCCGAATCTCGCGGACGTCAAATCTGTGAACGCCTGAAAACCCTTATCCCGAGACATTTGTTCAAAATCCCGATACAAGCATGTATCGGTGGACGAGTAGTTGCAAGAGAAACCATATCGGCACTTCGAAAAGATGTAACGGCAAAATGCTATGGCGGTGATATAACACGTAAACGCAAACTTTTGGATAAACAGAAAAAAGGAAAACTCAGAATGCGCCAATTCGGCAAAGTAGAAGTTCCGCAATCGGCATTTATTGAGGCTCTGCGTATAGGTGATGAATAAGTATAAATACCTTAAATCAATAGGCAATATATTATCAAATATACATTTTAAGCAATAATAACAAAACCAAATGCAGAGGGTAGTATAAATAAAACAAATACCACCCTCTTATTATTCTTTTCTGTTTTGCGTTATAATCAATACTCATAGCAATCAAAGTTGCAACCATAGCAACACATCCCATAAAACCGCCCAAATTTGTAATAAACCCGAATAACAAAGTCATTACCACACAAAAAATTGTCGGTTTTTTAAAAAAGTGATATATCAACACAACATAAATAAAAGCAAATATCGAAATTCGGCAAACCAATAACAAACAAAAACAATATGCCGACAAAATAAACAATCTTTTAAAAAACTTATTTTTTATCTTTTTCTTACCAAAATCTTCCAAAGCCAACGCTAACACACTTGCAAAAAATAAAAATAAAATATTAAACGGCACTCCGCTCATATTTGCACCATAATAATAAAACGGCAACATTACCAAATAGGTAACAGCACTCCATATTCCCAATCTCAGTAAATATTTTTTATAAATTTGCAAACTGTAGAGATGATACATCAAAATAAATGCAAACAGCGAAAACGAAAATCGCCCTAAAATATTAAAAACATCTGCAAACGGAACTTCAGGAAATATTTTTGCAATATGATCTAATGTCATAAGCAACAATGCTATGATTTTTAATAAATCCGAATTTATTGAAAGCTTACCTGACTTCATACAACACCTTTGATAAAACACTATTACCAAATAATCTCAAAGTCAAATCATTTAGTTGTATTGACATTTATATTACCATTGATACAATAGAACAAAACACGAACTCAAAAAAAATAAAATGAAACAACAAATTATAGCACTTATTGATTGTGACTCGTTTTTTGTATCTTGCGAAAAAGTTGACAACCCTTCTTTGCAAGGCAAACCCGTTTGTGTTATGACCTCAAAAAACAATAAAGGTATTATCATATCTCGTTCCAAAGAAGCAAAAGCCTTGGGTGTAAAAATGGGAGCCCCTTATTTTCAAATAAAAAATTCACATCCTAAAGTTATTTGCATACCGGCGCACCATTATCGTTATAACGAAATATCCAAGCAGGTAATGTCTGTTATAAAAAACTTTAGTCCCGATGTCGAAGTAGTATCCGTTGATGAAGCCTATATCGACCTAACCGGATTGAATAAAGTTTACAAAACAACCTACACCGACATAATAACCAAAATTCGCCAAACCATCCTTGATAAAACATCTATTCCTGTTTCCATCGGTCTAAGTTCATCAAAAATTTTAGCCAAACTTGCCAGTGACAAAGCAAAAACGACCGGAGGTATTTTTGTAATCCGCCCCGATAAAATTTTAGAAACAATCGGCAATGAAAATATTGAAGATATTTGCGGCATCGGCTCACAAAACGCAAAAGCATTAAAATTCAACGGAATATTTACCATAAAAGATTTTATAAATAAAGATAATGCTTGGATAAAAAAAGTTTTAGGCATTAACGGATTTAATCTGAAGCTTGAACTTTCCGGCATTACCGTTTCACCGGTTAACTCCTTGGAAAAAGCGCCTCAATCGATTCAAGACACCAAATCTTTTGAAGATTTTACCGATAATCTCGAATTTTTACATTCACAACTTTTGTTTCATACCCATAATGCTTCCCAAAAACTACGTTCATGGAACGGTTTTTGTTCGGAAATAGGTATTATTCTACGCACCAAAGACTTTAACACAACATCTTTATTTGCAAAACTTGAAACATCGACAAACGCCGAACTCAAACTTCGCAAACAAGCAACATTGTTATTAAACCGCTTATATCGTCCTAATTTATTATATCGCAGTATTGGTGTCGAACTTCGTCAACTCAGCTATAATCACGACATCCAACAATCCTTGTTTGATAACCTAAAACAAGATGATGATAAATTATCTCGCATTTTAGATGATTTGGAACAAAAATTCGGCAAAAACATTATCAAAATCGGCCTATAACCGTTTTTCAAACAAAAAACAGTCGTCATCATGAGAATTTATAATCCCTATTGCCTGCAAATAGGAATAAATTATCGTTGATCCGACAAATTTCATTCCTTTTTTTTGTAGATCTTTAGAAATTATGTCAGACAGCTTCGAAGTCGTTCGATTGTTTTCAAAAATAATTTTTCCATCCCAAAAACATCTTAAATAATTAAAAAAACTTCCTTTTTCGTCAATAATTTTTACAAAAATCTGCGCATTTATAATTGATGCCTTAATTTTAAGCTTGTTTCTGATAATGTTCTTATTTTGCATTAATTCATCAATTTTTTTATCACTATACAAAGCAATTTTTTTATAGTTAAATTTATCAAATGCCTTTCTGAAATATTCTCTTTTATTTAAAACACATTCCCAAGATAAACCTGCCTGAAAACCTTCCAAAAGCAACATTTCAAACAAATATTTATCATCAAAACGAGGTTTTCCCCACTCCTCATCATGATATTTCACATAAAAAGTATTTTTTTCATTACACCAAAAACATCTTTTCATAAAAAAATCTCTTTTCGTATAAAAAGAGAGTAACTTTTGCAAAATTACTCTCTTTTTATTTTATTCATCATCGTCTTCTTCAATTATACGCTCTTTTTTATTTACCTTTATTCTTGTTATTCGCATATTATCTACTTCCATAACCTCATAAAAGCAATAATCATCTTCAACCTTATCACCGACTTTAGGAATCTGTCCCAACAAACCGAACACATATCCTCCGACGGTTGACTCCTCATGCTCAGCTTCCGGCAGTTCCATACACTCAAAAGCATCCTCAATCAAAACCGTACCGTCAAACTCGCAAACTTTTTCATCAATTTTCTTAATCGGCTCACATAACGGAACATCATGTTCGTCTAAAATATCTCCCACCAACTCTTCCAAAATGTCTTCCATAGTGAGCATACCGGCTGTTCCGCCATACTCATCGACCACAATCGCCAAATGAATTCTTTGACACATCATTTCTTGCAAAATTTCTGAAATAGATTTATTTTCCGGCACAAACAAAATTTTTCGAGATATTTTCTTTAAGAAATCTTTATCACCCTTTTCTCCACTATGTTCCAAGAAATCCCTAATATGAATCATACCGACTACATGATCACGATCTTTATCACAAATCGGAAAACGATTATGTCCGTGTTTTTTTATAAAATCCAAAGCTTCTTCAAAAGAATAGTGCGTATAAAGACATTTCATATCTTGTCTCGGCATCATAATTTCATGAGCGCAAATCTCTGAAAAAGTAATTGCATTTTGAATAATCTCACCTTCTGTTTCGTCAATAATTCCGGCACCTTGGGAAGCATCAATGATAATTTTTATTTCTTCTTCCGAATGAGCATTTTCATCTTCAACAGCCTGTCTTACACCCATTGCTTTCAAAATCCAAATCGACACATGATCAAAAATCCAAATAAACGGCGAAAAGATTCTGTTAAAAGTATATAAAGCCGGTGCAATTCGCAAAACATAACGCTCTGTATCTTGGATAGCCAATGATTTTGGTACCAATTCACCCAAAACAACGTGCAACAATGTAATAAAAGTAAATGCCACACCAAAACTTATTGAGTGAAGCAATACCGGATTATCACTCAACCAATATCCGAAACATTGTTCCAAAAGTTTTGAAACAGCCGGTTCACCAATCCAACCCAAACCAAGTGAAGCAATTGTAATTCCGAGCTGAATTGCACTTAAATAAGTGTTCAATCTGTCATTTATTTTCAAAGCTATTTTTGCACGCTTACTTCCTTGATGAGCAAGTTCCTCAAGCTTTGAACGTCTGATCTTAACAATTGAAAATTCTGAAACTACGAAAAAGGCATTAGCAAAAACTAAAAACAAAACCAACGCGATGTTGATCACATATATATAAGCAGGTGTCATAATTCTAAATCAGGTACCTCATAAAATATCAAAAACAACAACATAATACATATTAATATTTGCTTTGTCAACGTATGAAAACAAGAAATAAAAAAACATATTGCATAATAACGAAAATTGTGCTATATGCCACATACAAAATAATTATTAATAAATAAATAAATTAATTAATTAGTTATATGAAAAAACATGAAGAAACACAACTTAATCAAATCCTCGAACTAGATTTGAGTGAGATTAAAGCTTTTGCCAAAAAAAACAACAAAATTTACAATGCTGTTCAGCAAGAACTGCATGTGAATTATCCGGAAACATTCTTTGAACTGGCGCAATATATCACGCTTTGTTCAGAGGTAACGATAGATATTATCAAAAGCCGACAAGAACGTTGGATTAATATCTTAAAAGAAAAAATTCTTTTTCCGGAAGAAGAACTGGCTTTAGTCAAATATTGGCCACAAAAAGTCAAAGAATTTGCTGTCATTGGCCTGTTTCCCGAAACAGAACTGGCATACTATCGCGCCAGACAATGCAATAAGAAACTTCCTAAAATTGAGTTCCAATGGTACAAAGAACTCAATTAATCTCAAAAAAAACGACAGCTTATAAAACTGTCGTTTTTTCTTATCTGAACAATTATGACCTAAAAGCCCATACCGCCCATACCACCGGCCGGAGCAGCATGACCGCCACAATTACATTCTTTTTGCGGAGCCTCTGAAACCATAGCTTCGGTAGTAATTACAAGTCCGGCAACCGATGCAGCATCTTGTAAAGCTGTTCTGACAACTTTAGTCGGATCGATAATACCTGCTTTTATCATATCGGTATATTCACTCGTTTGAGCATTATAACCAAAGTTTGTATCAGTGCTTTCCAAAAGTTTACCCACAATCAAAGCTCCGTCAACACCGGCATTTTCGGCAATTTGGCGAATAGGAGCTTGCAAAGCACGGCGAATAATATCAACACCGACTTTTTGATCTTGATTTGTGGTCTTTGCTTTTTCTAAAGCTTTTGTTGCATACAAAAGTGCACAACCGCCACCGGCAACCACACCTTCTTTAACCGCAGCTCTGGTTGCGTGCAAAGCATCATCAATACGATCTTTCTTTTCTTTAACTTCAACTTCCGAAGCACCGCCAACCCTAATTACGGCAACGCCACCGGAAAGTTTACCCAAACGTTCTTGCAATTTTTCTCTATCATAATCAGATGTCGTTTCGTCAATTTGCTTTTTAATTTGAGTAACACGAGCTGCAATCAAATCTTTTTCGCCCATACCGTCAATAATTGTGGTATCGTCTTTTGAAATTTCAACTCGTTTTGCATTACCGAGCATAGCCAAATCAACGTTTTCAAGTTTCATACCCAAATCTTCGGAAATAACCTGACCGCCTGTCAAAATAGCAATATCTTCCAAAATAGCTTTTCTTCTGTCACCAAAACCCGGAGCTTTAACGGCACAAACTTTCAAACCACCGCGCAATCTGTTAACCACCAAAGTAGCCAAAGCCTCACCTTCAATATCTTCAGCAACAATAATCAATGCTTTACCTGATTGCATAACGGCTTCCAAAACCGGAATAAGCGGTTGCAAATTGGTAATTTTTTTATCATACAACAAAATGTAAGGTGCATCATACTCGCAAATCATCTTATCCGGATTAGTCACAAAATAAGGCGACAAATAACCTCTGTCAAATTGCATACCTTCAACCACATCCAATTCTGTTTCCAATCCCTTAGCATCTTCAACACTGATAACACCTTCGTTACCGACTTTTTCCATAGCTTTTGCCAAATATTCACCGATAGAAGTATCGCCATTTGCCGAAATTGTACCGACTTGTGCAATCTCAGCCGAATCCTTAATTGTAACCGAACGAGATTTAACATCATTAACCACTGTTTCAACAGCCAAATCAATACCGCGTTTCAAATCCATCGGATTCATACCGGCAGCCACAGCTTTGCAACCTTCTTTAATTATAGCCTCAGCCAACACTGTTGCCGTTGTAGTACCGTCACCGGCTTTATCCGCTGTTTTTTGAGCAACCTCTTTAATAAGTTGAGCGCCCATATTTTCAAATTTGTCGGTAAGTTCAATTTCTTTTGCAACCGAAACACCGTCTTTAGTAATTTTCGGCGCGCCATAAGGCTTATCCAAAATAACATTACGACCTTTAGGACCTAATGTAACTTTTACTGTTTTAGCCAAAGTTTCGACACCTTTAAGCATTTTTTCTCTGGCTGAAGTACCAAATTCAATATTTTTTGCTACCATTTTATTTTTCCTTGTAAATTAAAAACTATTCTTCAACAACACCCAAGATTTCAGCTTCTCTTATAAGAAGTCTTTCTTCGCCGTTAAGTTTTACTTCACTGCCCGACCATTTACCGAACAAAACTTTATCGCCAACTTTAACACTTAATGGCACAACTTGACCGATTTCGGCTCTGTATCCGTCGCCCACAGCTTCGACAACCCCCTCCGAAGGTTTTTCTTTTGCTGTATCAGGAATGATAATTCCACCGGCAGTTTTTTTATTTTCTTCCAATCTTTTAACTAACACTCTGTCATGCAAAGGTCTGATTTTCATTTTTTTAATACTCCATAATATTTAATTTACGCTAATCTTTTAGTTAGTTACCAAAAATTAACTTGTCAAGAGTTCCGAACACAAAAAATGCCCTTTTTTTTCTCAAGGGCATTTTTTCAATACAAATCAAATTATTTCATTTCTTGTTTTTTCATTAAAGCCAATGTTTGTGTAATCGAAGCCACCAAAAAACTTACTACAAACAAAAACGAAAATAACGCAACACTACCAAAAAACAACCAAGCATTAGGATAAACAGACATAATTTTGCTTGCTACAATTCCCATCCAACCATCAACCAAAAATATTTTGATCAGGCTATACAGGGCATTACCCAAATCGGCAAAGATTGCAAAACTGTCACCATAGAAATTTACCGCCAATATTGCAAAAACATAAAAAGAAATCACAAAAATTCCCAAAAATGCCAAAAACAAGGGTAACAATTCCAAAAATATTTTTATCAATTTATCCATCTTGGCAAATTTCGAAACATATTTAAATAATCTGAACAACCTGAAAGTTCTAAACACAATCAGAGAACTCAAAACAGGTAGCGATGAAACCGCCACAATAGTCAAATCAAATATATTCCAGCCCGATTTAAAAAATTTCTTTTTCAATGCAATTATTTTTAAGAGCATCTCAACAATGAAAATACCCATAAAAACTCTATCCAACAAATAAAGCAAGTTTCCATAATAAAAATCCATAGTAGGAGACGTCATCAACCCCAATACTATGGCATTAGCCAAAATAACCCCCATAATAAACATTTCAAACGAAAAACCCGTAACTAATTTGGCTAAACGTCTTTGATCGTCATCATAGTACAAATTTTTAACAATTTTCTTGCTTACATTCTGTTTCTTTGTAATCATTTAAAATCTCCTCCGTATTCCTTAAAATCTTAATATTGCCATTACAATTCCGGCAATTGCAATCATGGGGCCGAAAGCCAAAGATGATTTTCTTTTAACAATGGCATATACGATACCCAAAATCGATGCCAAAGCAATAACGTTTAACAAACTTTCAACGCCCAACCATGCGCCCAATGCCGACAATAATTTAATGTCACCTCCGCCAAAAGCGTCTTTCTTATACCAAACAATCAACAAACATACCAAAACAGGCAAAAAATACCCGACCATTGCCCCGACAACACTGTCTTCCATTTGCATATTGCTTAACCCGAAACAAGCCACAAACAAGCCGATTAATAATAAGGGGATCGTTAAAATATCGGGCAACAACATACTTCTAAAATCAATTTCAGCCATAAGAAATAACAGGCAGATATAAAGTGTTAAAAATGCCTGAGATATGCTTGTCGTAAAATAAATACCACAACCGACGATTAGCGCATTAACCACTCCGCACATAAAAGATCGCCACATAAATTTTTTATAAAGTTTATTTTTTCTGATTGCTTTTACTTTTTTTTCTCGTCGGCACAATTCAACCAATGCACCGGCAAAGGTTGCCGGCATAAACTTATTGAACCGCCTAGCCATATACGGCACGCAAAATCCGAAAACAAACGCACAAAAAACAAAGAGCATAATCGATTCCTTTTATTAATTATGCTCTTTCATTATCACAAAAAAGATAAAATTTGATTAACCGAGTGTTGCTAATATATAATCACTTATTTTTTCAGCATAAAAAGACGGATCAGATATAGGCTCGCCTTCGGCAACTTTTGACTGATCAAGCAACACTTTGGTTATTTCTTCAACTTTTACTTTATTTTCATCATTCATAATCATATCACTGAGTTTAATAATCAACGGATGATACGGATTAAGTTCCAATATTCTGGTCGACGCAAAAGCCGTTTGCTGTTGATGATTTCTCATCAATCTTTCTAAGTGCAAACTCATTTGTCCGCCCTCAACGGTCAAACTTACCGGCGAGGTAGTCAATTTTTCGGTAGAAATAACTTTTCCCACCTCATTTTTCAAAACTTCACTCATAAATTCGCAAAGTTTGTTAAGACTTCCTTCATCAGCTTTTTTCTCTTCTCTTTTCCATGTCATATCAACATCGGCCTGAGAAATATGCTTAATTGCGTAACCTTTATAGTTTGGCAAAACTTGAGGCCAAAATTCATCAATCGGCTCATTCATAAGCAAAACTTCGATTCCTTTTTGCTTAAATGCTTCCAACTGCGGATTATTACGCAAGACAGCAATATCATCACCGGTAATATAGTAAATTGCCTTTTGTTCTTCACCGCAACGAGAAATATATTCGTCCAAGGACGTCAGTCGCACATTATCATTAGTCGAATAAAAATAAGATATTTCGGCAATTTCTATGCGGTTTTTAATATCTTCATAAATACCCTCTTTTAAAACTATTCCGAAATTATTCCAAAATTCAATATAATCATCATAATCTTTAGTTTTCTTTTTTAATTCTTTTAAAAGACGTGAAACCGTACCATTTTTAATTTTTTCCATCAAAGGTGAGTTTTGCAACATTTCACGAGAAATATTGAGAGGCAAATCGGCACTGTCAATAACCCCTTTTACAAAACGCAAATAATTCGGCATAAGCTGTTCGATTTTATCCGAAATAAATACTTTATTTATATAGAGCTTAAACGAGTTTTTCTTATCAGGCTGAAACAAATCATACGGTGCTTTTTTAGGCACGAATAAAAGTCCCGTATATTCCAAATTACCTTCTGCCTTAAAATGTAACGTCAGCCATGGATCATCAAAATTATGAGATATATGTTGATAAAAATCACGATATTGTTCTTTAGTAATTTCTGCTTTATTTCTGGTCCAAAGAGCAGAACCTTTATTAATAACTTCTTCTCCGACTTTATCCAAATCAAGCACAATTTGATAATCAATATGATCTGAATATGTTCTGACAATTTGTCTTAAATAAATGGTATCGACATAATTTTTTTCATCTTTTTTCAAAAATAATTTAATATCCGTACCATTAACATCTTTTTTAGCTTCTGTAATTTCAAAACCGTCGATTCCGTTCGAAACCCATTTCCAAGCTTGGTCTTCACCTGCTTTTTTAGTAACGATTTCAACCTTATCAGCCACCATAAATGCCGAATAAAACCCTACGCCAAACTGTCCGATAAGTTCACAAATCGAACCGTTATCCGAAGCATTTTTCACAAAATCTGCCGTACCTGACTTGGCAATTGTTCCCAGATGATCAATCAAATCTTGTTTGTTCATACCGATTCCGTTATCCGAAACGGTTAAGGTATTTTCCTTTTGGTCAGGTTTCAATACAATCTTAAAAGCCCCCGAAGCTTTGGCAATATCAGGCGAGGTTAATGCTAAATATCTTAACTTATCACAAGCATCCGATGCGTTTGAAATAAGCTCTCTCAAAAATATTTGTTTTTCGGAATACAAAGAATTTATCACAATATCGAGCATTTTGCTAACATCGGCCTGAAAGGCTATTTTATCGGACATAAAACGAACTCCTTTAAGTTTTTTAATTAGTAACTAAGTTCATAGTTAGTAACTTTTTTCATTTATTGCAAGATTATACTTGATTTATTTTGCAAATTGGTTACATTGTAGACTGATTTTTTTTATAAACAACTATTGGAGTTTAATATAATGGTATCTGTTGTTAATGATGCTTGCGTAAAATGCAAATCTTGCGTTGAAGTATGCCCTGTTGATGCTTTCCGTGAAGCTGAAAACATGTTGGTAATTGATCCTGATGTATGTATTGATTGCGGTGTTTGCATTTCTGAATGCCCGCAAGAAGCTATCACTCCTGAAGATGAAGCTGATGAAAAATGGGTTAAATACGCTCAAGAAAATGCTAAAAATTTGCCAAACGCAAATGAGTAATTTTTAACAAAATCAATTAAAAACTCCTCTTTTGGCAAAAAAAGAGGAGTTTTTTATCTTGTAAGAGAGGTATCATGATTAAACAAACTGAAGTTGCTACTTATTATGATGTTGTCGGTATCGGCAATGCTATTGTTGATGTTTTAGCTAAAGTCGGTGACCGATTCTTAACCGAACGCAATCTCCCGAAAGATTGTATGACTTTATTAAATGCCCAAGATGCCGGCAAAATTTATGCAGATATTATTCCCGAATGTCAGGTATCCGGCGGATCGGCTGCCAACACTGTCGCCGGTTTGGCCTCACTTGGCGGAGCTCCGGCTTTTATAGGAAAAGTTCATGACGATCTTTTAGGACAAGAATTTACCAAAGATATCGGATCTGCCGGTATTGACTTTTTTACTGAACCGCTTAAAGAAGGCCCTATGACCGGTCGTTCCATTGTATTAGTCACACCGGATGCTCAACGCTCGATGTTTACCTATCTCGGAGCTAATACCTATTTGAGTGAAGATGATGTTGATGAAAACATTATCAAAGCCAGTCGCATTACTTATATTGAAGGATATATCCTAGACTATGATAATGGCATAAATATTGCAAAAAAAGCCTCTCAAATTGCCCATCAATATAATCGTCAAGTTGCTTATACCTTATCAGACATAAGTTGCATTAAAGATAAAGAAGACGTTTTACTTGATTTTATCAAAAATAATGTAGATATTTTGTTTGCAAATGAAAACGAAATTCAAGCCTTATTCAAAGGTGAAGATTTTTACGAATGTCTTGATTTAATAAAACCTCATGTCGAAATAGCGGCCATTACTCGTAGTGAAAAAGGCTCGGCTATTGTTAATGGACGAACAAAAACCTTTGTTGAAGCCGAAGTTGTCGAAAATGTAGTTGACACAACCGGTGCCGGCGATTTGTATGCTGCCGGATTCTTATATGGTATGACCCAAGGTCGATCTCTCGGAACTTGCGCAATAATAGGTTCTATCGCCGCAGCCGAAATTATTTCACATTACGGCGCCAGACCGGAAATATCATTAAGAGGTATGGTCAGAAACAAATTGCTGTCTTACGGCAAACGAGCCTAATTTTATAACACAGATTAAATCTTTATAAACTCAAAGACTCTTACCTTCGCAGTTTCCTGTTTCTGTATATATTTATATTGAATTCAAAGTTTTTGTTATAAAAAATAAATTGTTGTAAAATTTTAAGACATAAAATTACTATTTGCAGCAAACTTGACAAAATTTTTTTTATAAAATATAATAATATTAAGATGTAGACAAAAAATATATTCTTTGATTATGGAGGATTACGACATGAAAAAAGAAAAAAAAGAAATAAATAAAACCGGAAAAATGAAAACCTTACTTTTAGCTGGTTTAATGGCTTTAGGCGTCGGAAAAACACAAGCTACTACAACACAAAAAGCCCCTTCGAATCCCAAAACACCTGATACTGAAACATCTATCGCAAAAACAACAACTAACAACGATAATACATATATATATGGCAATAACAAAAATAACAAACATAATAACAGATATACAAAAAATGATTTTTTATCTGATATTAAAAACCGAGGCTTATCAGAATACGATGTTTTAAGCGAGAGTGAGAGCTCTAGTATGCGAATTGAAAACGGTATAATGAAATCAATAAGTAGTTTTTCTGCAATATATTACGGAGATAATGGTATAGCAATGGCAACGGAGCAAGGAACTGCTTCATTTATCGATAATAAATTTCAAATAGGAACAGGTGATGAAACTCGAAAGATGAATAAGGACGAAATCACACGTTTCCTTGGTGATTTGCTACCTCATAAAGAGCGGGCTTCTTATGAATTTCAACTCATCCTTACTAACGCCTTGGGAGAATATGTAAAAATTACAGATCCTGCCCGCTATGAAGATATTAAAGAGGAATCTAGCAATCTAACAAAAGCTCAAAAAAATCCAGTAAACCCATCGCTTATTAAGCGACAAAACTCTAGGTAACAGTACTAAAAATTCATATCCGGATTAAATAACAACAAAGACCTTTTCTAGCCATCCCCGAAAATTGTATTAACGATTTTCGGGCATTTTTTGTCTGTCTTTACGATGGATAACATCTAACATATAGCACTTTTTTATTAAATATGCTGCCGGATTCTTATATGGTATGACCCAAGGTCGATCTCTCGGAACTTGCGCAATAATAGGCTCTATCGCTGCTGCCGAAATTATTTCACATTACGGCGCTAGACCGGAAATATCATTAAGAGGTATGGTCAGAAACAAATTGCTATCTTACGGCAAACGAGCTTAAAAAACATCTTGAGCGGGAGTTTTTGGTTACTTTTTGCTCATCAAAACGTAACATAAGAAAGCGGAAGATGCCCAATCTCGTTCGTTCCTCGCTCAAGGCATGACAGTTTATAGTTAAAAAAACACCAATAATGTCATACCCTAAGCGAAGCGATAGCGGAGTGCGGTTAGGTATCTTCAAATTTATTTAAACTCAGCACTTATTTAAAAAATAGAAAAAACATTATTGTTTTTTATTGAAATTTAAATTCATAAGTGTATTTTGTAGAAAAATTTATAAATAATGTCATGTCACTTTTGCGTTTCTTTTATAAAAGTAAATGCCGGAGGTTGTTTTGATTTTGCACTGTACAAAATAAGGTACATAAGTGAGCATTTTATGACATGATGATACTTTTTACGGCATGACCCTTTTTCTCAATTAAAGTGTCATGCTGGAAATAAAATGCGAACGAGGTGTACAAAATAAGGTACATAAGTGAGCATTTTATGACATGATGATACTTTAGGAGAAAAAGAAAAGATGAACATGAGAAATATCGCCATAATAGCTCACGTTGACCATGGAAAGACTACAATGGTCGATGGGTTGTTAAAACAAAGTGGCACTTTTAGAGAAAATCAACAGGTTGAAACCTGTGTTATGGATAGTAATGAGCTGGAACGCGAACGTGGTATTACTATTCTTTCGAAATGTACCTCGGTAAATTGGAAAGGTACACATATAAATATTGTAGATACCCCCGGACACGCAGACTTCGGTGGCGAGGTAGAACGCATTTTATCAATGGTTGATGGTGTGGTTTTATTGGTCGATTCTTCCGAAGGTCCGATGCCTCAAACCAAATTTGTATTAGGTAAGGCTTTAAAATTAGGCCTCTGCCCGATTGTTGTTATTAATAAAGCAGACAAAGCCGACGCTCGTTGCGATGAAGTTTTAAATGAAGTATTTGACTTATTCGTAAGCTTAGATGCCAATGACAAACAACTTGATTTTCCGGTATTATATGCTTCGGGACGTAATGGCTGGGCGGTTAACGAATTAGAAGACGAGAAAAAAGATTTAACTCCGCTTTTTGAAAAAATTTGCGAGTATTTTCCGGCTCCCGACTGCCAACCTGATGCACCGTTTTCTATGCTTGCCACAACTTTGGAAGCAGACAAATTTATCGGCCGTTTATTAACCGGCAAGGTTCAATCAGGAACTTTACGTGTCAACGACACAGTCAAAGTACTAAACGGTGAAAGTAAAGAAATTGAGCGCGTTCGTATCAGCAAAATTTTGGCTTATCGTGGCTTAAGTCGTGAAAGCTTGGAAGTTGCTCATGCCGGCGACATTATTGCGGTTGCCGGTGTAGTAAAGGGAACCGTTGCCGATACCATTTGTGCTTTTGATGTAAACGAGGCCATAAAGGCTCAACCGATTGACCCTCCGACTTTGGCAATGACTTTCTCAATCAATGATTCTCCTTTATCAGGCCGTGAAGGCGACAAAGTTACCTCTCGTATGATTTGGGACAGACTCTGCAAAGAAGCCGAGGGTAATATTGCTTTAAAAATTTCTCGTACCGACACGACCGATGCTTTTGAGGTTGCCGGACGTGGCGAGCTTCAATTGGGCGTTTTAATTGAAACTATGCGCCGTGAAGGATTTGAACTCTCAATCTCCCGTCCGAGAGTTTTGATGAAAAAAGACGAAAACGGCAACCTTTTAGAACCTATTGAAGAAGTTGTCGTCGACGTTGACGAAGAATTTTCCGGCGCAGTAGTCGAAAAACTCGGTCAGCGTCGTGCCGAAATGACCGATATGATACCCTCACAAGTAGGCAACAAGTGTCGTTTGATTTTTAATGCTCCTTCACGCGGACTGATCGGCTATCATTCCGAATTTTTGACAGATACACGTGGTACCGGCGTTATGAATCGCATTTTCAAATGCTATGAACCGTTCAAAGGAGAAATAAGCTCTCGACGCACAGGCGTTCTTATTTCTTCCGAAACCGGAGATGCTGTGGCATATTCTTTGTGGAAATTACAAGACAGAGGTCCGATGTTTATCGATTCCGGTGTGCCTGTATATACCGGTATGATAATCGGTGAACATACAAAGCCTAATGATTTGGAGGTTAACCCTTGCAAATCTAAACAGCTTACCAATATTCGTGCTGCCGGTAAAGATGAAGCTATTGACCTAATTCCGCCAAGAAAAATGTCTTTGGAACAAGGTTTATCTTATATCCAAGATGATGAGCTTTTGGAAGTAACCCCAAAAAGTTTGCGCTTGCGTAAACGTATCTTAGACCCGATAGCTCGCCGTCGTGCCAAACCTGAAATTATGTAAAATTCGACCAACTCCTTGAAAATCAATTTTCAAGGAGTTTTTTACTACCTTTTACTTCAGTTTTTAACGCTTTCTTCAATTTTCTTTCGGCTCTGGCTTTTTCAAATGCCATTGTAAAATAATAACCGCAGACATAACCGACAACAATCCACGGCAAACAACCTACAAACATTGAAAAGCCCCAATCTTTTACCAATAACTTAAAAAACAAGCCCCATTTTTCCCAAAAACCATATTCAGCAAAAAAAGTATCGGCAATAATTGATCGTAAATTATCATATCCGCTTATATCGCTAAAATGGCCTTGCAATAATTGTCCCGTAACATAAAAAATATAATAAACAGGCACCAAGGTAAAAACATTTGTTACCCAAGTCCAAGCTAATGCCAATGTTAAAGAAAATCCTTCTTTCGATATTTTTTTCCATATTAACCATGTTACAAAAACCAACCACATCTGTATGCCGACCAATGGTGTCAAAGCCCACGCAAGCCCCACAGCAACACCTTTAGCTTTATATTGCACCGGCTTTTCTGATCTCAACAACGGAATAATCAAACGATATTTTAAAAGACGCAGCATGTTTTGAAACAGTGATATTGAACGATTTTTCATAACAGCCCCTTATAAATAAAATCAAAAATTCTTAAAATAAATTTGCAATATGAAAACTAAAGCCTATTCAATAATATTCATCATGTCAACCCAAGACGACAATTTTATTTTTTATTAATATTATCATTGATTTTATCTATTACTCTGTTAATAGCGGATTGATTATTTTATTATTTTTTAAGACATTTTAATATTATTATAAATTTGTATTTACAACAACTGCTTCTTGCTTTAGCATTATGTAAAGATTAAATAAAAAATTATCTGCGAGCCTAACTATGAAATCAAATAATTTCAGAACTTATATCGGACTACGCATTAAATATATCAGAATCTTACGCCGTTTGAGTATAGTTTCTATTGCAAACCTCTTAAAAATAACCTCAAAACAATTCCAAAATTATGAAAAAGGAAAAACAGATTTCTCGCTATCCCGTCTAAATGAAATAGCCGAGATTCTAAATGTTAATATAACATTATTGATAAGAGGATATAAAAACCAAAAAAACTTTTCCGAACAAGATAAAATTTTTTTGATTAATTACGCTCGAATTAAAAATAATGATATCAGAAATGCACTTTTCGGTTTAATATTTGAATTAGCCTAAACAGGTAATATTTCTTATTCAAAAAAAGTCGCCAATAAAGACGACTTTTTTGAATTATTCAACTTTATTTGCCAATTCCCTCATAATCGGAATGGGATTACCATTAATACAAGGCACCGGAACCGGATTTTCCAATTTAGCCATAATTGCCTTATAAAAATTAATAATTGTTCTGACTCTTGGAATATCTTTAGTATTTTTATTAGCGTACAAACGATACCGTATCGGAGTATTGCAAATAATATTATCCAAACAAACCAATCCTTTCAAAGCAAAACTAAGAGGCATAATGCCGATACCGACATTATTTTCAATAGCATTTATCATTGCTAATGGATTATTTGATATAAAGTTAATACGAGCCTGTTTGAATCTTTCTTCGCCGAAAGCCTGCTTTAATAAAGAACCGTGTTTTGTAACGAAACGATGATTTTTTATCATATCCTCAATATTCTCCGGATAACCATGTTCGGACAAATATTTTGACGAAGCAAAAAATCCGCAATGAACTTCTTTTTCAGCTATTTTAACAATATCATAATCATTTATTTCCTGATATGTAAGAGCAACATCAATATCTCGAACATTAATATCTGATGTATCTAAAGAAGAATGAGATAAAATTCTCAAATCAGGAAATAAATCAAATAACGCAGACAAATCTTGCGGAATCATATAAGAAGCATAGCCCATGGCGACAAAAACCCTGACATCGCCTTTTATTTCTCTGTTTTCGTGGCGAATATTATAAATCTCATCTAAAAGTTCTTTAATTTTTGTTGTTTTTGATACAATTTTTTGCGCCGTACCCGTTAGTTGACTACCTCTTCCGTTTGAGGAAATAAGCTTTACACCCAAATCTTGTTCTAAGTTTTCAACATATTTGTTAATTGTATCAATGGAAGTGGCCAAAGCTTCAGATGCTTTCCTTTTTCCTGCAAATTGATCTATCGCATGTAAAAACAACACACTTTCAATCATATATAAATCTTTTTTTGTAATCATTACGCTCTCGCTCATCGTGTGATGAACTGTTCTAAGGCGGTCGGAGAGTTCAGAAATCAAATGCATTGACATGATCCTTTAACCTTTAAAGTCATCTAAGACTTCTGTACATTCGTTAAAGCTCCCCGACCATAACAAAAAAAACATAGAACGAGAACACTTTTCAGACAACTTTAGTCTACAATGCATTGAGCTTCTGACGGCTCGGACAAACTTAAAACACTTCGTTTTAATGAATGTTCATTCGGCAGTATATATCCGTTTGCCAACTAATCAATAACATATTTTTATATCAGTGGTATCGAAAATTTAGTACACCACGCTTTCAGATGTACAACATTATTATTTTAATTTCAACAGAAATCTGTCTACTGTACTATTTATTAGCGATTTATTAACCAAAATACTAAAATTTAGTACACCCCCATCTAAAAAATATATTATTTCGAAAAATTAGCACACAAGATCCAATTTTTGATTATTGATTTTATTCACTTTTCTAATGAATATTTTTATGACCGACGACAAAAGACGTTTTTTTAAGCCGATTTTGTCAAGATATATTGTTTTTTATACTAATGAGGAAAACCATGACTAATAATACACAATTTAATAATATGGACTTTTCTGAACAAGCAAATATGACTAAATATTTACAAAACATAAAACAATTCCCTATTCTTTCAGCCGACGAAGAATATAAACTTACTAAAAGCTATGCCACAAACAAAGATCGAACTTCGGCAAATATGCTTATTTCATCTCACTTAAAACTTGTTGCCAAAATTGTAATGAGTTATAAAGGATATGGCTTGCCGGTTAACGAAATGATTTCCGAAGGCAATGTCGGGCTTATGGTAGCGCTTGATAAATTTAGCCCTGATAAAGGAGTCAGATTTTCGACTTATGCCATATGGTGGATTAAGGCTTATGTTCAAAAATATATTCTTAATTCTTGGTCATTGGTAAAACTGGGTACAACACAAGCACAGAAAAAATTATTTTTCAATTTAAGAAAAATAAAAAAACAGCTTAATTTAATTGATGATAAAAATATGGATGACAACACTATAAACAAAATCGCCGATATGTTAGCGGTAAGCCCGTCCAGTGTAAAAGAGATGAATAATCGTATGTACGCACACGATTCATCTCTCAATGTCTGTTTTGATAATGACTCTGAAGACGGCGATGAATATATAAACCTTGTTGCCGACAAAGCGCCAAACCAAGAAGATATTATCATAAACAGTCAAATAATAGCGTTGCGTAAAAAACTTTTCCGTAATGCCATCGAATTCTTGAATGTACGTGAAAAAGACATTTTGTTTAAGCGCCGCTTATCAACCACTCCGCAAACTCTTGATGAACTCAGTTCGATATATAACATATCAAAAGAACGAGTAAGACAAATCGAATTAAATTCCATAAGAAAAATTCAGAAAAACATCCCCGTGTTACAATAAATTTATTCTTATTAACTTCCTAAAAAAAACCTCCGATTATTCCCCATCGGAGGTTTTTATTATATTTTTATAAAAAAATAAGGCAAATAAATAATTATTTACCTCATTCTTTTATTATTTATTTTATTATAAAAGTTGTAAATTTCCGGCTGCCGTTCTACCTCTGTCATCATATTTTTCATAACCGATATTTTGTCCTGTCATCAAATTTTTTAACCCGCATTTTTGAATTTGAGTTATATGTACAAATATATCTTTTTCACCGGAATTAGGTGTAATAAATCCATATCCTTTAGTTGCATTAAACCATTTAACAGTTCCAAGTAACATTTTAGCCTCCCAAAACATAAATTATTTACAATAAAAAGATATTATATTATTTGAATATATCAATTCATAAATTTTTCAAATAGTGTAAGATTTTTTAGGATAATTCAAATTGTTATATCAGTGTGTTCTAAAAATTAGCACACAGAACTTTCATAATAAAAAAGTATCCGCCCATAATATTTTCGTACAAAACACAAAAAATATTGACAAAATTTCCACTCGAGGCTATAATCTCCAAGATTTTTATAATAAATGTAAGGCGAAAAATGTTATTTTTTAATAAATCAGATAGATTTTTTTCTCTTCCCGAAACTCCGCTTTCGGAAATTTTCGCCATTATATCTGCAAAATCCCCGACGATTATCATTTCAATCTTGCTGATTATGAACCTCTGAGCACTTTTATCAATTAAATAAAGCTTGGGTGCTTGGAGGATAAAAATCGACAAGCTTTGATTGATTATGAATTAACTTTAATAGGATTTTGCAAACATGAATAAACAACTATACACTCCATATTTCACAGGCACTGCTACTAACTCTTTCCGGTCAGTTCTGATTGCCTCAAATTCATAGAATATATTCGAAAATGCAACAAATTATCCTTAACTAAACAAATAACTGATAAAGAAAGAGAATAAAATGAATAAATACAGTCAGATGGTTATGTCAAAAAAACCGGAATTCACATATCTTGACACTGATGCACCTTTAAGCAAAACATATAGCGACGGATCTCTCAATCCCTACAATCCGCAAGTTTTTCCCTTTGCCGAAAAATTTATGAACACAATTTTGGATCGTGTTAATGATACTTACGCTGCCATTGTCGAAGATGACCACCGCCAACTGCTTTGTAACGAGCTTTATAATCAACTGGCACATGACTTTCGCTTTGACTTTTCAGATCACTTAGGACCAATGCGTCAGCGCGATAAACGTGGTGCCGAAAATAACGTCGAAGAAAACGACTACAATATGTTTCATTCTTGTTACAAATTTATCAACCAAGCTGCGCGAGCACGCAGTTTCGGCGAAAAATTTAATCTTTCATTAATGTCCGGACGTGTTAACAGTGATAATCAAACCGGACCGGAAATATTAGATCCGTTTGTTTTCGGACAACCTCTCTACCTTTATAGTAAAAACTACATGAAGGTCGTATCCATGACTCTCCCCGGTTATAACACTCCGGAAAAAATAAACTCACTCAAATTACACGAAAAGGAAATAAAAAAAGGTATGCTTGAGAAAAAAGCCATGGCCGCAAAATCTCTCAAAGGACGTTGGCATCATCTCATAAATAACGAATTTATACCGCAAAATATGAAGTTTAAGGATTTGAGCTATGATACTGTAAAAAAACTTTCCGAATTACATAAAGATGTTTTAACAGAACTTTCCGTAAAAGTTGAGCAAGACTTTCAAAATGACGTTCGTATGCTAAATAAGGTCATAAACCTGTTGCATAAACAAATGTCTTATCATCGCAAAAAAGGAACACCCGAAAGCGATTTGGCAACATTACAATTAGCTTCTGTTCATGCCATGCAAGCCAATGATTTACTCAAAAACAGTTCGGTAATACAAGTTAGCATCGAAGCCGAAAAACCACTATTAGGCTTTATTGCCGATGTCTTGGAAGACAGCAACTCCCTTACCTCACAAATTTTTGATAATCCGCAAACTCGCGCTATTTTTGAAACCGAATTGAAAAAGATTCACACAACTAAATCATCCGGTGAATATTCTCATCTGTTAGACCATCTGAACCCGACTGGCAACAACAAAATGCCACCTTATACACGAGAATTGGGTGATGAATATGATGTAGACATGACGCGTCAACAAATTGCCGAAGCTCTGCGCAATGGTGATGCTCTGCCTAAAGTTTCATTTATGTTGGCTGTTGTTTTGTTGGAAACCGGAGCCAAAATAGAAGGAGGAAGCTCTCAAATTGTTTATGCAAAAAAAATTAAAGAAGCTTTAGGCAAAGTTTTTGATGAAACATCTAATCATCATGAGTTTGATCAAAAAGACATAGCAAATCGTCGTTCCGTCATCGAAAAGTTTGATTATCGTACCGCCCAAGCACAAATCTGGGGCGTAAAAGACAACGGTAATGCGCTTAGCTATCACGATTTAGTCAATGGCAGTGTTAAAATTGATGATCAATTACTTGATTCGGTAGCTTCCGTTTCTTCTCGCGACGCTCTTGATGCTGCTTCCGTACATCGTTTTTATTCCTTTGTCAGCGGTGAAACAATGGACGAAACCGAAATGGCTCAACAAAAAGAACGCGTTAAGGGAAATTTGCTTTGTTTCGCTGATAATGGTGATTATGATCGTATCTTAGCTCCTGACAGTACTTTTTACAAAAGACTTGCCACAATCATAAAAAGTGATGATAATGTTCGTAAACATCAGGCTCACAACGCCGTTATCCATAACAAAATAACCGGAAACAAATATGATAAATAAAAAAATAGGAATAATATCGCCATCTTTGTCCTTAACTTCTGCTGATGAAGTTTCCTCTGCCGTAACTCGCCTGTCAGATTTTAACATTGATGTCGAATATTATACCGAATCAGAAAAAACAGATGCTTTTATTCGCGCTCAAAGCAGTAACGTCGATTTAATAATGGCTTCACGAGGAGGCTTTAATTCTGTTGAATTATTGCCTCAAATAGACTTTTCAAACATAAAAAAATCTCTTTGCGGTTATTCGGACATTACAGTACTTCTGAATGCAATTTTGGCAAAAACCGGAAAAACTCAATTTCTCGGCCCCAATCTTAAAGCACTGTGTACCGACGTCAACGACTACACTATCAAAAACTTTATTTCTGTTGCCCTAAACAACGAAAAAGCAAATTATTATCCTTCCAAGACATATATAGACCCCCACATTTCCAAAACCGAATGTCTTACAGCACCTAAACTTATGGTTGTTAATCAAGGCGTTGCCGAAGGTTACTTAGTCGGAGGAAATTTGTGCAGTCAAATTATGTTAGCCGGAACAAAGTATTATCCGATTTTTGATAACATGATTATTATAGCCGAGGAAGATGATTTATGTGGTTTACATACGGTAGATATGTTTTTGCGCAATCTTTGGGCTTTGTTTAACTATAATTTTGCGCAAAACATCAAAGGACTTATTATCGGACGTTTTATGCGCAACAGTAACATAGATATGCCTGCCTTTATACAAAAACTGCAAAGTTTTGAGCCTCTGCGCAAAATTCCGGTTATTGCAAATTTCGATACCGGCCACACATTACCTCAAATGACACTACCCTTAGGACAAAAAGCAATTCTTAATACCGAAAGCTCATCTGTTTTGAGTTTTTGAATCAAATCGTATAAACCGCATATACCTCAAAAACCTGTACGCTGATTAAGCTTTAAAAATTCTATAATAGACATAACTGAAATAAATTGCTCAAAAACCTGATTAATAATCTTTCTGTCCGTTGTCTTTCTAAACAAAGACGTGCTTTCAAACATATCCTTTTTCGTATCAATCGCTATCAACAAACAGTTATCAAAAAAACTGAATTGTATTTTATTTGTCTTATATGCATTCCTTACGGTTAACATTCGTTCCATAAAAGCGGTCGTTAACAAATAACGAGCATCCAATTGATCACTTGAATATACTTCAAATTCTTTTTCAAAAACACTGTCTTCAAGAGCTACCTTTTGCAAACCTTTTGCAACGTTCAAAAAATTGAACACCCCATTATCCTTAAAAACGACTGTTTGACTCGAAAATTTTTTATTCATTTCCAATTGAATAATCATTCCGTTAAAAATATTTTTTATATAAGTTTTTTTATTACGCCTCTCAACATATGACATACTTTCTTCGGAAACAGCCATTTTTGTATCTAAATAAACGCCATAAAAAAAATCATCACCTTTTCTAACATTAAAGTCATCAAACAACATCGATTTTTCAACGACATCTCGAGCTATTGTTTTCATATGTACATATTCAAAATCACCAAAATATTTAATAAATTCCGGCATTACGATATTTTTGGCTTTCTTTTTATAAAGAAAAATCGGTGACGAAACAATAGCAATAATAATAAGCAAACCGAATAACAGTTTATCTGAAGACAAAGCATCAAAAGATTGAGATCCTTCGACATTTTCTAATAAGAATTGTCCAAACAAACCTATGCAAATAAGCGGTATCACCACAAAGATTATAAATAGGCTCAAAATAAAAAATCTTAAATATTTTTTTCGAGTGGTTTCAATTTCTGCAAATTTAGGCTCCAAAACAGCTTGATAAAACTGCTCAAACCCCGCTCTAAGCTGTTCCGTATTGCGATTTTCCGACATTATTTAAAATACTCACTTGCATCAATAGCCTTTTTTGCGATATCTTCAGCTTCAAAAAACGGCATTTCATCTTTTATACCAATCATTTTTGCGATTAACGAACTTGGAAAAATCTCTATGGCATTTTTTAAGGCTGTAACATTAGAATTATAAAAACGACGCGCCGCCGCAATGTGTTCTTCAACTTCATTCAAACTTTGCATGGCCGTAATCATTGCTTCGTTAGACTTCATGTCCGGATAATTTTCAGCACTGAGCTTAAAATCATTTATGCGACTTGATAATAAATTTTCCAGCTCAATCTTTTTTATCGGATCTGCATTAAAATTAACTTTCATAGTTTCGCTGCGCAATCTTGTAATTTCTTCCATCATAGTCTTCTCATGTTCCATATACTTTGCCGCTATAGTCATTAAATTTGGAATAAGATCATATCTCTTTTTCAATTGCACATCAATTCCCGATGCGGATTCTTTTAGCATATTTTTCTTTTTTATCAAAGACACATAAATTGCATAAAAAACGACAACAACAGCACCTAAGACATACCACAAAACGTTATGTTCCATTTTAATCATCCTTTTTTGAGGGTAAAATTATTTACTTGTTTCTGAGTATAAAATTATATACTTAATATTTTCTAAATTTTTTAAAACAACTCTATTAATAAAATCGTTTTTTTGTAAAAAAGTTAATTTATTGAAAATAAAACTTTATAACATTTTAATGCTTGTATAAACATAATAAATATGATATTGTTAAAAGGCGTTTTAAGTATTAAGGTTATTAGTGTGTTTTTAGTCATATATGTTTTTCTATATTTGGTGATAATTTTACACATTCAATAATTCTTTTGCTTAATACATAATTCATTTATTTATTAACAAAAGAGGGAACGGGACGTGTAAAAGGACACACCCTCTATAAACAAACCCAGAGTTATTATGGCAAAGTTTGAAGTTATCGGTCAGGATGTTGTTGAAACCATCAATGCCTTGAAATCTTATCGCTCCGGATGGGCAAACGAGATTCGTGAAGGTTGGAATTGCGGAATGCCCGGTGCTAAGGAAGTTTTATACGAACTGTATGAGATTTCGGGTACAATCATTCTTGCACTTGATAACCGTTTAGCAGGTTCAGGTGTGGATAAAATGGCAATACACATGACACATGACAAGCTTACAAAGTTTGTTAAGTCAGAGCTCTTTGGTGAGTTTTCTGCTCTTGGTGAAGCTGGTGCATGTGGCGTTGTGCGTTCTGGTACAAAACACCATATTCGTGTGATGTTTGAGTGCCTAGAGGTTCTGATGGCATAATTTGAAATTATATAACCTATTGTCTTTAACGACAGTAGGTTATTTTTTACACAAAAACAGATACCCTAATGAAAAAAATCAACGAAATATTTAAAAAACACTAAGATAATTCACCATTTTCCAAAAGATAAATTATTTTGCAATAAGAAACGTAATATTTTCATTATAATAGTTACCGCCAATAATAAACAGCCCAATTTTTTGGAACAATTCATTATATCAGCACACCAGAGTATAGATCACAGAAAGGTAGTTTAAAGTTGTAAATAACTACATTATATCGGCATCAATTATTTGAAAGTTCCTTCACTAATCCTTGTATTGATTCTTTTATTTTCTGATCCTTTATTTTATTGAAATTAGGTAAAATATTAAAATCAATATCTTTTATAGTATCGGAATTATTTTCAAAAAAGTATGTAATATCTACTTTTACTATTTTTGCAATATCATATAAGCGATCAATTTTTATATCCATTAATCCTCTTTCATAATTTTGAACTTGCCTGCGCGATACACCAAGCATTTTAGCAAAATTTTCTAAAGAAATATGTCTCATATTGCGAATATGCTTTATTTTATTACCAATTTCTTTTTCAAGGGTACTACTATCTTTCATAACCATTCTCTCTTTAGTTGTTTTTTACCATATTTACATATACTAATATAAAAATATTATATTTTCAATATAAAAATGATACTATTTTATAAAAACAACTTTTAGTTGTTATAAAAAGATACTGCTTACGATGTATTATCTAATAAAAGGTATTGTATATCCTACAAAATAAAAAAATTATATAAAAACAAAAAAAGTACTTGCATTTAAAATCATTTTAATTTACATATAAGCCTGTTCTCATAATGAGAGCCCAAACATTGGGGTGTCGCCAAGTGGTAAGGCAACGGTTTTTGGTATCGTCATTCGTTGGTTCGAATCCAGCCACCCCAGCCAGAGTTCAAAAGTCGTCAAAAATGGCGACTTTTTCTTTTATTTTCAAGCACTTAAACTAGTTCGAAGATGAATATATTTTGATGGCTAGTTTTACAACATCTTCGAACTCACTTCTATATTTTTCAATAACTTAGCTAATTTCAGCCTTTTTTGAGTATAAAAAACAACCTCTGCGAATTTAGTAGAGATTTAAAAGTTAGATTGATACTATATTCTTGTGAATATAAGGTTGCTTAATGTATCATTATTTTGATTATGTTTTAAGTGCATAATATAAATTCGTTCATTATCAACAATGCTTTTATCAAATAAATTATAATGCTTTTCAGACACTTTATAAACATCTTCAAAATCCATAGAAGCTACAGCACCAGAAATATAATCAGGTATTCTTATTAACTCATCAAAAATTTCTTTATTATATTCCTTACCACCCCAAAAACCATATACTTCATTATCTGATGCTCTCTTGTTAAGTAGACTTGAATAACCTATACGTACCAATTCACTAATGACACCATCTTGAAAATCTGTTATTTTATCTCTATCGGATATCCATATAATATGTTTTGCTTTTACTTTAATCAAAAGAAACTCTATAATGTATGACATAATATGAGTTGTAATACTTATATTTGATAATGTTTTTACATCAATTTCTTTTCTATTGAGATAATTTCTTAGCTTTTTTAATTTATGAATAAATTCTTCTCTTTTTGCTTTAGGCCAATTTTCCATATTTTCAATAGTTTTATCTAAGACTTGTTTACTACTATCTATTGAAAAAATATGATTTTTAGCTTCAATTATAAATGCTAATGAAAAAAAATAAGGTGACTCTTTAATATAATTTACAGCCTTATCTGAAATATTCTTAAAATCTTTAATATCTTTTGATAAATATTGTTTTATTCCATTCTTTAAAAGATAAGGATGTATAAAAGGATAAATTGTAAATGTCATAACATCATTAGGCTTATCTTTATCGTCAAGACAATAATCACTTACAATATACCAAGAATCAACTTGTTTAAATTTATTATAAAATTTATTCCATTTTTCAACAAAATCAGGAAAATGACTAGATAAAATTGTTTTTCTATTCATATCTTGTTTGTTACCAATATTTACACATTGTTCCCCAGAAACCATCATCACAAGCTCTACACTTATTTCCTTCATACTTCCAACTTGTAACAACATCATCAGTTATGGTAAACGTTGTTTGACATTTGTAATTATAAATATTTCCATAACTATCACTAGAAATAGATGTTTCAACATAACTAAAATATTCTGTACTATCATCCACTTTATAGCTACTTGTTGGAA
Source organism: Alphaproteobacteria bacterium (assembly GCA_017501665.1). Classification (GTDB taxonomy): domain Bacteria; phylum Pseudomonadota; class Alphaproteobacteria; order RF32; family CAG-239; genus CAZU01. Next base: position 170,166 of record JAFVWM010000038.1, on the reverse strand, counting down.
CACCCCAACTATCTATCAAGTTAAGTTTATTAGACCCCATCCAAGAATTTACAATTTTTTGATAACCTGCTTCTGTTGCACAACCACTTAATAAAAACAACATCAAAACACTAAATACCTTGCGCATTATCATATTTTTACCATCCATTACTGCATTATCTATATATAAAGAGGTTATAGTTGTTTTATAAAACATTCAACAATTTTATATTTTGTATCAACCATTCACTTATAGTCCCTACTCCATACCACTGCAGGCATATGCCATACCGGGATACTCCACCGCCATACTAGTACGGGATATGGATACCGCCAGTGCCATACCGCTATTACTAAAGATCAAGAAAACAACTAGCCTTTACGTGCGCGAAGAAAAAATCAGCCTTATCAAATTCAGTAGACTTACAAAAAATAATTTGACGTTTGCGACAAATTATTTTGAACGAAAAATTTTACTTTTTTTTAAATTTCAACACTATATGATAAAATCTAGGAGTGTTGTTTATGAATAATATAAAAGATGATTTTAAATGTTGGCTAATTAAGCAAGGTATATCTGATAAACTTATTAATGGAAAATCTAGTACATTATATGAGTATGTTAGACAATTAAATGTATTGTCTGAAAAATTATATAACACTACCGATTGGGATTTACTTATTGAAAATGCTCCTATTTTAATTTTTTTCTTTTTATTATGTGGAAAAGCTAAATATAAAAACAACAATTATTCATTTAATGAATTCCAACAATACATAATAAATAATAAGCAAATTGTGATATCTCCTTATATAATGGAAACTTTTAGTCAATATAAAGCTAAAGAAGAAGAATTGTTACAACTTCTTAATAATAAATCTTTCAATACAAAAGCTAGTGTTTCATTTATTAAATTTTATCAATTTTTAAATGAAGATAAAAATAAATTTGAAATCTCTATTGATGAAATAAAGCATGCATCTTCACAAATCATAAAAATACATACAATGCTTAAATTGGTACCAATATCTGCTTCCAGGCCTGCAGAAATTAAAATAACGAATCAAAATATGGCACAAAAAATAACCATTGAAGAATTAAAAGATTTTCTTGATTGTTCTCGAAGTACTATTGAGCGATTATTGAAAAAAAAGTGCTTAGAACTTAATATCGATTCTATAAATATATATTTAATGGAACATTATCATCCATCAGTTTTAACAAGGATATATAGTCCTGATTTCTTTAACGAAAAATGGTATACAATAGCTGAAGCTGCTGATTTTTTGAATTGTTCACAAAGCACTATAAAAAGAATGCTTAAGAATCGACTCTTAAGTTTTACTGACTATTCTGCTCATAAAATTAAAATTTTAGGCCATGATTTAAATTTCCATAAGAAATAAAATAATTAAAAAACAATAGGTTACAACAAATAACACAAAAAAGAACGAAATGATGTATTTTTTTTCTTGACTTATTGTTATTCCTTTGCTATACCTCCTGTTGTCAGAATGACGAATCGTTATTCTTGACCCAATTAAACTTTTCGTATTTTTGGAAGGAGGTGAAATACTTTGTCACAAATTAATATCAATTTTTCCATCCAATTAGATGGGAAACCACAAAAATATATTGAAGACATCATGTCATTAATTTCATGCTATGCCATTGATATCAACATGTTGGAAAAAGAATACAATTCTTTTGATGAATTTTATTCAGAAGAAGATGAGGATTTCTTTGAAAATGAAGAAGGGTATGATGAATAAAACTATAAAAGGTAACTCATACCAATAAAAAAGGCTAAATATAAAGACAATTATATTTAGCCAAAACAAAGCTTGCTGAAATAAATCAGCTACTTAAACCATTAGATATATTAATATAATATATTTAAAAGTAAATGGTTTTATTTCGGCAAGCTCCTTTTTAACATATAAATAATCAGGTATTAATATATGAATAAAAAAATTATGGCCGAAACGCCAGAAAACTATGATACAACTGAAGACGTTAATCACTCTGATATTGTAATTGAACAAGAAGCATTACAAAATATTGCTTCTAGAAATAATTCTTTTATGACAATTAATGATATTGTCGATGCTAACAAGTTATCACCTGAAAAGTTGTTAGATTTAATTGATTCTGCAGCTAATGATAATCTATTTTCTTCAACCAAATTAAGCGGTCAAGAAATGATTGATCAGGTTAACAAAATTCGAGAATGGGTTGATAATGAACAAAGCATATTAAAAAGCGCTCCATTATCAATGGATGCTTACAATAAAAAGAAAGCTATCTTACAGGCTCGTGCTGCTTATGTCTTACTTTATGAATGTTATATTGGTGAAGAATTGCGTAAAATTCCTAAAAAAAATGGCACCAATAAAAATTCAAAAGGTAGAGCATCTGGAGATGTAAAAACTAAAACAGAGATTATTAAAGATAAATATGGACTATCTTCTCGTTTAGCTCGAGATTTTCAGGATTTAACATGGGAAGGTGTCAAAGCAGCTATTGAAATTGCATTTAAACAAAACGATATCCCTACAAGAGCTCTAGCATTATCTAAATCTACGAAGAAAAAAGTTAAAATTAATAGTCGTAGTGAAGAAAATAAATATCCTAAATTTGAGTTAGATAATATTGAAGAAAGTGAACACAAAACACTAACATTAGAAAAACCTCTGTATGTTACTACTCTTTTTTCTAATATTTCATTAGGCCTATCTAGAGCTCATGAATTAAATATACATTGTGCTGTAGCTGCAGAATTGGATAAAACTAGAGCATGTTGGCATGAGTTGCTGTTTCCTGATTGTCATATGGTGCAAGGTGATTTTACATCAGATGAATGTTTTAATGAAGCTCTAGAATGGCACCGCAACAAAGGTTGTACTATTGTTATGGCAAGTCCATGCTGCGAACCATTCTCTAATCTTAATAATTCATCAAACAAGGGAAATGTACCTGAAGCAAAACATTTTTATTATACAACTAAATTTATGAAAGAATCACAACCATATGGATTTGTTATTGAAAATGTACCAAATTTTATTGATGCTCGTCCTGAAATCGCACATGATATTCTCAAAAACAAAGATGGATATATTCGTTGCATTGGCGAATACATACGTGATGAATTAGGTGCTGATTATTATTTAAATATTGGTATATATACAGCTGCGGATTATGGCTGTGTTGAAGACCGAAAACGTCTTATAATACTTGGTGTGCGCAAAGACAGAAGCAATGGACCTTGGAAATTTCCCCAAAAGCATTCTGTAAGAAAAATGCTATGGGAAGTAATTGGTGATTTGAGAAGCTTAGAAAATGGTGAAATTGATCCAAACGATCCATGGCATTATGCACAAACTTTACCAGAATGTATTGTAAATTTTTTAGAACAAACTCCAACTGGATGTTCTGCTTGGGATAATGCAGAAGATTTTCAACCAGTACTTGATAATGGTGAATATCCTGAAGCTAAATTTAACAAAGGATATGTGCGAAATGATTGGCAATATCAATGTCCAACTATTACAACAGGAAATGGAGAAATAAGTGATTTATCGTCCATTCATCCAGGAAGATATAATCCTGAGACTAAGAAATTTACAGATCCGCGCGTATTTTCACTGAGAGAGTTACAGCGAATCATGGATTGCCCAAGCGATTTTTTTGATAAGCTGAATCTTGCAAGAGATGAAAACGGAATGCTTGAACAGAAGACAGAAACTGCTCTACGCAAAGCTATCGGTCAACACTTTTGCCCGATTCACGTTAATGCTTTATTTAGTACCATGCCCTTACCAGTAAATGATAACAATAAAGTAAATGATGATATTGCCGTTTAGTGTTTGTATAAATAAGGAGGTAGTTTCTGGCTATCTCCTTATCGCTTTTAAAGTTATTGTCGTTAACGTCAAAAACTTTTTAACATAGCTATTATGCATTTTACGAACAAATGTTCTGCTTTCGTTCTCGCTAGTTTCTGCATAAAAATTTTTTATAAGCCAAAATATAGGAATCAAATGTTCTATGAAACATAAGTACGTGAAATTTAATTATATAGGATTTCTACAATAACGTATTTTGGGCTTAAAGATTTGCTCTTTTAATAAAGTACATAACCGATATGTATTTGTTATTATTATACTCAAAATTTAATGATGATTATAAAATATATAAGGTATGATATAATGAATAAAAATAAGAATAGAATTAAGAATGAGTATGTAAACTTTATCAATACTACTTATAATCCTACACACTTTTTGACTGTTAGATTACCTAAACATTGGGAAACTGAAAATTTATACTATGCAGTTGGAAGATTAAGACTGATTATGAAAGTATTCGAAAAATCTCTTATAAAAAATCATTGGAATAAACATCATCTACCATTTATAGCTACTTCTGAGAAAGGTGATGGTTTGTATTGGCATTTCCACATCTTATTTAATCATGATAAATATACAAATGAGATGCTACAGAAAGCCATAAAAAAGACAATTAAAATAATAAAAGGTATGTCTGATTACTGTTTAACGTTAAAAACAATTGAAGAAAATGATATATATACCTTTCTGCAATCATTAAATAATACTAATTTTTACTGCTTGAAAGAAATGCAAATTAATCAATACGGTCATTTTGATAGTGATAAGATTATATATTCTCATAATTTATTTTATCTTCCTTATAAAAATAAATAAAAAATCTGTTTTACATTTCAAAAGAATCACGACAAAACATTTTTATTAAGCTGATTCTATATAAAATTAAGCTGGTTATAATACATTGTGAATAGGAAAATATAGTTTTATGCATGTTAGATTTTTGAATATACATGGTGAATTGGGAATATATCTAACATGCATATTACTATACTAATAAATGACAACAAGTATATTAAATAAGCTCAACCTATATAAAAATTTGCAGAGGTTTAACTTTTAACATAGCTAGTTTAAAAGTTGCAGATACAAATAATAGATAAAAAATCTTGTAAATACATACCATATGTCTCAATAAACAGCCCATAAACAAGCGGATTTAATTATTATAGTAAAATATAAGCCTAGCAAAAATTCAATCAAAACGGGCTAAATTTTAAACTTTATTATTGGAATAGTTTATAAAATTGTATCAATATTCTTCAGCAAGTAGGATTGTAATTACTTTTATTGTTTTAGAAATGTCTGTAGGATCTTCTGATAAATATTGCATATTCTTATCATAATAATCTATCTTCCAGAATATTTTTTGACCTTTATAATCAAAACTCCCAAAATCATGTTCACCATAAGGATCATTAGCGGTGGTAAAATTATCAAAACTTCTTACTTTTTCTAGTATTTCTGCTATTTCATCTTGTGTTTTAGCTCTTATACCAGATGTTAATATAACTCTACCACCAATAAATGTTTTTCTAAAATTATCATTTAGTGTCTTAATATCAGTCATTAGTTAGCACTTTCTTGTAAATTTACCATAGAAACAAACATTTTGAAGTTTCTTAAAGCTTGTCTAACCGATGTATGACTTCTGCGACCATATGATGATTTTGCACCTGCTATTTCATATTCTGGAAGTATAGTTGCAATATTTTTAGCAAGAAAATCTAATGTTATTGCTTCTTTTCTGCATAATCTTTCTATTCTACCTTGATAATCTAAAGCGGTGGAAGGTTTATAGTTTCTATTTAACAACCAATTTTTGAATTCATTTAACATAGCAAATCTCCTTTATTACAAATAATTTAATCTTGAACAATTGTTACAGTATATTGAGAACAAAAACGCTTTAATGATTCAGTATAAGCTTCTTGCCAAAGAAAATAAGGTTCAGGCAATCTGACAACTTGACCATTTGTATAACGTAATTCTAGATAATACATGGTGATAGCTCCTTTCATAAATAGTGTTATTACTCATTTACTATTTATATTATATCGTGAAAAAAGGCATTCGGGAGCCCCCTTTTTTCTAATTTTTGATGACATTTTGCTACGATTTAGACGGGATTGCTAAATTACAGACAAAAAATACCCTCAACATAGTGACATTACGAAAGAAGGTATTTTAAATAATGAAAAATTAGGATATAAACAAAAAAAATAACTAACAATTTTCATAAATCAAAAATTTAGTAAAAAAAAGATTAGTTATATATTTTTTTTCTTACATTCATCAATTACATTAGGCTCTATCCATTTAATTTTAGTGGATTTACTTTTTATATGTTTATTCCATACAAACCATGCGTATGCAGTTGGTCCCGAACCACTATTGCCTTTTATTGTTTCAGGCATAAAAGTAACCCTTTTAGAGAAAATATATACATATGTTGGTGGCGTTTTAATATATATATCAGAATATCTAGTTGCACCTTCTAAAAAAGATAATCTCAACAACATAGCAACTTTATTTTGAGAATGATCCAATGCATGTAATACAAATTCATTTGCTTTGTTATACGGAGGATTGGTTATAATATTATCAAACATCATATCTGTTTGCAAAAAATCTTGATGCCAATCTCCATACCCCCTATCTACAATATCATTACTAAAAACTTTATATTTATTTTTCTTTAGTACTTCAGAAATATTTCCAGTTCCACAAGCTGGCTCAAATATATTTCCTTTAAATTTTTCGTAGTGCAACAACACTTGCGTTGCCCATGATGGTGTAGGAAAAAAATCATATGAATCTTTAGAAGATATTCGGCGATTAAAACTCATAGCTTTAATCTTTCTTAAATAATACATCCCATAATTCTGAAATATGTTTTGCTATGTTATATGCTAATAATGGAGGAACTGCATTACCTATAACTTTATATGCAGAAGATGCACTTAAAACACCTTCCTTCACAAACTCATATTCATCAGGGAATGTTTGAATTCTAGCGCATTCTCTAACTGTCAACCGTCTTTCAATACAGCCTAAATTTATTTCTTCTGAATATTTTCCGCAATGTTCTTTATTTAACCGTCTAAATTCTATATTTCCATGATGTTCAGCTCTTATTGTTGGACCTAAACCATCTAAATTCACTTCCGTACTTCCTTGACCTTTTTTTATAAATTTAGCTTTTGAATATGCTTTTTGTGCCAAATCTGATGAAAGATGAGGCTCCTTTAATCCCTTGAATGCTATTCTTGTTGTTACAATAGGATATAAATCTTTATCATCAAATAATGTCGATTTATTGTTAATATTGTGTGTTATAGGTGGATACAAATCTATTTCGTTATTCTCTATTTTTTCAATAACCCCTGGTTTCAAATAACTTCTATTTAATCCTATAAAAATTATTCTTTCTCTTTTTTGAGGAACTCCATATTCTCCTGCATTCAATATTTTTGCAGGAAACACAAAATAACCATCACCATCTATTGATGCAAAATCTGATTCTATAATTTTTTTTGCATCTCCCAATGAAACTAAGCCTTTTACATTTTCAGCAAAAAACACTTTAGGTCTTGTAATAGATATAACTTCTCTCATCCACATATATAAACAACCCCGATTTTCAGATGTAGGAATGTTTTCATCTATTTTACCTAAATGATTTTTGTGAGATGAGAAACCTTTTCTTTTTCCTGCCAAACTGAAATCTTGGCAAGGAAAGCCGCCCGTAACAATATCTACGTTTTCCGGAAAAATTTTTTCACCAGACTTGTGTCGTTTTACAAGATCTACTATACTGTCAGTTTTATAAATATCTATATTATTATCATTTAATGAATTAAAATAAAGTTTCCAAGCTTTTGCTGCTTCTTTTAATATATCATTACTAAAGATTGTTTTAAATCCAGTATCAGCTAACAATACTCTATCATTATTTACCGCTTTAATCCAAGTTGGATGTTTTTTGGCATTAACACACTCTTTGAGAACATGAAAGTTACCCTCAAAGCCAATATCCATACCTCCACAGCCACTAAATAATGACAATACTTTTTTCATAAAACCTCTTGTTTTTTATAAAATTATACTTTAGTCTTCGGATAAGGAGATTTTGTATGGCTGATATTTTAACAAACTTGCGAGAATTATCGGTAGCTTTTCCGTTTTTCTCTAACCTACCAATAGATAAATTAACACCGACATACTTCACCTCTTTATGTGAAGATAATATAAAAAACTTTGACTTAAAAACAACTAAAATTTCAAATGATACCAAATTTTTTTCAGCTACAGAGTTTCAAACAATACAAAATGGTATGTTTCTAGGAAACCAAATAAAAAATAAGTTACATATAGGAACGAGCAATAATAAAATTATATGGTGTGGAAATGAGAAAAATAATCTGATTGATTTGCAAATTAATCAGCACAGTCTTTCACTTAAAGAGAATTCATATATATTAAAAAATATTGGATTATATCAGTTACTTAATTTCATAACAAATTCCAATACTTTTAATAGAGGATTACATATATTTAAACAATTTTCACCAATTGAATTTGAAAAATGGTTTAATACTTCCATTAAAGAATTAAGTAAATTAGGTGATTTTAACTATGTAAGTGATAAAGGTTACTTTTCAAAAGCTTCAATAAAAAATAAAGAGTTAATATTAAATTTTAATGGATTTATTAATAAGTTGCAAAATATTGATTCTATTAAGTATGATGAATTTGAAAGACAAACCGTTGCTTCTACTAGAGAAAAAGTATATTCTAAGTGGTTAAAGGAACTTCCCATTGATAGTGAATATCATAAATGTAAAGTTAGTTGTGCTGTTTCTGCAGGAAACAATCTTTTAGACTTTATAAAGAATAATATAGTTGAGACATCTCCTTCGATATTAAATTTTTTTAACCTTGAAGATTTTGTTTATATCTATGCAAAATACGATGGAAAAAATGTAAATATATTTAGAGTTCCATCTAGAAAAGAAATTGATTTCAATAATTTTAAAATTTCTAATGTAGAGATATCTGTTCCCAATTCTCAATTAAATTTAAAAACAACAATAACAAATGTAAAAAAACATACATCTTGTACTTTACGAAATGAAATAAGATATTCACATGGACAGCTAAATGGTACGCCAGAAGCTAAATTATATTTCGATTCAGGTGATGGGCTTGAGCATCTTGTGTATGACCAATTATAAATTATATATTTAATTAAGTTTTACTTCAAACCTATGTAAATTTTTGCATAGGTTTAAATTTATTTGCTATTTGGAAGTTTCATTTTCCAAAAGTTGATTTTTATTTAGTAGAAAAACTACAACTTCAAATTCTATTAAACATGACAAACTATAAAGGTTTACTCACTAAAGAGTTAAGAGCTTTGTATCCTGGTTTTACGGATATAGAGCTCAATGAAATGGCTAATTGTTTAATAGATTTCTATACAACATTAACTGAAGCAGCAATTGAAAATAATGAAGAAAATAAAGAGTTATAAGTATCACATCTCAACTTTTAACTCAATTATGTTAAAAGTTACATCAAACAAGCTAATTTTTACAAAATATAGAGCTAACACTCTGAAAAACCAGTAAAATATTAGTAAAAAAGTTGATTTTGCACTCATTTTTTTGCGTACTTTTTAAACAACACATGATATAATAAATTATGCAAAATCAATGGAGTATGCTAAAATGAAGTTAGTAAAATATATTGTTACAGATCCTTGTTACATTTTAGATGATGATACTTGGAATGAATGCTGCAAAGTTTTTGATACATATAAAAATGATGAGTTTATGTATCAACGATTTGATGAAGCTGTTAGTAAGGCTTTAACAAAATTCTCCGGTCACCAGAGTTATGCTTGCACTACTGGCTTTGGTGACTGGTGTAATGAAATTTATGGTTTAGGTGTTGTCAAACATGACTTTTGTGCTGACGCTGGTATGGTTTGTGTATGTCGCTTAAATCATAAAGTATTGGACAATCTTTATAAAAAGTATGGTGAGAAAAACGCATTATCTGGCGCTGCTATTTTTGAAATGTCAGAAGATATAGACATTGAGTTTGATGTTTCAAATAAAGATTGGACGGTTGTTACAATTAAAGACAAACAAACTGGTAATGTTATCAAATCTATGGATTATGAAGATAATTTTGATGATGAAGAAGATGAGGAATATTAAGTATGGCTACTAAAAGAAATTTTGACCCAAATGAAAAATGTACTCAAGCTATAATTTTTTGCAGAGTAAGTAGCAAACGCCAAAAAGATGAAGGCGTATCTCTTGAGGTTCAAGAAAAAACTATTAAACAATATTGTCAAAATAAAGATTTTAATATTTTGGCTACTTATAGCATTGACGAAAGTTCAACAAGAGGAGCTAGAAAAGAATTTCATAAAATGCTTGATTTTGCAGAAGAATGTTATGGCAAAGTTGCTATTGTTGTGAATTATGTTGACAGACTTCAAAGAACTTATACTGATACACCTGAACTTGAAAGATTACGTAGTACTGGAAAAATAGAATTTCATGCTTTGAATGAAAATCTAATTATGACTAAAGACTCTCCTGCTATACAATTAACCATTTGGTATATGCATGTCTTAATGGCTAACTTTCAAGTAAACCACCAAACAGAAAAAGTTAAAGCTAGTCAAAAAGAAAATTGGGGAGCAGGAAAATGGCAAGGTTTAGCTCCTATCGGTTATTTTAATGACAAAGATGAAGATAGAAAAGCTACTGTTGAGATTGATAAAGATAGAGCTCCAATCATTAAAATATTGTTTGAAGAATATGCAACTGGTTATCATTCTTTACAAAGCATTTGGTATAAAGCAAGAGAATTAGGTTTAAAATCTAAAGAAAAAAATCATTTTGAAAATTCACCTAAATTTGGTAAACGCACATTTATAAGTCGCAATCAAATAGGAGCTATACTAAAAAATCCATTTTACTATGGAGTGATGAAAATTAAAGGTAAACTTATTCCTCATGTATATGAGCCTATCATTTCAAAAGAATTATTTGATAAAGTTCAAGAAGTATTCAAGTCTAAAAGTCGTAAAGTTTTTAGTCATGAACAAGAATATAAAGCTATTCCATTTGCTTTTAGAGGTTTGATTAAATGTGATACTTGTGGTTGTACTATTACTCCTGAACGCCATAATAAAAATGATAAAAAATATATCATTTATAAATGTAGTCACTTAAAAGGTCATTGTAATCAATGCAATGTTAATGAAAATGTATTATTTGAACAGCTAGATAAAGAATTATTTAGCAAAATCAATATTCCAACTAAGATTTTAGATATCTTAAAGAATAATGTTCAAAAAAACATGGAAGAATCAGCTACTGCAAATGCTAATATTAAAAGCAATTTACAATCTGAACTTCAAATATTAACCAATAAAGAAGATAATTTAACTGATTTATATATATCTGGTAAAATCAAAGAAGAGATCTACAATCGTCAAATAAATGCCATTGCTGATGAGAAAATACGCTTAGAAGAGTCTATTTCAAGATATAAAGAAATAACCAAAGATATTAAAGATACTGTTGAAAGTTTACTTGATATAATAGGCAATTTATCCAATATAATACGCAATGCCTCTCCTAATAAGCAAAACAAACTTTTAAGACTTCTTATAACTGACTGCAAATTAAATGGCAAAGAGCTGAAATATACTGTCAAAGCACCTTTTGATAGGTTTATTCAATGCAACAATCCAACACAATGGTTTAATAATCCAACTCAAGATATTGATTTATATACCAATATTGCAGATGAGGTGAAATTGGTTAAAGAACAGATTTTACTAGCTAACTAGGTTGTTATTGAGCAACACTTAATTTTGCTTCCTCATCCATAAACTTATCTGCAGCAATTTTATAATATTCTGGGACAATATCAAACTTTCTAATATCTAATGAATATAAATAATCATTTTCAATGTGATATGTTTCATCTACAAATTTTCTGAGAACCTCATGAAAATCTTTCAATCTTTCTCTTGCTGGTTGATTTTGTTCTATATAATTACGTAAAATAAGTAATTTAAAATTATTGTTTGTTTGTCTTTTATACTCATCAATAAGGTTAATTCCGTCATGCTTTTTTAAAATTTCATCATAATCGAAATCATTAATATAATTTTTTATATACTCAAGAGCCTCTTCTATTTGCTCTTCACTCATGATATTTGTGCCAGCATTATCGTTTGTTGGTTGATTACGCCCGTGTATTAAACTTGATAATAAATTATAACCATTATGTATTTTAAGTTCACCTTCTGTATATTCTATATATTTTCTTAAACAACCAATACGTACTGATATTGGAAGAGTATTATCCTTTGCAAGATTTTGCATAAGAAGTATACTAGGACAAATGTCATCATTCTTTTTAATTTGAACTTCTTTTACACTCCCTTTATTATTATATAAATAATGAGCTTTTACGGAATCTCCACTAATTTTACCACCAACTTGAATGTAATCTATAATAGGCTCAAAATCATGTGTTAACATAAGAACAGTTTTTTGATATAGACTATTATCTCTATCTCCAGTCTTAAATATTCTGTTCATAATAGCGTATTTTTTATTACTATCAAATGATGATATTGGGTCATCTAAAATAATTAAATCAGCATTTCTACTTATTGCATCATACATAAATAATAGAAGTGCAAAAGCATTCTTTTCTCCCCAACTCAAATGTTTATCTGGATTATCGACTATTAAATCTTCATTTTCATACTTATATTTTAGCAGAGCATGAGCTGTTTCGTTATCATCAATAATTATGTCAAAAGTATAATTGAAACCTGCAGATACCAAAAAATCATTTACATCATTTTTTCTAGCCATAATAGTATCTCTTAGATATTTATGGAATTTAGCAACTTCTCCCTTTAGACTTCCAATCATACTCAGCGTGTTAGAAACTTGAGTATTTAATGGTTCAATTTCTTTCAAAAATGCTGATGTATTGAAGAAATCTAACATATCTATACGAATAATCATATCTTTGAATTTATTTTCAAATTCATTCATATTATTTTGATCAATAGAATAACCACTAAAATGGGATAATACATAAAGCCGTCTTGATAAATAATCTGCTTCTGATCTTAATTTTACTAATTGCATTTCTAATACGCTCCGTTCAGTTGAAGCATCTATAGATTTTAGTAATGATGACATTTTATCAGGATTTATATATAAAGATAAACGATCTAAATAACTTTTTAACTTATTTGAGAACATTACACTTTCTTCATTAAAACTATCTTGAAAAATTTTTTCTTGTTTCTTTCTTTGTTCATCTTCTTTACTTGCGCAGTATGGACATATTCCTTTTGTTCCAAAAGCAGATATTCCTTTAAATTTCCATGCGGCCCACTCACTTGATTTTTCATCAGATATAAAAGGAGTAAATTCTTTTAACTCATCAGGAGCATTAAAAAGGGCTCCCTTTTTATCATCAAGAAGACTTTTAACACCTTTTATTCTTCTTGATAGTGTTGGCTGACTAGCATTTACGATAAGCATTTCACATAAAGATTGCGTTATTTCTTCTATTTTCGCTAAATTAGGTTTTTCTTCAGCAACTTGTTTCACACCTTTTAGTTGTTCATCTATTTGTTGTTTTAATTCATTATATTTTTGACTTTGAATCATTACTGCAAATGTATTTTTTAGTAACTCAGATTTTTGATACACATACCCTTTTAAATATGCTTCATCAAAAATAGCAATATTATTATATGGTAAAGCTGATACACTTGGAATAATCTTTTTATCTTTTTGAAGCTTTGCTCCAAAAGGCATTAGTTCATTTAGACTTTTACCATCAGCAGATAGCTTTATTGATTGCGCTATTGTTGATTTTCCTGTTCCATTTATAGCATATTTAATATTCAATAAGCCATCTGTTATATTAAAACTACATTCAGTTATATTATTGCAATTCTCAATCTTTATTAAATTATCTGCCATTTTACACCTTTAATTATATCATATATACTTTATATTTAGGGATTTTATTTTGGAAACGCAAGGAATTAGCTAAATGAATTGCAAAAAATGTTACTTTACAACCAATAATAATTTACTCGAGGATTGCAAGTCGTCTCCAGCCAACAAAAAAGTCCTCCTTTTATGGAGGATTTTTTTGTTGGATAGTGTGGTTTTGAGGCGAACCAACTTGGTTCGGAGCGGATAGTTGGCGAAAACAAATGTTAAGCTTAGCAATTTGCTTAGCGAAACATGATGTTTGAGCCTTAACATTGCGAGGAGGACCCGCGAATTTTTGAGCGGGAGTACCCAATCCAGCCACCCCAGCCAACAAAAAAGTCCTCCTTTTATGGAGGATTTTTTTGTTGGATTGAGAGTGGTTTTGAGGCGAACCAACTTGGTTCGGAGCGGATAGTTGGCGAGCACAATTTTAAGCCGTGCGAGCCTTACGACGCGAGGAGGACCCGCGAATTTTTGAGCGGGAGTACCCAATCCAGCCACCCCAGCCACATTTAACAAAGGACGAGAAATCGTCCTTTTTTCTTTTATTTTACAAGCACTTAAGCTAGTTCGAATGTTTGATATAAAATAAGCCATACTCCGGATAATCTTCGAACTTTTTGCGATCAGTTTCCTTAAAAATCAATAATTTATAAAAGTTCGAATATGCGACACGATTTTTGTTTACATTGAAATTTTTTGATATTATCGTAGATACATATAGATAGTTACGATGATTATAAAAGGAGTTCTCATGTTAAAATATATCATTTTTTGCTTATGCTTTGCCTTTTTCGTATCCGCACAAGCCGAGGTCGTCAACTATGTGACACCGGCACAACAAAATTTAGGAACAATTTCCGGTCCAAATGTGCAAAACATTGTTGTTGAAGATGATTTTTTTGCTGATTTAGATTTAACCGCTGCAAAACACGGCGATACACATGCCATGGGAACCTTGGCTAATTCATGTTTGCAAAAAAAAGATTATTCGTGTGCTTATAAATGGTCCGGAATTGCTCTAAGAGGCACTTATTGGCAACAAATCGGCCAAGAAGATAAAATTAAAGAGATTCAAAATATGGCGGCTACCCACTTATCTTCGAAAGAAATTTCAAATATAGATATTCTTATTAAAGAATTTCGCCCCCAGTAGCCGGCTCAAAAATCAATAATTTCAGTCTGCAAACAGCACGCTCACCCCAGCCAACAAAAAAGTCCTCCTTTTATGGAGGATTTTTTTGTTGGATTGAGAGTGGTTTTGAGGCGAACCAACTTGGTTCGGAGCGGATAGTTGGCGAGCACAATTTTAAGCCGTGCGAACCTTAACATTGCGAGGAGGACCCGCGAATTTTTGAGCGGGAGTACCCAATCCAGCCACCCCAGCCAAAACAGATAAGTCGCTAGAAATAGCGACTTTTTTGTTATTTTACAAGCACTTACATCGGTCCGTGTACAGAGTTTTTCAAAATGCCTCTTTCTCAGCCTTACACGGACTCACATTTCAAAAAAGCCTTTGTTTTACAATGCTTCTGTCTTGGGATGTCAAATTTTCATCCCAGATATGGCTGAACGGGCTTGGAGGCAATTTTTATATGAAATATGGCATCGTTTTTATGTATCCTACCTCGATTTTAATCAAATCGAGGTTAATATTTCTTGAGTAAGGACTACTTCAAAACACAATAATTACCATTCATTTCACGATTAGGACATTTATCGCATTGTTCTTTCGATATAACTAATAAATCATCTGTTTCACAAGATGCACATCGTCCATTCGATAACGGAAGAGGTCTATCATCAGGACACTCTTTAAGAACGCAAGTATTTCCTATCATTATACGATTAGAACATTTATCGCATTCTTCGCTTGAAATATTTAGCGCTTTTTCTACAAAGCAAGAATAATAGTTCCCCTTTTCAAAATCTGCCATAAAAATACCCTGAGGAGCTTTATTGATACAATAACCATCACGATAAATTCTATTAGGACATTTTGAGCAATTTTCTTTACTCGTTTTAACCGCTTGCATTGAATAACCACCTGTTGTGTCGTAAATAACTGTACCGTCAACGGAATAGATACGTCCACCAGAATAATAACGGCGTGTAATGTGTTCTTCCATATCACAGGTATAACAGGTTCCGTTTTCATCTACTAATGGTGCATAATCTGGGCATTTTTCAAAACAACCACCACCCACCATCTCACGATTGGGGCATTTTGCACATTCTGACGCCGGAATTCCTAATCCACCTTCATAATCACAATCATAACAACTACCATTACCTTCAACATCTTGCATTGGCTCGTATTTATCACAGGCTATTTTACAATACTCACCATATTGCCGACGATTGGGACATTTTTGGCATTCAATTTCATCTGTTTGGAAATTGTACTCATCATCACATGCATGACATTCACCCCATTTATCCATGATAGGTCTATCTTTTGGACAAGTGGCGACACAACGATTGTTCTTATAAAGACGGTTTGGACATTTCTTACAGGTCTTTTCATCTACATCAATAGCATAACTTACATCACAGTCATAGCAACGACCATTTGTATCCTGAATTTGATTTTCTTTTTCACAAGCCGTCACACAGTATTCCTTCATCATGTAGCGATTGGAACATTTGTCACATTCTTCTTTATAGGTATGAATACTACCTTTATAGTCACAGGTATAACATCCGCCTTCTTTGCCTTCGATATCTTTATCGTTGGAACAAGTCTTTTTAACACATTTTTCATCATCAAATTCACGATTAGGACATTTTTTACATTGCTCTTCCGTTGTTTCCACAGACCAATTTTCATCACAAGAATAGCAGTTACCATTTTTATCTTGAAGGGGCTTTTCAGATGAACAATTTAATTTACATTGATTAGCAAATAGTGTTCTATTATTGCATTTATTACATTCTGTTTCATCCGTTGTGATAGAGGAAGCAGAGTCACAGATATGACAATTTCCGTTTTTGTCTTGGATGGGGTTATCATCTGAACAAGACTTACGAACACAATATTTTCCAACCATTTCACGATTTGGACATTTTGCACAATCTTCTGGTGAAACGATATCAGAAGAAATAGCATTACAGTCATAACAAACACCATTTGAACCTTGTATTGGTTTATCCTTTGGACATTGTTTTAAGGCACAATATTTTCCCACCATTTCACGATTAGGGCATTTGGCACAATCTTCTGCTGAAACGATCATAGATTTTTCATAATCACAAGATTGACAAGTGACAATTCCTTCCCGAAGAGGTTTATCATCCGTACAATCATAACTATTCAAAACACAATAACCGAATTTCATTTCACGATTAGGACATTTTTTACATTCTTCTTCCGTCAGGTTTAATGCCTTTTCATTATTGCATTCATAACAATTTCCTACCGAACTTTGCATCGGTTTATCCGCGTCACAGGTTTGAATACAGAAATCACCAAACATTTTCCGGTTGGAACACAAATCACATTGTTTTTCGGATACAAATAACTTTCGGACATCATCACAAGAAACGCAATCATTCATATAACGAACAGGTGTTTCTTTGGAGCAACCTTTTGTTTCAAAATCAACATGACTCAATTCTTGATTTTTAATTTCATCCATTCGAATCAAAGTGCGTTCATGTTTTTGATTCCTTTGCCCAAAGTGGGTATAAACATCAAGCCAAGCAAAGACAGGCAATACAACACCTTGACGCGTATCACTGTAATAATCGTGGGCTTTGATATTATATCTGCCTTCGATGGCTTTTTTAATCATATAACTTTCCGGACCCCATCCCCAACCGGAACGCATGTGTTTAGCCCCATTGTTGTTTTCATCGAGATATGCACCTTGATGATAAGGATCAACGACACTTAAACCAACATTTTTATCTCGTGAACTCCATCCTAGCGTAATACGTAAATCAAGTGGCATATTGAAAATTAAGTTCGGATTAACATGACGGGTATTTAATTTTTGGTCGCGTGCAATCAATCCATTCAAATCAACAAAGACATCTTTCTTAATTTCGTTAAAGTTATCCCATTTCTTATTAAGAATAAATAAATATTGTTCTAACGCTTTTTGATTTTGACCGGATGCTTCATACAAAAGCGCTAGATCACGATATCCTTGTGGCTCTTCTGCACGCATTTCAATGATTTTTTTGAATAGAATTTCCGCCATTTGATATTGTCCATAGGATTGTAATTTTTGAGCAGCTACGCGCAATAATTCCACATTATCCGTTTTCATTTCCAATAAATTTGTCAGAATTAGATTAGCTTTATCTGACATTTTGCGTTTAGCAAACTCATCTGCCACATCAAAATAGAATGCAGGCATATCCTGATATTTTCCACGTAATGTTAAATAGGTGCGGTATAAATCAACATCTTTTACTTTACGCAACTCCTTAATATAGGGTGTATTTGGTGACCATTCTTTCAATTTGATTTTAGCTTCTTTTTGTGGCTTTTCACTTTCTTGAGCATCTAATAAAATCTCATCCTTATCAGATACCCATTTTCCCATCACATTACCAGCTAAATCATACATTGCACCATCTTCATCAATGTGACCTATCACAGAATCATTTTCATCATAAATAATACCATTGCTTTTATCCAAGTCTTCTGGTGCTCTTTCAAACCAGTATGGTTCATTCGGAGCTTTGGGTGGTTCTTGTTTAAAGTCTTTCTCCCACCATTTTTTAATTTGATTTGCCATACGCAAAGTATCCACAATTGCTCGACGTTTTTCTTTTTCTTCAGCATACTTACTCTTTTGGGCATTTAAAGATACATAGCGATTATATTTTTCTAACAGATCTGCATCCTTTGGTGCTACTTTATAGCGCAGATAATCACTTAGACTATCCAACACCAACAAAGAAGTGTATTCGGTTAAAATTGAAAAATCTTTACCCAACTGCACAATGGCTTCACGATTATTTTTGGCATCTAATTCTAACTCACATGCTTTATGAGCTGCCCACTGCCTTGGGACCAAATTATTGTTCTGGTTAGAGGTTATTTTAATAATTTTCTTTTCTGTAATATCTTTATCGTCATAACCAAATTGTAATTCTATTTCTGCTTCTTTACCATCATAGATACCTGTAAAAGTAAAATCTTCACCAACAACCGCAGATGGAGATGGATAAATCTCTTTGGCAGATGTTGTTTTATAGGCAATGAAGCGTAATGGTTTATGTGTCAGTTCCTTTAATGCCCCTTCAACAGATTGTTTTTTTAAATTAATGAGTCTACCTAATGTCTTATTGGACATATTGGATAGCATTGAAAATTCGGCTTTATCCGATGATACAATGGTATAAACGGGCGTTTTAATCGGTTTAATCAAGCTGTCACCGATGGTTGCAATACCATCCGTAAACAACAAAATTTCATCGGCTTTAATAGCGGATAAATCCACTTTATCTAAACGTGTCGCACCGTCATAGGCAAGAGCATTAATTGCTTTCAATAATGGAGTTATCTCGCCCTTTTTAATTTTGAATGAAGTACTTTTATTTTGCTCAATATTAAAAGTAATTAAATTAATATCAGCATTTTTAACTTTTTTTAAATAAGCCGTCAGCAATTCCTTTTCTTTTTTCAAATCACGGTTCTCAGCAGCAGAAGAAGAAATATCCCAGACAATCGCAATTTTTTTGGGAAGCGTCTTTTCTTTTTCGGCCTTTTTCACATTGATGTTGGAATAAAAATAATTTTTTCCATTTTCGGATCCGGTATAAACAATTTCTTTTCGGGGAGCCGGTAAGGTAAATTCCAATGAGTTGTTCAAAAGATAATTTTCTTTTTCAAAAGAAGCCGTTAAATGTTGATCTTTTTGGGTAAACGCAAAATTTTCAAAATCTGTTTTTACTTTCGGCATTTCCGAAATATCTTGTACCACATTCACCTTAACACCAAAATGACTTAACTGTTTATTATATGTTAAGGGAATAGATAAAGGCATTTCATTATTTTTAACCGTTAAACTTTCCTCGGTCGTAATTTGAATGCGTCGTGTCCCTTTGGGGTTGAAAGGGTATATGCGCATCTTATATTGATTGCCAGCAACTTTTTCAATCAGTGCCGGATCAATATTGCGTCGAACCTGTTCTTCAAAAATCCGACGAGCTTCATCTTTATCAACCGCAGAAGCTCCCCTCATTTTCCCATTAATATCCAATGCCATCGCCACAACTGTTTGATTAGGGGACATTGGGAAGATCATTTCACCTTCAAGTGTTTTATCGTTCGGGTTAAAAAAGACCATATCGTAGGTCGTCGTAGCAATATTGCCCATAATTTGAACATCAATATTCAAATCCTGTAATTCCATTTGTTTTTGTTTATCCGGCACACGAATATACGGAAACCAAATCTGTGCATTTGCAGATAAACTCAACATTAACCCAGCAAGAATAAACAATATTTTTTTCATAATGCCACCCCTTTTAAAAACGACATGTTTGCATTATAAAAAAATATTTGGAATACAGCAATAGAAAAATATATCAAAATCATGTTGTTTGTAATAAGGAGAGGATATCCTAAGGCAGGGATCTCCATCTACAGAAGCGGGCATTCTTTTTTGTATTCGATTAACTGACATCAATGTCACTTAATGAAACACAACTTCGATTTTTTAAAAATCGAGGTTGTTTTAGTCCGTGTATTACCAGAGTTGGCCAGCCAACAAAAAAGTCCTCCTTTTATGGAGGATTTTTTTGTTGGATAGTGTTGTTTTGAGGCGAACCAACTTGGTTCGGAGCGGATAATCCAATATGGCTTTACATAAGGATATATTTTAGAGTAGTTTTGAATTAGGGAGGATTGTTTTAGTTTATTTAGCAATGTTTCCTCCAAACAGGAATACCAAGTATATAAATTTTTTTTATTGTATGGTAATCTTTTTCTTCATTTTTAATTTTAATAATAGGAATATCAAATATCTTACTTTTATACCTATTTTTATTATCTAAGTACAATTACACTATATTTGGTAATTTTATCAAATCGCCGAGTTTTTGATCCCAATTTTTAGGATGAAAAGCTGCCATTCCATTATCAGAAAAGAAGGTGAATTCACTGAACAAAATTTTATCGCCAATTTCATAAAAATCCGTTCTGACGAAATATGGAAATGGTTCAGCTAATTTCTCAGCTAATTCCAACATCTTTTTAAGATTTTTTGGCGCTGGCATTGTCTTAAGATTATTGGGAAAATTTTGCCTTAAATCCAATTTATTCCAATTCAAGTCATAATAGTTGATGGTTTCATAGCTTGTTTTATCATCAAAAACTGCTTGTATTAGATACGGCTTTGAACCGAAATTAAATACTTTATAACAAGTCAAATTATCTTTTAATTCACCAATATATGGCTCACAAACGATTTTTGGAATAATGTTTTTGTAGCTAAATTCAAAAGAAAAAAAGTAATGATTAGAAGTAGGCTGCATCCAATGATTCAGCTTTTCCTTAATTTCTTTAATGTTCGCCGTTTTTTTATCTCTTACAATGATGTTTTGCCCGGATCCCCAATTAACTTTCAAAACAAATTCATTTGGTAACTTATCAAAATCAATTTCATCAACGGAAGAATATATTGCAATATTGGGAACAACGTATTCTTCGCCAATAACTTTTTTTACATATTCTTTAGCTGTGTCTTTTCCCGCTGCTATGGTAATATTTGGATCTTCATTAAATAACTTTAACCATTGCAACTTTTCATTAAAAGTTTGAGGCTTGTCTAAATTTAATTCATATTCCGCCGTTTCCTTGAATTGATGTTTGATGATATATATTTTTTCATCCATAGTTAAATTATCAAATCTTCTTGCATAAATATTTTCGAATTTACTCCGTTTTCCTTTATACGATAATACCTTCTTTCCAAATAAATAAACCTTATGCCTTGAACCTTGTTTTTTGATATTTAGTATATTCATTATTTTTACCCCTTATTTTTAAACTTAAAAACTTTTTTCCAAACATATAATATTTTCTTTTATTAGAATAATTAACAAACTTAAGAGCTCCAAATAAAAATTTCTTTTCTTCATAAAATAATATATTTTTATTTTCTTCATCTAATTTATTAAAATATTCTTTGCTTAAATAATCTAAATGTTTTGTAATTAATGATGTATTATAATTAGATTTACTTTTTACTAAATCTAACAATTCAAAATCTTTATATTTTTGATAATTTATTGAATATCCAGGACACGTAAATAATTTTACTTTTAAGAATGGGGTCCTTGCTTCTAATAAATCTTTAACATTGGAAGAAATTAAAAATTTATTATCAATATAAGATGAGTATTTATAACCTAAACTAACCAATAATTTACTTATTCCTACTTCATATTTTTCAACAACTGTTTTTTGATCAACCTCTTCATTTATATTATTAAAAAAATTGATAAATTCTGGAGATGTAAAAACTTCTTTCGAATATACAGAAAAATAACTTTGTATATGTCTATCTTTAATTAGATTATTTTCTGTACACCCCCAAAAATCACAATCTCTTTTTTCCATTTCATTAAACATCTCATCAAAAGAAAACAAAGGAGCATAACAACTATCATTTGCTAATATTAAGAAATCATATGATGCCAATTCTTCTCTAGAAAATGATTTATACATTAATCCCCAAGACCCAAAATCATAACGTTTGTGTCTTTGAGCTTTTGCACTTTTTATTATTTGTTTTAATTTAAGCAATTCTTGCTCTTCAACATCACAATCAGCCATATAATGTACATCGGCAAATTTAGATAATTCTGAAATATATTTTATTACATATTCCTCAATTTTACCTTTTGCACTATATCCTGCAAAAAGACATAAATATTTATATTTAGTCATATTATTTTTCCTCTAATATTCTATCCTTTCTATGACCAAACACGCAAAAATTATCAACAGACAATCTTGCATTTTCAAAAGTTATACTTTCAATTAATATTTTATTTTTCCATAACAAATAAGCCAACGATAGCTGATCTCTTTTTGCATATTTATATACCATTTTCCACCATTGCTCATCAATATGTTTTATAGTTTTTTCATTATGTTTTCTATATAAAATATTATTTTCACAGAAGCCGTAATTTCTGGGCATATTATCTTTCTTTATTATATCAAGCTCCGCAAGAATTTTTTCTTTTACATCTAAATTTGCACTCATAACATTATCATATTCACTATAAATACAAACATTTTTAAAATGTTTTGGTACAAGAAAATTAGATTTTTTTTCTTCTATTAAATTAAAAATATAGTCAGAAATTATATTTATATTTGCATCAATATACAAGCTTTCATCATAATCAGGAAATAATAAATGTGGATTTAGTTTATGCCAACGATTGTTTCTTGTATTATCTAACTTGTCAAACTCCAGTGGCCTAATATCCCATATACCAATTTGTTTTTGCTCAATATCTTTTTTGTTATCAGTAAAACAAACATAATCCCAATCTTTATTAATTACTTTTAAGGCAGCAATTTCTCTAATATCATCATAGTCATTTGTAATACATGTATAAACTACCGACTTACTTTTTCTATTTTTTTTGTATTCAAGATAGTCTGCAATTCTTTGTTTGTCATTATCTGATTTATATCCATTTTTGTTAGTCAATGAAAACGGTGCATTATGCATAAGATACGTAATAAGAATTTGAGGTGTAAAATTATTTTCTAATATTTTGTTAAGATATTTTACATCTACCAATGGTGATGGATCCTCATTATTCTTATATCCTTGAGTAATCCAGTAATTTAATGAGTTTTCTAGGTTCATATCATTGTGATATTTTCTAATATACCACAAAGGATCCCACAATGGAGATTTTTTTATTAAAGCTTTTTCATAATAGGATAATGTATCGCAACCATTGTATAAATATTTTTTTATTTTTTTATAAGAAAAAATTTTTTTCCCAAATAAATGTATTTCTCTTTTTCCATTTGAATGTTTAATTTTACTAATAACTTTCATTTGTTACTCCATTCAATAAATTTTTTAATTCCATCTTCAAATGTTGTTTGAGGTTTATAGCCTAAAAGTTTTTGAGCTTTGCTCCAATCACAAACTGTTTTATCAACATCTCCTGCTTGCATTGGTAATTGTTCAATAATAGCTTTCTGCCCTAAAACTTTTTCTATTGTCTCAATCATTCGTTTCAATGTTATAGGCTCACCACCGCCCAAATTAATAATTTCATACGGCGTTTTATTATAAGCTATTGCACCTTTAATTCCTTGAATAATATCTTCAATAAAGGTATAATCTCGCATTGTTGTACCATTACCGTACATAGGTATTGGTTTGCCATTTTTAATCAAATTAGTAAATTTATTGATTGCCAAATCTGGTCGTTGGCGTGGACCATAAACGGTAAAGAAACGCAAACAAACTATATTCATTCCATATAATTTGGAGTATGTATAAGCAAATTGCTCATCTGATGATTTACTAGCAGCATATTGCGATATAGGCTCTCTAACATTTAAATCTTCTGAAAACTTATCAGCTTTGCAGTTTCCATAAACAGAAGAAGATGATGCAAACACAAGTTTTTTTACACCAAAATCTTTCATAAGTTCTAAAATATGAACCGTTCCTAAAATATTTGATTTAACATATAATTCAGGAGCTTCGATTGATGGGCGCACTCCGGCACGTCCGGCTAAGTGAACAACACAATCTATTTGGTTCTCTTCGAATATTTTCCTTAAGGCATCTTTATTTTCAATATCAGCGACGCAAAGCTTATAGTTTTCATTTGCCATATTTGCTGAAACATTTTGCCACTTTATCTTGACGTCATAATAATCATTAAAGTTATCAACAACTACTATCTTGTGTCCATCTGCTATTAATTTATCTGCTAACGAAGAACCAATAAAGCCAGCACCACCAGTAATTAAAATATTCATTTTTTTATTCCTTTGTTAGTATTTTCTTTTTATTTTAATTTTTATTCCAAAAATTTTGATAACTTTATATCTTGCAGACCGTTTAATACAGAAAAACTTTTTTATTAAGCGTGTATTTTCTTTTAAGTAAAAGTTAGAAAAAACTTTTTTACATTGTTTATAACTTCCGTCAACAAGTGATATATTATCCTTAAACTTTCCTCTATAAATAAAGATATTGCTATTTAACTTTATAATGTTAAGCATATCTTCTTTAATCGATTCATCATTTTCAACAATAAGCAAATCCACGGCTTTATTAACTTTTTCACAATACATTTTATGACATTTTAAAATCAAATCATAATCAAGCTGTTCATATAAAGAGTACCATACCAGCAATATTCTTTTCTTATTAAGAATATTATCAATAAATCGATTAATCCTTCGAGTATATTTTTCTTTTACATCATAAAATGTTTCATCTAAACTCTTGCCGGCTTTAAAATCATGCAAAAATTCAAAATTAGTTCTTTTATTATAGTAATAATCACACACGTTATCTTGTAATTTGGCATTATGGTCTTTTTCCATAAACTTCAAATCATCTTTATTTAGAAAATCCTTAAAATCAGTCATTAAAACATTAAATCTTTGCTCAAAAGAAGCCTCTCGTAACCAATCAAATGGTCCTGAAGTTTTTCTCAAATCAAATTTAATTAAATTGCTTGCACAACCACAATCGGATCCTATAGAGTAAACAATATCATATATTTCTTTTACATTTCTACAAATCTTAAACTTTAATCCTAATATTGTTACAATTCTATATTTTTTATCTTTTGTTTTCTTTATTGAAAAAATATTCTGAATAAACATATTGTTAGGCATTACCAATTGATTTATTTGTTGTTCATTATATATTTTTTTTATTTTTTGACAATAACTCGGATCTTTAGCATAAAGTGTTGGTATAAATAATATTTTTCCAATAGTCATCATAATTAAGTCATATATTTCTTTATTATAACTAGAAGCCCATTCTTTAATTTTATCAAGAATAATCATGCTATCATTAATTCTTTTTTGTTCTTTAGAATAATCTTTATTCCTTGTTATTGATGCCTCATTTATAAAATAAATATATTTAGCACTAGGATTAAAAGAAACTTTATTGGCATTACATAAAATCTTTAATAATACCGGATTATCTTCAAAATACAATTTATCTTCAGGAAACTGAATATTAGAGAATAGTTCTTTTTTAAATATTTTTGAGCAAACAGAACCATTATTTATATATTTTAATTTTTCTTGAACAGTAGAAGCAATATATCGCGGAAATTTATCAAAACTTTTGCCGTCACATATTAAAACACCACAAGCAATATCTGTTTTTTTATTTGTTAAATCATACATAAGTTTGGAGTAAAAATCTTTTTCTACCCAATCATCTGCGTCCAAAAAACTTAAAATGTCACCTGATGCTTGTTGAATACCATAGTTTCAAGCACTTCCTAGCCCACCATTTTCTTTATGAAAAATCTTTATATTTTCTTGATTTATATTATTAAGATATTTAATTGTTTCTTCATTTTTGGAGCCATCATCAACAATTATTATTTCAATATTTTGAAAAAGTTGATTGTTTAATGATGCTATTGCTCGTTCGATATATTCAGGTTTTTCATTATATACAGGTACAATTACACTTAATTTTAAGTTTTCACTAACTTTCTTTAAACTAACAAAGAATAAATTATTATACTTTTCTTCAAAATAATTTTGTAAATTACTTAATACCTTTTTCTTACACAAGCTTTTAAGAAACAAAATAGATTTTGCAAGAAATCTTGTTTCTAATGGGAACCATGCACTTATAACTTTTTTTCGTTTAAACAAAATATTTCTGTTTTGTTTACGATATTCCTTAATAAAAGCATCCCACCGCTCTTCAAATATTTTTTGATTCTGTTTTATATATATCTCTCTTGTTGAAGATCCAAAAGAACTGCAATGATGGTGTAAAACATACATATTTGAAATAAAATAATTAGAATACCCTCTTGATAAAGCTCTTACACATATATCCTGCTCTTCAAAATATCCCTTCCCATATATTTCATCCAAATAACCTATTTCTTTCAAAACACTTGCTCTCATACAAAAACAAAAGCCATGAACAGTAACTGACTTATAATATTTTCCGTCCCAGTTTTTATAAATAAAATTATCCAAATTAGCTAAACTAATTTGTTTATCATAATTAATTTCATCATCTCCTCCCCATGGAGCTGCAAATGCACAGTCTTCATTTTGTAAAAAACATTGTCTAACTCTTGGCAAAAAATTCATTGGAACAACTGTATCACTATTTAATAATATAATAATGTCACCAGTTGCTAATTTTATTCCTTTATTTGACGTTTTAATAAATCCCAAATTTGTTTTATTATGGAAAACTTTAATATTATACTTATCTAAAACATCAATAACATTATCTGTAGAACAGTCATTAATGGCTATTATCTCATAATCATTATCATTCTCAACTGATGCTAAAAGAGATTTTAAACAATTATCTAACTTTTCAACGGCATTATATACTGGAATTACTATTGATACTTTCATTTTCTCTTCCTTTTAAATTTAATTTGAAGACCGAGAACAGTTATAATTTTGCGTTTTTTATTTTGAGAATTTTTGATAGAAAAGATATAATCCCAAGGCTTTATGTATTTTTTGTGTTGCTGTTTATACATTTGTTGTATCTTAGCCAATGGAAATAACTTCTTACCTTTAACATCCGGGGTTTGTTCTATACTTATTGCCTCATTGTTTAATAGATTTTTGATTACAGAGAGCCATTTTTCATCAATCTGTTTCTTATCATATTTATCGGCTGTTTGCTTAGCTTTTTGGCTCATTTTTTCTCTAAGCTCTTTGTCTTTTATTAAGGCTTCTATTTTTTGAGAAAAGTCTGCGTAATCTTCTTGTGCTAAAAATCCGTTTTCACCGTCTGATATTATTTCATTAACTCCGGAACATTCTTCTAAACCGATACAAGGTAATCCGACACTTAATGATTCAATTAACCCCATAGGAAATCCTTCAAAATATGAGGGAAATACACAAAAATCATAGTTCATCATTGTTTCTATAGGATTTCTTGTTATTCCTTGAAAATTTATTTGTTTTTCAAGCTTTAATTTTTTTACTAAACATTTTAGTTCATTTACATATTCTTCCGGTTGTGACTGACCATAAATATCAATTGACCAATCAGGATATTTTTGTGCAATCAACTTAAAAGAGTTGATTAAAAATTCTAAGCCTTTCCAACAATCAATGCGTGATAAATATATGATTTTTTTATGTTCAATGTCTGTATTTATTGTTTTATCAATTGTTTTTACACCGTTTGGAATGGTTATAACATTTCTATTCCTTATAAAATCAGGCAATAATGATTTATAGCTGTCAAACAAGATTTGTGATATAATATTTTTATCACAAGAATATAGTTCTTTCAGTTTGTCGCAATTGTCTTGAAAATAAAAATCAGGCCTTGAGTGAAACATTATCACTTTAGGAATATTGATATAACCAGCTGATAATTGTGCACTCTCGTATAAAAATGAAAAGAAAAATATAAACAAATCCGGTTTAACATCGTCTGCCAACTTATTTATCGCTTTAAAAAATGATTGACCTCTATATTTGTATGCCAAATTGATAAAATTTACTTTTTCATCAATTTGTTGGGGCTTACCATTAATTTCGTCAGAACAAATACAATATACTTCATATCCTGCTTTTACTAAAAAATTGCACATATTTATTGTTATGGTAATTGCGCCACCAACAACATGTGTAATCTCGGATTGGGATACTATAAATATTTTCTTCGGGCTCATTTTTTGCGCCTCAATTTGATTTGAAATCCGAGAAAGGTGATGATTTTATAAGATTTATCTTTCGCCTTTTTTAGTGAGAAAATTTTTTGGGCAAATGTTAACTGCGGTTTTATAAGAATTGTCATTTGTTCTTTTGTAAAAATTTTATCTATTTTTTTATGATAGGTATCGTTTGGCGTATCCCAATTTTTAGAAATAAATTTACTCAACATTTTTCTCCACAACCAAAACATAAAATTTCTTTTTTGATTGATTTGATGACCATAAAACTACCCCTTTAGAAAAACTAAATATTTTACCAGGTTTATTACGATCTACTTTTATCAGTCTTATTACTTTGTTTTTTAATTTTATAGATAATTTGTTTTTAATACCAAAATCATCAATCCAAGTTGCTGCAAAATGATGTACTGCATAACTTTCAGCAGTATCTTTTGAAAAATATTGCACAGGATATATAACGTTGCCCTTATCTTTATATATAGGTTCTTTATCAGTATATGTTTCAATAAATCCTAATTCTTTTAATGGAGAAATCAATCTTTGAGTATTCGGTGTGCAGTCTAATTTCCCATCGTCCTTAATAAAGCTAATATTATCATACACTTTTAGTAATTTAGCTATAATTGGTGATTTTTTCTTAGCACCAATAACGGCAGTTCCGATTTGTTTATTATCCTCATATAATTCAGAACCTATGAAGAAATCTAAATTTAAAAATTCATCAAAGCTTTTTCTTACTTCCACATCTGTATCAAAATATATGCCACCTTCATTATATAATGCATATAATCTGAAATAATCTGCAACAAATGCCCATTTTTTACTTTGATATGCTTCTTCTACATATTTATTACTAACTTTGCTTAAATCAGCATCAGTCCATTCTCTCAGCTCATAATCTGGCAAAAGCTTTTTCCAACCTTCAATATATTCAAGAGTTTGCTCATCCTTTGGATTATTACCAAACCAACAATAATGTATAATCTTCGGAATCATTGCTTTGCTCCTTTAATCAACTTTTTATACGTCAAATATCTTGAAAGCTTATGACCACGCCATGAAATCAAACCCTTATTATTCAAATCCACTAATTCTTTAGTAAATTCTTCAAACATCAACGGTTTGTTTGTGTCATCAGAACGATTACATCTGCCAAGCTGGTGTTTCAAAATGTTAGGAATAAAATTACGCTTTAAGAACGAAAGCTCTTTCTTTAATTCAGGGGTTTTGTAAATCTCATAAATTGAGTTTATACCCACATGATAATCTCTAATTTGTTTAGGATTACCCTTTTTATTGGATATAGATTCCCCATTATCTGTGTAAAAATGCATCTTTGTAGGTGTAACTACAGTTTTAGGCTTTCTTGCTAAAACGGCATATGTATGCGGATAATCTTCAAAATGTATTCCGGAGATAAAATCTAAACCATTTAGCAACTCTTTCTTATAAAGCTTAGTCCATACATTATAGTGTATTGAATACTTTTCTTTACGACTTCCAAGAAAAATAGGATTGTTTGTTACTTTAGTTTTTATCTTAGAAGGATTAATTTCATTTATTTCAAACTTTTCTTTATTGCCTTTGTATGTGTTAAAGCACACTAATTCTGCATTATGCTTTTGAGCTAATCCATAAGCAATTTCCAATAATTGCGGATGCATAGCATCGTCTGAATCTAAAAAGTAAATATAATCGCCTGTGGCAAGCTTCTTACCATTATTTCTTGCCATAGATAAACCTTGGTTTTCTTGATGTATTACTTTGAAACGATAGTCACATTTTGCATATTCATCTAAAATATTGCCACATTCATCAGGACTGCCATCGTTTACACAAATAGCTTCCCACTCACAAAATGTTTGTGCAAGAACAGAATCTAAGCATCTTTTTAAGTATTTCTCTACTTTGTAGCAGGGAATTATAATGGAAACCTTAGGCATGTTGGCCTCCATCTGTCATATTTTTCAATTCTGGATTTAGTTTCAGATAGTTATAAAGAGAACCAACAGACATACCGACTTCATCAGCGGTTTGTTGGCGTGTCATACCGGAAAGAAGCTTATTTTTAATATCTGCTTCTTTACCTTCCCAAATGTATCTTTTATGCTTATAACCAAAATCTCGACCAAGTTTATAACCTTGGGCTCTTTTATCATTCAAAGCCTTTTTAGTTATGGTAGAAACCATAGAATTACGGATATCTATTGATAATTTAATTCCGTTAAGTAGTTGCGTTGTTTCGTTAGAAGAATCGAATTTAAGATTTTCTTTTACGCTTATTAGTTCAAATCCATTGGAAACTAAGAACTCTATATTTTCTACTATTATTGCTAATTTACTACCCAAACAGGCAATATTAGCCATAATGAGCATATTTTCTTTGGAATTTATATTGTCTTTAATGTTTTTGATATCTGGGTCATTGATGAATATATCAATATTATACGCATTATTACAAGCATATTGATTTACAATGTCTCGTTGTTCATCTGTGCTTATATTCCTTTGGTTGTTATCCAAATATCCAATAATCACTATATGCCCCTTATAACAATAAATGCTTTCGCCATATATCAACGTCTAGATTACATAACAAATATCCTTAACCCAATAAATTTAATAAAGCAAGGAAAATTTCAACAAATCCAAGCTTTTCTTAAAAAATCGTAGCCTTTTGAAAAAAACAAAGAAAAACCCTCGCCAAAAACGTTGGTTTATAAAGAGTGTCTATTTTATATAGGTCTTTCCTTAGAAATATTGGTTATTCTTATAAATAGTTATGTAACTATTTGTAAGGAACTAATAGTTTAGCTTCTGAAATAGAACGTCAACTCATCTCTGAACGCACTAAAAATTCACTTCAAAGACTAAAAGATGAAGGAAAACATTTGGGCAGACCATATGGTTTTAGCTATAAAAAGTTACAAAAGAAGCACAACAAAATAAAAGAATTGTTAGATAAAAATGTATCAAAATCAGAAATTGCAAGGCTTATGGGCTGTATTTGGTCTACTTTGAATAGATATATAAACGAAAGTATTGCAAATTAAAGTTAATAATATTAAGAAAACCGCCATAGATACTATGACGGTTTGTTTTAATTACTTGGTAAGCCATTCTAAAACATTTAGTTGCTTAATCCCGTCATAATCCTTTGTGCCATAATCTCTGGTAAGTATATATTTTGGATAATTATCTTTTATAAGTTTTAATGAAGCCAATTCTCTTTCAAGTGTTTTTGCATCATTCATTGTATCAGAAACTTGATAGTATTCTAAACCTTCAGGTGTTTCTACTACAAAATCAATTTCTTTTGTAACAACTTCTCTATCTTTTGTTTTGTAGTCTATCTTTCCTATATATACTTTGTATCCTCTACGCAAGAGTTCCAAATAAACTATATTTTCCAGTATATGTCCGGTATCTTCTACTTTATCATTCATAAGCATATTTCTGATACCCATATCTACCAAATAATATTTGTTTTGGGTTTTTAGAACTTTTCTTCCACGAACATCATATCTGTCAGCCTGATACCAAATAAACGCATCCTTAAATGCATCTATATAATCATCTAAAAGATATGGTTGAATAACTATACCATCATCTTTCAGCATATCGCTCATTTTCTTAACAGATATTTCTGACCCGATATTACCTGCCATAAATTTCATTATTCGTTTAATTCTGCTGGCATTTACAATGCCTTTCTTACTCATAACATCATATAATACAACAGTATCATAAATTCCATTAATATACGTATCCAGTTGTTTTTTCAAATCAGGCATATTCAGATTTACAAAGTATTGAGCATAAGGAAATGAACTATAAGCAAGATAATCAGCATAAGCCTTATCTAAATTATCCGTAGGGTTAATTGTCAGAAATTCCTTAAAAGACAATGGATACATTTTTATTTCAATGTATCTTCCGGTAAGTGATGTCGCCCATTCTCCCGATTGAAGTTTAGAATTAGAACCTGTCAAATATATATCAATGTTTTTCTTTTCATAAAGACTGCGAACAGCTTTTTCAAAGTTCTCTACATTTTGTATTTCATCTAAAAAGACATAATTTTTCTTATCTTTAACCAAATTATCCATAATATGCTGGTGTAGCTTATGATAATCCAAAAGTTCGGAGTTTTCCTCTTCTTCTAATTTGATAATTTGTATTTGTTCCGGCTTTATTCCTTGTTTTTTTAACTCTTCTGCATATAATTCATAAACTGTAGATTTACCTGAGCGACGAACACCGGTTAATATCTTAATTAAATCAGCATCCTTAAACATCATCAATTCTTTGATATATTGAGGTCTTTCTATAATAAACTTATCCATGGGCATATCTCCTTTAATACTCCCACTATATAATAAAAACCCATAAAATGTCAAGAGTTTTTGCGAAATATCATAAAAAGTATGGACAAATACATTTTATTTTTAATTATTTTATTTTGTTTTATAACAGATAGTGGAAGTCGTAGAAAACAGAGCAGAATGTAAAACAAAGTAAGGAAACAAAACAAATTTTAACATTTGAATTTTTGGTATTAAAAGAAATAAAAATAAAACCAACATTTTCAACACTTTTGAGAGAAATGTTAAAGAATAATTGTTCTTTAACATTTAAATATTTGCCACTTTTGAATGGTCAGACAGCATACTCTTGATAAATTTAACTTGGTTTTTCATTGCTAATATTTCGTTGTAATTTTTAACAAGTACATTGTAAATTTGAGCAGATTTTTCTTCTATTTCTATGTTCTCCTGCCAGCCAGAATTCAAAAGTCGTCAGGATTTGAGCAAACGAATTTTGTTTGCAAAAACATGATAACCCGTTAGGGTGCGCTGTGTGTAACGCGCGCATAAATGGCGACTTTTTGCGTCGCTACGGAAAACAAAGTTTTCCTACTTACGCGAACAACTAACCTTTGCTTTGGGTGTACCCTCGCAAAGCTAAGAGAAGTTTCTTTTATTTACAAGGATTTTAGGCTGGTCCTTGTAACTTCATTTTTAAACAACCTCTCCCGAACATTTACACGGACTGGTTTTAGTGAATTTTGTTATTTTATTTAACATTCTTTACTAATAATAACTCTTTGATAGGCAATATAATTTTCAATAATAAATATCCCTTATAAAATACAGTACCATTATCTAAAAGTTGGGTTGTGATGCCTATTTCAACGCGTTCTAAAGCTACAAACTGCCTTTGATCGTTCCTTTATAACATTTCCAAAAACATCTCGTTTTCGCATAATTGGTCTTACTACGTCTATTAAATTATGTTCTCTTCCATTATATTCAAAACTTCCAAGTGATTGAATAAATCTTTTATAATTTTTACCCTCTATAGGTTGATCACAATCTTTTATTTCAGATTTTTCTAAACATTTTTTCACTTGTGTATATATTGAATATGCTTCAGGACACTTTTCTTTACTGCGTTCTATTCCTTCAACACAATTATCTTTAGCAAAATTAAAAATATATTGCGCATTATTAAAATCTGACATCAATTTTTTACAATCCCTAGGAGTGAGTTTTTTACATAGCCCCTGCATAATTATGTGTAACGCATCAATCTTTGCTTCGGCACTTTCATTACACATATTTATTATTTCAACATCCTTACGTTTTTGAACTCTTTCGGATTGTTCTTTGGTCATTTCGTTAAACAAATATCTATTTTCATTTAACCCATATTGTTCTCCTATTTGCAAACTAACTGCTTTAAGAGATTCTGATAAAAGCACCCCATCCTTACAATGATTATTTTCAAAATCATTATGAATATCTTCATATCTACGATACCATTCTTTCGATGCTTTTTCTAATTCTGGATACATTCCAAAAATAACAGCCCTACTCATTCCAGAAGAACTGACTTCTGTTCCTTCTGCTAATTTTGTAATTTGCTTATACCATGGCTCCACACTTTCTTCACATTCAATATGATAAATTATACAAAACAGTTTATGCAGTGGACATGGCTTTTTAGCTTTTATATCATCAATATTCATTTAATTCCCCATCTGGATATTATATACATACATTGTATACTGTTTTATCATAAAAATAAACAAAAAAACATCTTGAGGAATGTACTTCATTTTCAGCTATAATGTAGAAAAAAGGACGAAAAATCATCCTTTTTTCTTTATAAATCAAGCACTTAAGCTGGTTCGAAGATGAATATATTTTGAAGGCTAGTTTTACAACATCTTCGAACTTGCTTTCTATATTTTTCAATAACTTAGCTAATTTTAGCCTTTTTTGAGCATAAAAATGAACCTATATAAAAATCTGCATAGGTTGGACTTGTAACATAGCTATGTGAAAGGTTGGTTTGATAATAAAATATTTTTTTGCAATAATAAATACTAAAAAATAAAGTTCGTGTATGTGAAATTCTTAAAAAATATGGAATTACTAAACCGACTTATTACCGATATAAAGAGAATTTGTGGTATAAAGAATAAAATAAACCCCTCACAACAATAAAATTGTGAGGTGGTAAAGTCATCTTTTTTGAAAGTGATAGTATAAAAATGTTATGGCCAAATATTTTTCAATCTCTCCTCCTTGAAAAAGGACTTATTTTTATAGATTCCTCTTAACCATCCGAGTAAAAATGGTAATATAGCCAATATAAACATAATTATTTTTATTACTAAATTGGAGCTTTCAAACCCTCGATAAAACGCAATACCTCCCAAGAAAAGGAAGATACCACCGAAAATCGATCCACCTAAAAGGGAACTTTTAATACAATCCCAAAGAGATGGTTTAAGTTTATCAAGGTAGGCACTCGCGCCAAAATAGCCCAAAATGCGTCCAGTAATAAAAAACGATACTATCCCAACAAAAATAAAAAAAATTGGAATTTCCATAATTCATAATTTTTTAGTGTTTATTTACTTTTTTAACTTTGTCTTTTAAAGATACCTGTATTTGAACCAATGTTTAATCCATCCTATGCCACACCAGATTAAAGCCCATATAATTATGAAAATCTTTATTTCCACTGCTGGGTAGCACCAAATTTCAAGGATAAAAGCACAAGCAAGTCCACCAATAAATAATGCAATTCCGATGTGGAAATAATTGCCAAAATAACTATCATAGAAACCCATTATTGATTCTGGTGGCAAATATTTTGCTACGCAAAGGTTAATTCCAATCCATTTGCAAAAAATGGTAAACATTAAAAAACAGATAACTTCTCTTAATCCAAATGAGAGGAATGCCTCATTTAAAATTTGAATAAACGCTTCCATAATTTATAATATTTTAATGATTAAACATAATTATTTTTATTAGTGAGGCAAATATAGCACATTTTATTATAAAAATCAAATATTTTTATGTCTAATTTTCGGAAAATTGTTATTTTCTAAACTTAAACCACTGAATAAACATCATTATAATACTTCACAATAGCGAAGTTTCTTTTATTAAGGGCTTGGAATACTACAATCCAAGCCAGAGTTCAAAAGTCGTCAAAAATGGCGACTTTTTTGTTATTTTATAAGCATTTAAGCTGGTTCAAAGATGAATATATTTTGAAGGCTTGTTTTACAACATCTTCGAACTTGCTTTTTATATTTTTCAATAACTTAGCAAATTTCAGCTTTTTTTGAGCAAAAAAGGAACCTATGTAAAAATTTGCATAGGTTGGACTTTTGACATAGCTATGTGAAAGGTTGGTTTGATAATAAAATATTTTTTTGCAATAATAAATACTAAAAAATAAAGTTCGTGTATGTGAAATTCTTAAAAAATATGGAATTACTAAACCGACTTATTACCGATATAAAGAGAATTTTGGGCTGTAATTATAAAGGGCGGATTTATAAAGTTTTGTGGAAAGAGTAGAAACAACTTATTTAGACATATCCAAAACAACAAAATATGATACAACTATTTAATTATGTTCTTTAACAGACAAAAATAACCTACGGATATTAAAATCAGTAGGTTATAAAATTTATAATCAGGTTATATCTTTTATTTTGCAGATAAAATATTTTAACTAAACAAACTATTTGTCATGACCTCCTCGTTTAGTATAATAGTTTATTGTTTTTTTAACTTTTTGATTTTCCCTTGCTTGTTTTACGTTTTCTGTTGTTCTATCATATGTATCTCGGCACCTATTTTTTAGATGTTCAATTTTATTTTTAATCGCACCGACACCAAACCCAAACATTCCTTCAAAATCGTTCTTTATAGCTGAAGCTTTATCCTTTAGTTCTTCTCTTCTTTTTTGTCTTAAGTCTTCTTTATCAATAATAAATTTATCTAAAAATTTTATTATACCTCTACCTTTTTTATGTTCTTTAAGAAATTGTCTTACTGATAACATATCTGCTACATCTAGAAATCTATCTCCATACACCTTCTCTACCTCCTTACCTTCTACGTCCAATTTTATAGATGTATGTGCTAAAGAAATTCCATCATGCTTTCCAGCATCCCAATCAAACGTAGGATGACTATTCATTTTAATAACAGCACCTTTTGATTGCTTATTATCTTTAGGTAATATGAAATAAAGAGCACTTCCGCACTCCTCTTGAGAATCAGTATAAGGATATGTTTCTTCTATAGTTTTTTTATCAGTAACTGAAGCAACATAGAAACCATTAACTTCTTTTAAGGAAGTAAAATGAATATCTTGGTAATCAGGATTATTAATTTTGAAAATCCTATCCATTTCGGCAAGACGATCATCATTAACATTTTTAGTCATATCTTTTTCCTTCGTTAAATTTTATTTATCATATATATATAATATTACTACAAATATCCACTTTTGTAAAGTATTAATATTTAGTACCTTTTTGATAAAACAATAACTAATTTTATATAAATTAGCAGATGATTATATATTCAACCAACAGACATTGCGTTATATCAGAACAAAGAAGTGAAGCAGTTGGTTTCTACATCTCAATCACCGAATATTGATTATTATAATACTTCACAATAGCGAAGTTTCTTTTATTAAGGGCTTGGAATACGACAATTCAAGCCCAATGATTATTAAATACAAAGTCAATTAGCAGACAAATTTAAGCCTCTATTGAATAAAAAACAAAAGACTATGCTTTGCTTGATTTTTATTTAGAAGGAAAACTTCCTCAAGCAACATATGAAGCAAAACAAGAGCAAATTGCGAAACAGCGTCAAGAATTAGAAGCAACTGCAGAAAAAGATAGGGTAATTGAAGAAAAAGATGTTCATAAGGTTGCCGACTTGATGAAAGCAAAAATTGCAAAAATTTCGCAAAGTACACACAATTTTGTAAAAAAACAAAATCAAGATGATCTGTATAAAGCTATTTATGACTTTATAAAATAGTGATTTATACTACTTTATCTATATCTTCTTTTGCTTTAGCTAAAATATCTTCAACATTATTACCATATATATCCAGACCTTCAGCATTAATTAAAACAACATCTCTTATACCATAAAATGTTTTACTTAAAGCTTCAATATACCTAAAACCAAAATCATCAGGACCATATCCGCCTTTGGTCGTTATATAATAAAGTTTTTTTGCTTTGCACAAGGAAACTATTTCGCCCTTATCAGAATAATCAAAAACCAATTTTAATACGTTAATATGTTCAAAAAATACTTTTAATATTGATGGAAAAGACAAATCCCAGTAAGGCGCAGCAACAACAATAACATCAGCTTCTGCAAAATCTTTAGCATATGAAAACATTTCATCATTAAAATTGCCTTCAGATATTAGCTTATCTCTTTTTTGCAAAAAAGCACTATCAACCGGTGATATTTTTTCTTTACTCAACACTATTTCTTTAACATTACCACCGATTTTATTAACTAAATAATCAGCTAATGTTTTTGTTCGAGAGTTTTCTCTTATACAAGAATTAATGTAAAGTACTTTCATGCTATTCCCTTTTCGTATATCTTGTTTTATTTAATACTATTGTTTGTATTCTGTTTTTCAATAACTTTATTTAAATATCACCAATTTACTCGCAGATTGCAAGTCGTCTTCAGTCAGAGTTAAAAAGCCATATTTAAAAAGTATTTTCTGCTAAAATTAACATAAGTTTTACTTGTATAAAACATTTACCTTAAATAACTAACAAAATCAGCTAAAGCAAGTTCATATTGTACATAAGATAAATCTGCGGCTTTAAATTTTTCTTTAAACCCTAACTGTGTATACACATGTTTTGCAATATTGTTTGCATTTGAGACATTAATCTGAATTATTTTATAACATTTATTATGAAATAACTCTTGAATAAAAAGAGATAAAATCTTTTTTCCAAATCCTTTATTTTGAAAATCTTGTTCACAAATCTTAATACCAATTTCCACATAAAAGTCTTTTATTTTTTTATAATGCATTTCTCCTACAGAAGCATTATCTATTTCAATTATAAAATGACATCTATCCTCTGTATCTTTTTGTAGAAGAGATATTACTTTTTCCGAAGTTGTACCTAATCCGTTTGGAAAGCCAGCATGCGCCATAACTTTTCCATCATTCCACCAAGAAACCAATTGAGGAACATCTGTTATTTGCGCTTTTCTAATAACTAAATTTTGAAACCTTAACATTTTTAATACTGATTATAAATTACACTTATAAACATATACCACAAAATATATCTTAATGCAATAATAAACTCTATCTATACCTATTTACTCATAGCAAGACATCTATTAACAAAATAACTTGTATTTCCAAGCACTTAAACTGGTTCGAAGATGAATATGTTTTGATAGCTTGTTTTACAACATCTTCGAACTCTGTTCTATATTTTTCAATAACTTAGCTAATTTTAGCCTTTTTTGAGCAAAAAAGGAACCTATGCAAATTTTTGCAAAGGTTAAATAAAAAATATTTAATTAAAAAATGTTTATGCAATCTTTTTTACTGAGTAAGTATATATTGTATTCAATAATTCAAATCCAACTGCTTGATAACATTTATTTGATGGTTCATATTGAAAATTAGTATATAAAACTGGCATTAAATTATTTTTTAACGTAATTTCTGCTAATTCTACAACCAACATTTTGGCATAAGATTTACCTCTTTCTGTTGGAACAGTATATATTTGGCTTATTCTTCCTGTGTTTTCAGAGTTATTTATATGTCCAATACTAACAATATTTCCATTTTCATTTTTCCATACTTTGTGAGTATAAGCAAGTGTGGTATATTTATTTGCTTGCTCTAAATAATAAGAAAAAGGATGTTTTTCTTCAGGTAGTGCTTCTTCCTCAAAAGCTTTTATCATATTGGCAACTATTTCAACATCTGTTGATTTTACACAATCAAGATATCCTTGTTTTTCAATATCTATCAGTTTATCTAATTTATAAACACCAAGAATTTTTGTATTTTCATCATCTGAAACCCAGTTTCTTTTCTGAAAAAATTGATAACAAGATTGTTTAGCAATAAGGCTTAAAGGTTCGTTTTTAGAAAAAACTTTACTTACAAAATTATAAATTAATTCAAAATCATTAAAATTTTCACTTGTCCAAACAACGACTGGATGATTAGCATCTGTATTTAAAATTATGACATCTTTTTGGTCAGAATAACACTTGATTTGAGGATAATATTCCCGTTTTTGTATCAAAGTAAGAATTATATTAAACGAAATTTCGTCTTTCTTAAATTGTTGAGAAGTGAAAATTTTATCATCAAAATCAATTAGTTTGAACATATTATCCCCATTAGGTCTTTGTTTAACTCAGATAAATTATTACAGAAATAAATTATATTTTCAATGCTTTTTATATGCAATTTACTCGCAGATTGCAAGTCGTCTCCAGCCAGACTGTACAGGGTTAGCAAAATTCTTTGATAACCCTCTCCAAATTGGTGCGCCACGTTATAGTGAAAATACTATAAAATTGAGTATTAATATCAACTTTTTTATAGAGCACAGAGAGGAAATTTTAGAAATGAAAGAACAGATTAGTTTGTGCATATTGTTTAACATTTATAACTAATTACTTAATCCCAACATTGCTTGCATATTTTTTGTAACAGAATAAAGCATCATCAACTTGTTCTACAATTTCTTCTACTTTTTTAGCATCAAAACCAAAAGGTTCTGCAACTTTTATAAAGTCTTCTTTTGTGATATTTTTTCCTTTACCATTTACCATTGCTGTTTGTTCACCATTTAAACCTTGAGATGGAGTTAAATCGTATGCCGGTGTCATTTTCCAGACATTATCTTTTGTTAGCATAAATGAAAAGTTTTTGCTGTGGTCATCTTTATTATTGGATTTGATGTTGAATATCATTAATCTGACCATTTTTTCAACTTCACGGACATCTTTGGTTAAAATTGCTGTTAATTTTAAGAGAGATGTATAGTCTAAAGAAGCAAAACGGTGGCTTGCATGCAACAATCCACATGCTGTATGAACATGAATTTTACTTTCTGTTGTTCTATCAAAGCGTTTTACACCAAAATGTCCACTACTATCTTTTGAAGGGAACAAAAAGGTATCAGGCATTTCAATTCCTGCATCCTTAGCCATCAATGAATAAATGTATTCTTTTGCTCCGATATCTTTGTCATCAAGAGATGAGTTAAATTTTATTAACCAAGGCTCATAATTTTCTTGTGTAAGGTTTCCGTGAATCAATGTTTGTTTATCTTTTGAAACAAGTGCTACGATTTTGGGTCTTGCTCCCCCTGAAGACCCATTAAGGCTTAAAAGTTCATCTAAAACATCTGAACTGTTGCCTTGTAAAATTTTGCCGGCTTCCATTGATAAAGCATCCAACACTATATCTCCGACAAATTCTTTATCAATTTCGGTTATGGGTTCATATTCTAAAGCACCCATAGCATTTAAGCCGATAAGAGATAATCGTTGCAAAGGAGTGATTGAATTATAACTCAAACCTTTTTTTTGTAGTTTTCTATCTAATAATAAGCACCCCCAACCATCCGGTAAACTATCATTAAATACACCGAATAAACCATCAAAAGTGTATTTTTCATCTTCATAAACTTGTTGTTTTAAAGGAAGCATAAAAGGTGATAAAGGAATGTTTGATTGAATAAACTCCGGCGCATATTCAAAAAATATACGTTGCTTCTGTTCTTCCAAAACACCTACAAAAAGACGGTTTCCATAAGTATTCAAAAATACATTTAACCTCATTTTATTGTTCCTCTTTTGCGTGTTTGGTCAGATTTTTTTTCAAAAAGGCTTTGTGGTTTTTGATTATCCTTAAAAAGTTCTTCAAAATCATTCATACAGCCTAAAGTTAAAGCAATATCAATTAAAGATTTAAGAGATATTTCGCCAAAACGCTCAAAACGCTTAATTGTACCCAAACTCACACCTGAACGAACAGACAACCCTTGTTGTGTTAAATTCTGCTCTAAACGTTTGGATTTCGCTTTATAAGCAATATCTTGCATAACTTCTAATGGGGACTTTAGTATAAAAGACATTATATTATCCTTAATCAATATTTAACAATCTTATAGATATTATATTATCTATAAGAAATAAAATCAAGTAGAAAAGGATAATTTTTATTATTATCTCAAATTCCTCAAAATCCGTTTCACCTCATCGGTCGGAGTATATTTTTCCGTATCATCGTATTCAAATCGATGATTGATTAGTTTTCCCTTCTTAATATAAGAAATGTTAATTGAGTTATTACAAACCGTAAAGGGTATAAGAATTTTAATGATATTGATAGTTTGGGCAAGTTTTTGAACGAAAATCGTAAGAAGATTAAAAGCTACAAAATCTTAAAAGAAGCCTATAACGGTACTTTTGAAGAATTGCTTCAAGATGTTATGAAACGAGCTGATGATTTAGGACAAATGTTGCTTTGTGCTTTCTTTGGAATGACAGACCAAAGAGATAGATATAAAAACCTTCTCAAAGCTTCCAGATATACAAGCAAAATCCAAGGTTTGGTTAGAGGATATTTGAAATAGATATTTACTTTTTGTCTTGATAATATAAAATCGGTAAAAAATATAGGAGCAAATATATGCTATCAATTGAAAATGCAAAAAAATTAATAGAAGAACTAAAAGAAAGAGAAATAATTTTAGGAAGAAAGCCAGAAACATGGTTTACTTATGAAAATCATATTATGGGGGTTGCCAACGTTGCAAAAAAAATAGCTTCTAAAATAGATGGTATGAATATTGGAGAAGTATATGTTTCTGCAATGTTGCATGATATATGCCGTACAGAAGAAGATAGAAAACAAAGATTTCATGGAATATTAGGGTATGAAAAACTGAAGGATATTGATGAAAAGTCAGCTCGTTCTGCATTGCTTCATATGTTTCCTTGGAATAAGTTACCTGAATATGAAAAATGTTCAAAAATGTTTTTTTATAAACAAGAGGATTATGATTTTGTTGCAGATTTTATTAAAAAACATGAAACAACAGATGAGGATTTATTAATACAATTAGCTGATAGTTTGGCAAATAAAGATGGTATTGTTACGTTGGAGCAAAGAGCAAAAGAATATTCTGAACGCCATGGAGTAGAATTACCTCAAGAAGTAATAGAACCAAGATATAAATTGAAATCATACTTTGATATAAAAGCCGGTTGCGAGATATATAGTTTACTACAAAACAGCTATAATGAGCAACTAAAACAAGATAAAGAAAGATAGTTTTATATAATCAATTTATAGAAGAATAACACCTTTTAAAGAAGTCTATTTGTACGCATTTTTTGAAATGACCGATAAAAGCG
The DNA here is from genome assembly GCA_017501665.1 of Alphaproteobacteria bacterium. Classification (GTDB taxonomy): domain Bacteria; phylum Pseudomonadota; class Alphaproteobacteria; order RF32; family CAG-239; genus CAZU01. The sequence continues at coordinate 126,536 of JAFVWM010000038.1, read as the reverse complement.
ACAAATACAACAAATTGCTTCGAGCAATGGGTCTTTTCGAAAGAAATCCAAGGTTTGGTTATATCTTTTATAAAATGACAAAATTCTTATTTCTTATAAACCATCGCAAGTTCTTGTTGTCCTTCTTTATTTAAGTGGACAGCATCCATATAAATCTTTGATAAATCCAGTGAGCAAAAGCTCATATAAGCATCTAAATACTTGATTTGATGCGTTTCACACAGTTTTGCCAGTTTTTGATTAAATGTTTCAACATCTGCATTAAAACCCCATTTATCCTCATCAAGCCAAGCTTGATTTGGAAAAAGCTCTTCCCTGACAGGTAAAACTGACTGAACAATAATGTTAGAAGCCTTTGTTTTGGCTACTTTTAAGACTTCTTCATACTGATTGATAAGACTGGAAATGTCTATTCGGTTGGGTTTAGGAGCTCCGGACAGCAAATTGTTAATGCCTACTGCTAAAAACAAAGTGTCATAATGATTGTCGTCTTGTTTGATTTTGCGTAAAACATCTTCAATCTTCTCACCGTTTTGCGCGAGTTTCAAAGCTTCATTTCCTAAATAAAGCTCATCAAACCAACTTTGGTTATTGTTGCCATAACCAAATGCAATACTATCGCCATAAACACCAAATTTGTAGTTCATCTAAACCTCACTCTTTATAAAAATGATAAAGCACAGTTTGTTAAAAAAGCTATAAATTATAGCATAAACTGAACTTTTTTCTTTGTTTTTTCGTTATATAGCTTGTAAGATAATGATGTTAGGAGATGTTTTGATGTCTGATGTTATTGAATTTTCTAAAGCTACAATAGAAAGTATTGGTTATTATGTATACTGTTTAATTGATTCTCGCAATAAACAAATATTCTATATTGGCAAAGGTTGTGGTAATAGAGTATTTGCTCACGAACAAGAAGTTGCGGAAAAAGAGAAAAACAAACGAATTGCGGACATAAAATCATCGGGAGCAAATGTTCAAAAATTTATCATTAGACATGGTCTAACAGAAATTGAAGCATTTCATTTAGAAGCCGCATTGATTGATATTTTCTCTTCAAAATCTTGGAATGATAGAAATTTATTAAATATTATGGGTGGATATCATTCTCTTGATAACGGTATGAAATCAATATCTGAAATTGAAGCCTTTTATTGTGTTGATGACATAGCAAAAGAAGATATTTTTCATAATTGTTTGATTGTTAATATAAACAAAACTTATGAAACAGCCAAAGATGTTTATGAGGCGACACGAAAAAGCTGGTTGTTAAATTCTAATAAGATAAAAGATATTGAATTAGTAATTAGTGAATACCATGGAATATTTAGAGCTGTATATAAACCGCTTCAGTGGAGTAATGAGACTGATGAAAGAGGAAGAAAACGTTGGTTATTTGAAGGTGTTGATGTCTCGTCTCAATACCCACAATATGTAAACAAGCATAATTCATTTAAGAAATACGGTATGGCAAATCCTATTTGTTATATTTTTGGAAAAAAGGAATGATTGGATGCGGTATGTAATTGCTTTGATTTGTATGTTTTGTGTCGGCTCGGCTTGGGCTGATATGCGTTGCTCTACCAATTCTTTGGGGGTTACAACTTGTAAGGATAATGACGGTCGGATTATCAAATCTCGCACAAATTCACTCGGTGTAACGACTTATACCGATAACAAAGGAAATAAAGTAAAAGCAAGAACCAACTCTTTGGGTACAACAACCTATACCGGTAGCGATGGCACAAGAGGCACAGCAAAAACAAATTCGCTTGGGACGACCACTTATAAAGATAATAAAGGCAACACTATAAAAGCTCGCACAAATTCATTAGGCGTTACAACCTACACCGACCAAAACGGCAAGAAAACCAAATGCCGAACAAATTCACTAGGTGTTACGAGGTGCGATTAAATCGCTACTAATACAATAAAATTGTTGAATCTTTTTGTTTCTTATGTTTAGACTAGTCACATGAGTTATATAGCTAAAAGGACTAGAATATGAAAAAGATATTTTACGTAGCCTGTTTTTTATTATGTTCATGTAAATCGATAACATATCAAGATGTTAATCCAATAATTGAACCTAATAATAATTTATTACCGGCTATAGATATATTGGTTGATATTAATAATTTAGAAGCTACATATTCAAGTGGTTCATTTAGCAGTATAGCGAATAATTTTGGAACTGCATATATGAATAATCATGCTTTCGGAGGATGGGCTCAGATAGCTAACACACAAGGGCAACATTATAAAGATGCTCGAGTTAATGATGCTATAAATATTTTTAATAAAGAAGTCTTAGAAAATATATCTAATCCTTATGGTGTTAAAAAAGGATATATTTCACTAAGATTAGGATATAGAGGAAGTGAACAATCATATGTTTATCCCTTAGTTTCAATTGTTTCGTTATTTACTATTAATTTTATGGGGTTTCCGTACAATAAATTAAAAGAAACGCTGGAAGTTGAAGTACAAATAATGAATAATAAAAAAGAAATAATAAAGAGATATGTCGAAAATGTTTCAAATTCTAATCTCATGGCTATGTGGCGAGGATATGATGGTTGGCCTACACTACGAAGAAAAGTTGCAGCAGATAATATAAAACAAGCATTGGAAATAATAAGAAAAAAAATTAATGTAGATTCAGTAGAACTAAAGAAAAAATTAAAATAAGTTTCAGCAAGTAAATAACACTATAAAAGCTCGCACAAATTCATTAGGCGTTACAACCTACACCGACCAAAACGGCAAGAAAACCAAATGCCGAACAAATTCACTAGGTATCACAAGATGTGATTAAAGAAAGGATTATGATATGGAACTAGTCAAACCGGATGTAAAATACAAAGATAGTTTTGTTGAAGCATTAAAAGATGGATTTTATTTAGGCTCACAATCGCCGATGAGTGATGATGCAATTGCTGATATTGAAAAAGATTTTGAAGCTTTTTTAATGAATAAAGTACTAAAGCCTTATGACCCTACACCAAGATTGCGGGATGATGGCAAATATTATCCCAATGCCCCGCAAATACCATATTGGCTTATAGATGAAGGAAAATTTATTGGTGCATTTAATTTGCGAACGGAGTTGAATGATTTTTTAATGTATATCGGCGGAAATGTCGGATACGGCGTTACGCCTAAGTACAGAAGAAAGGGATATGCAACCAAAGGTTTATCATTGCTAATAATAAAAGCTCGTGAATTAGGAATGAATAAATTGCTTATAGCTGCTAAAGAAGAAAATATAGGCTCTTGGAAAGCCATTGAAAAAAATGGTGGTGTTTTAGAAAATATAATTACGTTACCATGGCAAAATAATGGGCAGAAGTATAAAAGATATTGGATTGATATAGATAATTCTAATTTGTAAAACAAAACCGCCACTTCATTAAAAGTAGCGATTTTGTAGGAGAATTTATGATTTAATGGGCTTATTCCTTATAAATCACTGCACCATTGTCTAAAAGCAAATTAGCAATATCTATTTCTATTCGTTCCAAAGCGATAAGAAGTGCTGTTTCGCGTTGGTAATTGAGCCAATTTACATCACATCCCTTATCAATCAACATTTGAATCACATCCAGTTTTTGCTCATCAGTCATATTTTCGTTCAAAATCACTGACATTATCGCATTGTAGCCGAATATATTTGCTCCTTTTTCTTCATTACAAATGTATTTATCATTACAACTTGTAATTTTTTATTTTAACAAATTCGCTTAATTAACCGATAAATACATGTGAAGTTAAATATTGCCTTTTACTTCATTAATATGTTTTTTAACAAATAAGTGCGATGGGTATTCCTATTGCACTTTTTTTATTTTAAGTGAGTTAAATCCCTTTGATTTCCTTTGGTTTTGTATTTTAATCAAAACAAATTTTGCTATTATAATAGCTATTTTATTTCTATTATAATTATATTATAGGAGCAAAAAACAGCTCTCAATTCCTTGTGTATCAACAGTTTCAGCAAAGTGCGGCGGAAATATCTGTTTCCGCTTACGGAAATATCCATTTCCACCTACGGAAATAACCGTTTCCGATAGCGGAAATATTCATTTCCATTTGGCGTTTTAGTGGAAATATCCATTTCCGCTGCGATTTTAGGTGGAAATATTCATTTCCGCAGCATTTTTTGTTAAAATTACAAAGCGTAAAATTTGCCGATAAATACTCATGTTAAAATACATATTAAAGGAATTAAAATGAGTGAAAGACAAAGAAAGCTCACTATTACAGAGCGTTTAATTTTAACATATATCGGTTATAAAACCAATCGCAACTTCAAATTTTTCATGAATAACGAGACATTGGCAAAGGCGATTTGTTGTAAAACTTCATCAACCAAAGTTATGGTTAATAAACTCGTCAGAGAGGGTTATTTGATAAAAAACTGTGATGATAAGGGCAGAAGACAATTATCGCTCTCCGGACGCGAATTTATGCCTCTAGACGGTGTTAATATGGGCAACATTGAAAAGAATATGCTAAAACACGATGCCCAAGACCAAGAGCAATGGGCAAACTACTATAAAAATGAGCTAAACGAGGCTCAAATCCGTATCAAATCATTAGAAAATGAGCGAGATAGCTACAAAAACGCACTAGAAACCTTGATGTCTGTTTTATCATCAAAAGGTATTGATTTGGAGGATGTGGAGAGGATGATGGGAGATGTGACCAATGCCTAAGAAATATTAGACTTCGCTAATTTGACAATCTAAATTTATTTCAATATAATGTATTACGAATCCGATAAAACACAATATGTTGTTGTGTTATATCAAGTCTAGGGTTCTGATTGGAGGTTGAGAAATGTGTTAGAATTGTTAACTGTACTATCTTGGGTGTCAAGAGCAAAAACGTGCTATGATTTTACTCAAGCTAGGACACCTGCAGATGTATGCTATATTGCAGCAAATTGCTTTTTAACAGAATGCTTGATATATCAAGCAAAACAAAACATTCGTAATCAATACTATTTAAGGTAAAGATTGCTTGAAAGGGTGAAGTTATGCATATACATAACTAGAAAGAGCGACATCATAAAATGCCGCTCTTTTATCTGTTGTATTTGTTTGTTATTCAATTATTCCATGAAAGACCGATGATATATGAAAATCTAAGTAACAACAACGTTCTTTAGTTAAAGGCAGCTGCTGTATAAACATCTTATCTTTTAGTCCCATTCGCTGAATATTCTTAGGTGATATCCATTTTGAAATATGTAAGATTCTATCGTTTGTAAATGTTATAAAACCTCTATCAAATAGTTTGTCATATAATGGTGAAAGCATGAAGCCATTTTGAGGGTCAATTTTTTCTTTATCATTTGACGCAGCCCATGGTTTTATGTGGCTAGCAATTAGTATACGTTCATCATTTATCATTGTAATAGGGCAAAAGGGACATTCTTCTAATAGTGTTTCCCTATATTTGCCTTGTCCATTTCTTGCATATCTTATCTCTTTTTGTTGCGGGGTTTCTAGTGGTAAAATTATTTCACTATCTTTGTCTTCTTCATCGTTTTCTCTTTTCTTCTTACCGTAACTAAAAACAAGAGGTTCACATTTTTTTTGTGCAATAGCTTCAAAATCAGCAAATAATTTCCAATAATACAATGTTGCCCCTTTCTTATCCTTTAGTTCCATTGCAGACAAATATGAGATTAAAGGAAGTGCTATTGTTCGTATGAGTTCATATCCAAAATCCCTAGAGTTAACGTATCCTCTAGGTCCTTCAATCTGAGTTTGGTCAATAATATCAAACATTATAACATCAGGTTGGGAATTGATTAAAGACATCCGTTTATCCCATAAAGTAGGAAATTCTTCTTTGTTTCTATAATCTTGGGACGGTGTAATATACTCATTTTTTACGGCTATCATATAGTTTATTAAATCCTGTTTTAATAAAAAACATTTTTTTGTAAAGCCTTCCCCTCCATAAAATCTTCTCATTTCATCTTTATTTGAAATGTAAAATTTTGCTTCTCCATTACCACTTCCTATTTTGTTTGGATTTTTTACAAAACAATCAGGAACAGTCATAAAATTATCAAATGTATCTACTATCTTGAATTTAGTATCATTTATAATCATATTACACACCATATTCCGTTATATCTAACTGTCTTAACAAAGCTATAAGAACATCAACAACTATACTATTTCCAGCTTGTTGATATGTCGCAGTATCTGAAACTACAATATTAAAACTATCTTTAAATCCCATTAACCTTAGACATTCTCTTGGTGTTAACTTTCTAATTCTTCCTTTGTTATGAGTTACATAATTATCAACACCTGCCCTATGCATTTTATGCATTGTTTGTAATAATGGGCGAGCTATTTCTAAATCAGTTTTAGTAGATGTCTTGAAGTTTTTTGTTCCTCCTGCTAAAACATATTTTGCAACTTTTTCAGATAGATAATATTTTTCTTCAACATCTTTTACGTTAAAAACAAACTCATCATATTGTTCATTATCAATACTTTCATCAATAGGGTGAAAGATAAAATCTCCGTGCCAATTAAATTCTTGATTTCTTTTTTGACAAAGTGCTATGTCTCCATTTATTTGAGTGTAGCATTTTGTTTTATTTTTATGACTAGTTACAAATTTTATGCCTTTCTCTTTTAGAAAATATTTTGAATCTGCATAATCTTCTAAAAAATCAAACATTGTATATTCTAGTTTTATAGGGGCTGGAAATAAAAATTTTCTTTTTTTCTTAAACCCCAAACAATACAAACGTTCTCTGTGCTGAGGAATTCCATAATCTTTACTATTTAAGACACGAAAATGTATGTCATATCCGAGCTCTTCAAAAATACTGTGAATTATTTTCCATGTTCTCCCGTTATCATGATTTAGCATTCCTTTAACATTTTCAAACAGAAAAACTTTTGGTTGAGTCTCTTTTATGATTCTTGCAAATTCATAAAATAAAGTTCCCCTTGCATCTTCAAACCCCAATCTTTTACCGACCATTGAAAATGCTTGGCATGGAGCTCCTCCTATTAAAAAATCTATTTTATTTTTATATCTTTTTGCATCGAAATCTCTGATATCAGAAAACCAATCATCTTCAGATATCTTATAATTTGCTAAGTAACTTTTGCGGCAGTTTTCATCAATGTCACCAGCAAATATTATTTTATGGTTTAATCTCAATCGTTGAAAAGCGTGTTCAATTGCACCAATACCACTAAAACATGTTCCAATTCGAATTGTTTTAGTAGGATATTTAAATTCTTTTTCTTTCCATGTCTGTGATGATATTTTTTCTTCAATAATTTCCCCATTGGAAAGTTTAAGACCCTTTTTTTGGACAGCCACTCTTGCCTTCTTTATTTTTTCATTATCTTCAGTAATTTCTTTTTTTATTTTTGTCATACTTTAGGCCCACAAACTTGTGTTATAGATTACGTCAATTTACTGACTTATTATGAAAGAATCAAGTTTTTCATCAATTTTATAAGAAATATAATTTATTCCAATAAATTTTTTGCAATAGTTCTATGTTCTACCTTTAATTGATTGTATTATATTTGCAATACTATCTAAACCATCAACCGTTGCAGGAACTTTCTTTTCATCAGATATAATATTGCTAAAGATAAGTTGTTCAAATAAATCAACTGTGTTATCTTTATTATTTTTCTTAAACTCCATATATGACTCAATAAAGGCGCATAAGCTGTGTCTTAAATTAACTTGAAGTAGTTCTGATTTTATAAACATATATTGTTGATAGAACAATCTAAACGCATACAACAGAAGAAGCTCTATCGTTACAAGAGGAATATAAATATAGTAATTGGGTTTGCCACAACAGAAAATTGCAATAGCTGTAGATAAAGGAATAACTATTAATATTATGAAAGTAATAAATAAGTAACTTTCTAAATTATTTTTAACAGTATTTTTTTCTTTTGTTATTTGTTTAAAGGCACTACCTAACCCTACAAAATTTAATTTTGTTTGTTGTTCTTTTATGAATTTAACAATTTCATTTGCTCGGTTTTGATATTTTTCTAACTTAGAATCAATACTTTTTTCTTTTGAATCTAACTTATCGCACATTGTTATAAACTTATCATCAGGATTTGTTATGCGTTCTATGATATCGTTTATTTTTTTAGAATTTATCAAAAATGCTAATTTCTCTGTAATAAAGCGCTTTTCCTCCGCTTGTAATTCTAGCATTTTTTGTGTCGTACCACTCCCTTTTGAAAATATTTTATAATAATATTTTCCGGAATAAAGTTTTTCAAAATAGGTAAAAATTTTTGAATCATTAAATTTTAAGAATCTTTCATAAGTTGCGCAAACTATAACCCATAATGTATAGTGAATGTCGTTGGGGTTTCCTTCTAATATTCTAGAAATTTTATTTAACCCATTATAAAAGTAGGAAATAGTAAAGTATTCAGTATTATCTAAATCTAACTCATCTATGATATCAACTAACTTTATGTCTAGTATGGAACTTGTTGGATTATAAATTTGTACTACAGTTGTTAGTTCTTGAAGTTTTAATTTAAATAAATTTAATTTATCTTCATAAATAACTTCTTTTTTATTTTTTTTCATAATTTTACTTTTAGCCATTTGTGTCCTCATTATATCTTTTATATTTTAGCTCTAAATTTAGGAGATAACAATACCTTGAGGCTAAAGTAAAACGTTTTGAAATTCAACCAAAAATTAAAATTTGTTTGATTTTGTATGGGGATTTTTTCTAATCTTAAAGGTGTCGAATTCGATATGTTTGAGTTAATTGTAGAAAATTCGCCATAATTAAAAGGAAGGAATATCGTTTTGCTGACACTAGCAAAACGTTCTAAAATAACAAACCGTTACAATTTGTAACCGTTTGAAATCAATCGAACCGACGCAAAGCCTTAAAAATCAAGGGTTAGCAAAAAATTTTGCCAACCCTCTCCAAATTGGTGCGCTAGGCCGGAATGGCTTCGCCGACCTTGTTCGCTCAAAAATTTGACCGGCGCACTCCGTTCGCCTGCGAACTGCGGTTCAAACCGGCACCGTGCCGCTTCGATACTCTGATATATCATACCAATTAAAAAAGCCCTCATAAAGAGGACTTTTTTAAATGGTGCGCTAGGCCGGAATCGAACCGGCACGGCCTTGCGGCCAACAGATTTTAAGTCTGCAGCGTCTACCTGTTCCGCCACAAGCGCATAATCTAAAAATTCTTATACATATCTTTTTTGTTAAATGCAAGAATATTTTTTATTTTTATTAGAGATTTTTGCATAAACATATTTTAGGGTTGTTTTTTTATTTTATCTGTGGTTTTGTAAAGCTGTTATAACATTTGGTATTTATTTTTTGTCATTAAGCGACAGTTGACAGCGTCACGGCTTTTTCAAAAAAATATACTACATATTAAAGGAAAATAAAATGATTAAAACTTTTGATATTTCATGGAAAACCTATTTGTTTCCCTCCATCCATAGTGAAGGATGGCGTTTTGTAGGAATCTTTGCGGCAATAACAGCGTTATTGGCAATGATTTGGGAACCTTTGGGTTGGATTGGCTTAGTATTAACTGTTTGGTGCTATTATTTCTTTAGAGACCCCCAAAGAGTTACACCTGAAATTAAAGATGTTGTTGTTTCACCGGCAGATGGCACCGTTCAAATGATTGCCAAAGTCGAAGCTCCTGAAGAACTCAACATGGGTAAGAAAAAATTTACTCGTGTCAGCATTTTTATGAGCGTATTCAATGTTCATGTTAACAGAGCTCCTGCAAGCGGACGTATTACCAACGCTGTTTATGTTCCGGGAAAATTTCTTAATGCTACTTTAGATAAAGCCAGTAAGGACAATGAGCGTCAACTTTTGGCTATGAAAACTACATCAGGTAAGGAAATTTGTTTTGTTCAAATTGCCGGACTTATTGCTCGTCGTATTGTTTGTGATGCTCAAATCGGTCAAGATTATAAAGTGGGCGAACGCTTTGGTATGATACGTTTCGGATCACGCTTGGATGTATATTTGCCTGAAGGTGTTGAACCTCAGGTTGTTCTTGGTCAAACAATGGTTGCCGGTGAAACCGTTATTGCTAATTTAACTTCTGATGCTAAAGCTATGGACGGAGTTATGAGATAATGGAAAGAATTAACAAACAATTGCAACTTTCAAAAGAAAAACTTAAAAGTATTTCTTTTAGAAAAATTGCTCCTAATATCGTTACTATGTTGGCTTTGTGTGCAGGTGTAACTTCTATTCGCTATTCGATATCAGCTGAATGGATGAAAGCTGTACTTTGCATTTTTGCTGCGGCATTTTTTGACGGACTTGATGGTCGGGTTGCCAGAATGCTCAAAGGTTCTACAAAATTTGGTGCTGAATTAGACTCTTTGTCTGATTTTGTAAGTTTTGGTGTAGCTCCGGCAATTTTGTTGTTTCAGTGGTCATTGTTTGATTTGCCGAAATTTGGTTGGTTTTTCTGTCTATTGATGTCCATCGGTATGGCCTTGCGTTTAGCCAGATTTAATACAATGTTAGACGAAGACCCTCAACCGGAATATTGGCAACACTTCTTCGTTGGAGTACCAGCCCCTGCTGCAGCAGCAATTGCCATGATGCCGGTAATGATTTCTTTTGATTTTCCGGAAATAAATTATATCATCAAATCACACGTATTTTGTGCAACTTTGTTGTGTGTTGTTTCGTTTTTGATGGTTAGTCGAATTCCGACTTTCTCAACAAAGAAATTAAAAGTTCCTACTTATTTGGTGTTACCGATAATGTTGTGTGTAGTGCTATTTGCATCATTTATTATTTCACAACCTTGGTTGACATTAGGAATTATGACCTTGACTTATATTTTGTCAATTCCGGTGGGTATACTCGTTTTTGTTAGAGAAAAACAAAAATTTGAAAATAAATAATAAAAAAGCCCTTAATAAAAATCGAATCATTCAAAAAGTTAAGGGCTTTTTTTAAGCCTTTATATAAATTTCTTCCAATTGTTTTATTTTGTCGCGATACATAATAGCCGTTTCAAAATCTAAATCAGATGCGGCCTGTTGCATCAATTTATTATATTCACGCAATTTCTTATCAATATTTTTAATCTCATCAGAAGAAATTTTATTTGTTTCATTTTCAACGGTTTCTTGCAAATTATCTGATATTTTTTTCTTAATGGTCTGAGGTGTAATACCATTTTTGATATTATACTCAATTTGTTTTTTGCGACGGCGTTCTGTTTCGTCTAACGCTGTTTGAATTGAGCCGGTAATTTTATCAGCGTATAAAATAACTTTTCCGTCAACATTACGTGCGGCTCGGCCTATTGTTTGTATTAAAGAACGTGTTGAACGTAAAAAACCTTCTTTGTCAGCATCTAAGATTGCTACCAGTGAGCATTCGGGAATATCCAAACCTTCGCGCAACAAATTAATTCCCACTAAAACATCAAATGTTCCAAGTCGCAAATCTCTGATAATTTCCACACGTTCCAAAGTATCTATATCAGAGTGTAGATAGCGAACTTTTATACCATTTTCATTAAGATATTCGGTCAAATCTTCGGCCATTTTTTTGGTTAGGGTTGTAACCAACACACGATTCCCTTGCGCAATTACTTTTTGACATTCGTACATCAAATCATCAATCTGATTTTCAACCGGACGAACTATACAAATCGGGTCGGTAAGGCCTGTGGGGCGAATGATTTGCTCAGCAAAAACACCTTGACTTTGCTCAAGTTCCCAATCGCCGGGAGTGGCAGAGACATAGATTGTTTGTTGGCGCATAGCATTCCATTCGTCAAACTTCAACGGACGATTATCCAAACATGACGGCAATCTGAAACCATATTGAGCCAGGGTTGATTTGCGGTTAAAATCGCCACGATACATACCGCCGATTTGCGGAACGGAAACGTGACTTTCATCAATAAATAAAATAGTATCTTGAGGCAGATATTCAAACAACGTCGGTGGAGGAGCACCTGCCGGACGTCCGGTTAAATAACGAGAATAGTTTTCAATCCCTTTGCAGTGTCCGGTGGTTTCTAACATTTCTAAATCGAAACGTGTGCGCTGTTCTATACGTTGAGCTTCAAGCAATTTGTTTTGCTCGTTATATTCTTCAATACGTGCTTTCAGTTCTTTTCTTATATTGACAATTGCCTGTGAAATTGCCGGACGAGGTGTTACATAATGATTAGCCGGATAGATAATAATGTCTTGTAATGAAGCAGTCTTTTTGCCTGTAAGCGAGTCAAATTCATCAATTTTTTCGATCTCATCGCCAAAAAAAGAAATACGCCAAGCCCTATCTTCATAGTGAGCCGGAAAAATATCTAAGACATCGCCTCTAACTCTAAAAGTCGAACGAACAAAATTTTGTTGATTTCGCTCATATTGTAACTCGGTTAACCGTGCATAAATTTCTTTTGGTGGAATTTCTTCGCCCACTCTTAAGGGCAAAGTCATTGAAGAATAGGATTCTACATCACCAAGTCCATAAATACACGAAACAGATGCCACAATAATAACATCTCTATGCTCCAATAACGAACGTGTTGCCGAGTTACGCATACGATCAATTTGTTCATTTATGGCTGAATCTTTTTCGATATAGGTATCGGTTTTAGGAACATAGGCTTCGGGTTGAAAATAATCATAATATGAAACAAAATATTCAACATGATTATCCGGAAAAAAATCTTTCATTTCCGCATATAGCTGTGCTGCCAAAGTCTTATTCGGAGCCATAATTAAGGCAGGTCTTGAACTTTGTTCAATTATCTTTGCCATAGTAAATGTTTTGCCCGAGCCGGTAACACCGAGTAATACTTGATCTTTGATTCCGTTGTTTAACCCATCAAGTAATTCAGATATAGCCTGAGGCTGATCTCCGGCAGGCTCAAAAGGTGCTTTTAGCTTAAAAATGCTGTTCATTTACTTGCCGATTATACTTTTAGGTTGTTTTTCAGAATTTTCTTTTTGTGGTTCATGCTCAAGTTTCCCAATATAAAAACTTGCAAAATCATTAAAATTCTTAATATCGGAAATTACGGTTTTTATCGCACCGACATCAATCTTATCTTCATCCAAATGTTTTGTAAGAACGTTAAATGCACTCTGATGTGCAGTACCTTCAAAATATTGAGCAAATTTATTTCTTAAACGAACCAAAACAGTCTCTTTTCCTGCTTGTTTTAATGTAGTTGCCCAGTCTAAGATATAATTCATTTGTTCGTTTGACAGAGGTTTACCCGGCACAGGCTCTTCTATCAGATACTTTATAGTATCAGAAGCACTATCCCAATCCTTTGCATTCCAGTATACTTCAAATTTACGAACAATAGCCTGTGCGCTGAAATCATCTTTAATAAGAGCCAATGCTTCATCAACACGCCCCATATCGGACAAAGCACGCGATGCTATTATATTTCTTTGACTTTTGAGAGTATCCGAAATATTTGAAAAATCTGTTGCTTCAATAGCGAGTAAAGCATCAGAAGCCTTCCCTTCGAACAAGTAAATTATCGCCAAACGAGCCCCGACCTTAGCTTGATCTTCTTGAGATAAATCTTGTTTATATAGTAACGACAACAACAATGATTGTGCACGAGGCAACAAATCAACCGCCACTAATCTGTCTGCCAATTTTTGAACAATTTTATAGTGTATTTTACTTAACGGAGCCAACCATTTAAAATCCTGAAACAAAGCCAACGCTTTTACAGGAGATATAATGCTATCCGCATGATTAGAAACAAAAACATCCTCAAAGATTTTAACCATGCGTTCGGCAACACCTTTTCGTTGCTCATCATCTACTAAAAATCCTTGATCATTCAAGACGTTTAACGTATTATAATAATCATTGTTTTTCAAATAAAGTTTTGCCAAATGGTTCAAAACATTAATTTTAAATTCTTTCTCCCCCCAAGCAAATCGCAGTTTTTCCAATTCCGCAATGGCTTCCTTTGTTTCCATATATTTAAGATTTTCACTCAGCACTGTATATCGCAAGCGAGCATATGCCGAAAACATTGCAGAATCAATATCCTTCAGTTTTTTATATTCTTTAACGGCATTGCGCACATATCCTTGCATTTCAAGTTTTTTTGCATTCAAATATGTTATTTGGGGATCCAAATTTCTTAATCTTTCTTGCACGGAATCTAAAATATCAATAAAGTTTTGCGAAGTAATATCATCACCTGTTTCAATGGCATTTTCAGCAGCAATTATAGATATTTGATCTTTAATCGGTTGTGGATAGTCTTTCATCAGCGAGACATGAGCAAATATTATGGCATTATTTTCTTCACTGTACTGTTTAGCCGATTTAGCAATTGTCCTCCAAAAAGCTCCCTCATCACTAAGAGGTATATTTCCTTGTGAAAAATCGCTTATAGCCTCGTCATACCTGCGAGCTAAAAAATTAGCAATTCCTGAAAGAGCGTAAAAAGTATCCGTTTGAGATTCGGGAATTTTCAGTTTTTTCATTTGATTTAAGATAAACAAAGCATCCGTACCCAAACCATTATATATAAGATACTTAGCTAACTGTAATCTTATATCGTTTTTTTCACTATGTTTCGCCGCCACAATTTGATTTTTATATTTTTCGGTAACTTTTTCAAAGCTCTGTCTGGCCAAAGACGACGGTATTTGCAGGTCAAAAACTTTATCCACCGAAGGCTTTGAGCTTGCCGAAAAAAACTTACTACGTTTTAAACTGCTCAAATCATCCGAAATATTAAGGCCTCTACCTATTGCCTTTAAGGTAATACCGGAATTACCGCGATTTAAGACAATATCCGAATTGTTAAAAACAAAAGCCACACCTTGTAAAGAGCGCAAAACATCAAAATCAACATATCTATACGTAGCATCAATACCTTGCCCCAAAACCGAAGTCGTCGATACTGTAATAATATCACCCAATTCCGGATCCATAAAGGACAGAACCTTTCCGGCATCTTGAATAGGAATAAACAAATATGAATTTTTCAAACTGTCAAATTGAGTAAAAATTGTATAATTATTAACCTTAAACGCCGGTGGTTTTCCCTTATATAAATCCAATATCCACAACAAACCTTCTTTACGAACAGCATATTTCACACCATCTTCCGGTTCAATAACAATAATAGCGCCATCCGGATGAAACAGATAATATATTTCTTTTGCCATGGCTCCGGCTTCTGCTTTCAAAACGTCTATATCAAACTTATTTTGATGATCAAAAACGACCCAAATTTTTCCATTTCTAACGAAACTGGCCATATTTACAGGTGTATTCCAAACAAACCTAAGGCTGACAATTTCATCTTTTTCAACATCATCAACAGCTTCATCCCCGTCATTAAAAGCTTCTACAAAATTTCTGTCTGTTTCAATATCGGAAACATTTATACCAAAGGAATTTTCTCCTATTATTTCTTGAGACATCGCAGGCAAACTACCGAATGTCAAAACACCGGCGGTAAAAAAAGAAATTAAAATATACTTTGCCTTTATCAATTTTTTAAGTCTTTGTTTTAATTATTAAAGTTATTACCTATCAACACCGCGGTTATTTCCTGAGCTCTTTCGGAATTCATTTGCGATATTATCGTTGAGGTGGTAGACGGCTTCATACCTTTTAATATTGCAACGGTTATTTCCAAATCCAAAGTATTAAAAATACGCGCAGCATCTTTCGGTTTCATGGCTGTATACAATTTAACCAAAGAATCAATATTTTCTTTTTCTTTTTTATTATATTGACTTGTAAGCTCAATCAAACGTTCTTCATATTTTTTTAGTTGAGCTATTTTTCTGTCAATTTCATCTTCTGCAACCTTCAACTGTAATGCTCGTTTATCAATTTCTTTTGCTCTGGCATCAAGCATTTCGCGTCTTTCAGCCAATTCTTGCAATATTATAATTTCCGAATCAGTAAAGTACTTCGTTGGTAAGGTATTGTTTTGATTGTTTGAAGAATTATTCAAAACTTTTGTAAGCTCTTCTGTGTCTTTTGTCTGCTTATCTTTAGCAACGGCACTGGAAGGTGCGATAATAATTTTTTTTGTATTAAAATCCGTATAATAATCATACACACTTACAACCTTAAGACTTAAAGACAAAAAGGCAACAAAGATAAAAACAGGAATAAGACGCAATTTTATTTTTTTATCAAACATTTGTATTCCCTTATTTTATAGCGCGCAATGCTTTTAACAATTCAAGTTCGGCAGAAGCTCTGTCATCCGAATCAGCCACATTTTCAATATTTTTTGCAGATCGATTTTCGATATTACGTGAAGAGCTTATAACATTTTCCAATCTGTCAGCCAAGCTATCAGCTCTTTCATTTATAAACAACAAATCATTTTTAAGTTCTTTAGCATTATCAACAACTTCTTTCAACCCTTCTGAAGAATGTTCGGTTACCGATTTAAGTTTAGGTATAGAATTTTCAGCTTTAAATGTAGCCTCATTCAAAGCACTTATAAGCTGAGCCATACTTTTTTGGTTTTGGCGAAGCATATTAAGACTCTTGTTCAAATTATATGCGTATATAATTGTCGGAATAAGCAGAGCTATAATAACAATATCAACAATAAACTCCAAATTATTCATTTTTTATCTGCCCTTCCGTTAATTTTCACCACAACATTATCCTCTTTTCTACCCATAACGCCGTTAAACAAAGGCACATCACCACACAAAACAGATATATCATCGCAAGGCGAAATATCCAACGGAAAGAACGATCCTTTTTTCCAAGACGACACCTCACTAAGAAAAACTTTAGTTTCCTTAATAACAGCTTTAACTTCAACACTGGTATCCCACAGCTGTGACATCAAATGGTTTTCCCAAATTACATCTCGACCAAATCTTTCTCCCATAAACATTTGAACCAACAAATCACGAACAGGCTCTAAAGAAGCATACGGGATTATAAGATCTATTTTACCGCCACGATCCTCCATATCAACACGAAGACGTGCGACTATTACGGCATTCGACATTCTGGTAATTGTAGCAAAACGAGGATTCGTTTCCAATCTGTCAAAAGCAAATCCGATAGATGTAACCGGATCAAAAGCCGACGACAGATCATTCAAAATAATATGGACAATTTCTTTAATAATATTAAGCTCGATCGGAGTATACGGACGTCCTTCAATACGCATAGCCGCCGTACCATGACGACCTCCGAGCAAAACATCAACCATAGAATATATCATTGCACTATCCATGGTTATCAAGCCATAATTATCCCACTCCTCTGCCTTAAAAACGCTTATCAAGGTAGGCAAAGTAAGTGAATCGATATATTCACCGAAACGCATAGACTCTATAGAATCTAAGGCAACCTCAACGTTATCTTGTGCATAATTACGTAATGATGTTGCCAAAAGTCGAATAAGGCGATCAAAAACAATCTCCAACATTGGCAATCGTTCATACGACACCATATTGCTTCGCAAAATAGCCTGAAGACCGTTTTTTTGATGTGTCTCATATTCATCAGAATATCCATAACCCAACAAAGCGTCAATCTCTTCCTGATTCAACGCCCTAAAATCTTGAGCCTCATTTTCTAATATATCATCGTTATTTTCAGCCACTTAAAATTGTCCTTTTATTTATTTTTCCAACTCAAACACACTAAAATTAAGATTCTTAATCTTTATGGGCGAAGCCACCAAATTAAACCTATAAAGCAACTCCTCCTTAAGCCAATACAACCCTGTCGAACCCTCAACTTCTTCGACATACAATTCAACCACATGGCTTAACACCGCATTAATCAAACGAGCGCTCATTGCCTGAACAACACCAATATCATCAACGCTCGAAAGTTCAATATTAAGCTTCAATCTTAATGCATGCCTTCTATCCTTACCCTTAACATCGACCTTTATTTCGGGCAAATCATAAAAAACCGTAGCATCATCTTTAGAATCTTTGCTATATTGAATAACATTAAATCCGACTCCACGTGTATCATTTTTCTTATTAAACGCAAAATACAAACCCACCGAAACACCGATTACCACAACGGCAGGAAGCAACAAAAGCATTAGTTTTTTGCGCTTTGCATATGGTGGAGCTATAATCTCTTCAATATCATCCAAATCGTCATTGATCATAGAAAACAAACCATCCGACTAAATTAACACCCAACATTATTTTTGCATATTTTAGCTCATTATTTTTATAAATAAACGTAAATTTGTCAGTTATTAAATATTTTAACAAAAAAAAATGAAATAAATTAAAAAAAAGCAAAATTTAACATTATTGAAATAATTTTTATGTTATAATGAAGTATAATGTTTAATTTGTAGGGCATAAAACATGTATATGTGGCTGGTATTATCTACGTTTTTGGCTATTTTGGCGGGATATTCATTGCCGATGAGGTCCGACACTCCGGAAAAAGTTAATGTTCCGGTGGCGTCGGCACATATGGTTAAAATGGTAATAAATCATCGAGTTGCATTAAAATATGCCAGAAAATTGAAATGGCCGTATTATTGCGCCGGTACTGCTGAAGGCGACACTGTTACAGAGTGCGATCCAGATAAACGAATTGGATTTACTCCGGGTTCTATAGACCCTGAAGAATTGGATGATTATATTCCCAACGGTTTTGTGCGTAGTGAGGAGTATACATCACAAATTTTTTGTTACAACAAGGACGAATCTCATGCAGATGAGTGTCATGATGTTACTGATAACCCAAAAACAAGACTTTTGATCACATATGGCGATTTGCATATAAGGTGGCTGGCCACACAAGAAATTGCTACTGCTGGAGGTACCGAAAAAACTGTGGTTACGCCGAACGATGATGTAATAAAGGCTTTCAGAAATCACTTCGGGTATGATGAATGGGTCGGTTATATAAGAGAAAACGGTGAAGAAAAAGAAATTATAAATTATCAGGGAACACCCGTGTATACAATTCCTGATGATATGTGGAATGAAATATCGGCTAATTGTAATACAAATTACAACGGTTCATGTATTGCATATGTCAGCAAGCTGTAAGGTAGGTGCGTTATGAAAAAACAAGATATGTATAAAGTTTTGCAAAGAGGTAGCTTAATGGTTGAAGCTTTGGCTTTGCTCGGGCTTATTACGATGGTTACACCTGTTATGTACAAAAAAGCCGCAGAGCGTACCACCGAGTTACAAGATATTAACATTGCAACTCAAATGCGTACACTAAATGAGGCTTTGGATAATTATGTACGCAACAACTATAACGATCTTCCGACCTTGGTTGATAATGGAGAGTATGAAATCGTAACTGCAACAGACTCTTCCAATGATATTGTGAAAGGGGTAAATGCTTATTTGCCGGCGGGTTTCAATCTTTCGCAGTCAAAATATTTTGATGCCAATAATTTAAAATTTTCGATAAAGCGTGAAGATGATACAGATATGACCGGTAAAACGCGCAGTGTATACACAACAGCTGTTTTAGCCCCGTCACTCAATCCGATAACATTCAATCGTGCTTCCAAAATTGCTTCAATGATAGGCATTAACGGCGGTACGATAAAAGAAGATAGGTTTGTGGGTGCGCAAGGTGCATGGCGTGCTAATCCGCAAGAATGGTTTGAGGTCCCTTCGACTGATTTGAAGACCGGTTCATTGATGTCTATTTCTAATGAGGCGATTGCCGAATCAGCCACCGCCAATACTTCAAAATTACTCTATCGTGTTAATGATGATGATCCAGTAAAGAATACTATGGAAACCAATTTGATAATGGGAAGCCATGACATCCAAGACATCAATGCATTATTCGGTCAAGGCGGAGAACTTACAATAGGTAGTGATGATAGTGATAATTTGGTTGTTAAGGGTGCAGCCAAGATTAGCTCAACCTTAGGGGTAAGCGGCGATACAACTCTCAGCTCAGCCTTAAAGGTAAGCGGCGCCACAACTCTCGGATCAACCTTAAATGTAACCGGATTAACAACCTTGGCCGATGCATCTGTTAAAGGAATCTTAGATGTTGACGGAGCAACAACTCTCAAATCAACCTTAGATGTTGACGGAGCAACAACTCTCGACTCAACCTTAAAGGTAATCGGCGCCACAACTCTCGACTCAACCTTAGATGTTACCGGCGCCACAAAATTAAACGAACTGTCTGCCGGTGAAACCGATCTTACATCCTTAGCCGTCACTAACGATGCAACTGTTGGTGGTGATCTAACCATAGAGGGAACTTTAATTTCCAACAACTTACATGCCGAAACCCAACTAACCGTCGGTAACACCCCCGATAGCCCATCAGTAATGAAGGTTGACAGCAACACATTTAATGTTAACAGTGATAAAGCTTCTTTCAATGGTAGCGAATTTAACGTTAACATAGCAAATTCAGCAGGATCCCAACTTTCTATGACCGAAAATCAAACTTTATTGAAAAATCCAACTGGCAATGTTTTTATGGAATTGTCTAATGATCCTGACAACAAAACCTTTGCCCGATTAGGATCTAATGCAGGAGAATTTATCTCTGATGCTACAAACAATTCTATTAGCATGAAAACAGATGATACCCAGTTTATTATAAAAAAATCAGGAGCCCCGGTCGCTCAGTTAAAACATAATGGAAAAGATAGATTGGCAATTAATTCAGGAGATACTTACATTGAATCTGGCAACAACAATGATATGTATACTAAGCTCTTTCTTAGCCCTGAAACTTTTGGTTTTAGCAAAAACAGTACTGATAGTCCTGATACCACTGCATCGCTATTTTTGGACGCTTCGAACAAATTAACAGTTGATAGCGATAACTTCGAGCTTAATACTGATAAATTTAGGGTTAGTGCAGCAGATTTTTTCCTTGACAATGGCGGTCTTGCCATAGGTGAAAATTTAACAGACAGTGGTGGAAACAGAGACAATCCGATCACTAATCCTTTAACCCCACAAAGTAATCAAAAAGTTATCATTTCCCGCAACGGCTACATTGAACTTGCCCCACCTTCCGACTACGGAACATCAGGAGCTAATGACGGTACTAAAGCCGGCTTTATCCGCGCTCGACGTTTAGTCAGTGATATTCCTTATTATGATCATCCGCACTTCGATGGAGCTACATATGATGGACACGATGTAGCGCATCCTTACGATTACTATCAGGTAAACCCTGCCTATACCTCTATTATGAATGATATAAAACTGGCCTCACGAGGCGGTGCTCGTCTTAGTGATATTTTATCCGATTATATCATAAAAGGCATCTACGTCGGGGATAACACTTATCATGCAGGTTATTCTGAAAATGAAGGTTTCAATATACAGAACGAGTGGGTATCCGGACTAAATAGCGATGCTCTCATCTGGGATGTAATACCGATAGAAAAAGGCGCAGTAAAGGCCGGCGTCATTAAAGCAAATAACGTCACTGGTAACACATCTTGCGTACCAATAGATAATACAGGAACACCAAATCCTGATTGCGAAATATATTCTTGCCAAAATGCCGATTGCGTGGCATCGCCTTGGTTGGGATTTGTCCCTAAACCACAATGCCCTGAACATTATTTAGCAGTTGTCACTAATAACCCTATCAGATGGCGTATGTCCGAAGTTTACTATTTACATGACATCGACGACGATCAAGATAACGATCTTGAGGATATTTTGGACGAGAAAAAATACAACATAATTATCAAAGACTTAAAATCTCAAATGGATGAAAGCGATACACCACCTACCGCTGATGAAAGATTCTCCTATTATTTCAAAAAACATCACAACCCCAAAGAAGCTTTTTTCAGTATTAAAGAGGAATTAGCCACGACAACCCCGCACAAACATAAAACTTCGGCAACACCAATAACTTTTCAAACAAATACATGGCTAAATTCTTCTGTTTTACCTCACGATAGCTCCGATGGTAGCACAGATGGCTGGCATATTTTAATGGGTTTCTTATATAAACCGAACGATTATACAGATCTTCTCGATGATACAGGACTCTATGGTGCCGACCCTGATGCATTACACTGGAACATCTTTCCTGTATACGCCCACGAAATGGCTTCTATCGTTACCACTTATTGCGCTTTTGCGCCCACCGCAGGTAACAGATGGGATTCCAATAACATTGAAAGCCCTGTCCTAAATTATAACCAGCTGAATTCTAACACTTTTCGCGATCCTAATACTTTGAATAGAGAACCTGTTGACCCTACCCTCGAAAACGCCGGTAAAGGTGAAGGCTGGGCCAAGCAAGTCAACGACCCAAGCTTGCCTTACGACGATGCATGGTAAAAAATATTACTATATTGTATCACAAAAACAAAAAAAAGAGCCGACAACATAACGTGTCAGCTCTTTTTTTTAAGGGATTGTATTATAAGGCTATCGACAGCTTTGCTCCCATATTCCAGTATAAACCGGAATTTTCGGATGATGTCTCATAGCCGAGGTTTCCAGTTGCTTTTACAGGAATCCATACGGCATAGCCGATGCTTCCGAAAGCCGAGACCTTAAATTGTCCCAGCTGTAACGCAACAGGTTCTACAACACCGGCAAAGCGTCCGCCAAACGCATAATTACGTGCTTTGACAGAAAAACGCTCGGGATCGTCGGCAGCACCATTCCATTGACGCTTATATTGACCCATGGCCAACTCAGCACCAATAGAGCCGGTATATATGCTATTGGAACCGCCGGGGTACCAATTAAACATATATTTGCCACCAAGCTCGGCGTTACCGTTTCCTAAATAGAAACTGGCAAAACCGCCATAGCTTTGACCGACCGAGTATCCGGTTCTTTCAAACTTAAGCAGTTCCGAACCGAAAAATACGCCATAAGACGATATTCCTCCGAAACCACTAAATTCATAACAATTATCACCGGAGTATCGAATTTCGTTACTTCCCAAAACAAGGCTTATGCCAAGTTCTGCGGTGATAATATTTTCGTTTTCGATGCTGGATCTTAAGACCCAAGGCTCTCCCAACATCGTTCCGCGTTTGTATCCGTTTGCATTGTCATAAGATACTCTTGCTTGGATACCAACGCGCTCAAAAACGAATCCCATTCTAACCGATCCGCCCAGCGTCATTTTTGGCGCCGGAGTTCTCGTCTTGAATACGTCAAGAGTATTCTCATTGACGTATTCTTCAATTCTTAGACATTGAGCTAAGCCCATGTCTAAGGAAAGAGCTCCGTAGAAATTTCCAAACCAGATAGCTGGTCCGATTTGGAATTTGCCGGCGAAACATCCTTTTGAATAATCAACAGATGTTCCGAAGTGGAACCAATCATAAAGATTGGTTACACTTAATCCGGCGCCAAAAGCGCTGTCGCCGTTTTGTTTATAAACGCCGTTCACTCCAAGGAGTGTTGTGGCGTTGTTTTCACGTAAGTTTCTATTGCCATTGCCTGCTTGTCTACCTCTTTGGGCAAACAAATTATTTGTTGCGCCGATAATTATAATCAGCGCTATTATAAATTTTTTACTCATTTTTTTTAGTTTTATACCGACCTGCTCACAAAACAAATTTGCAAGCGGTCGGTTGGTTAATAAACATTAATAAAAATAAACTGTTCCGGCATTCGAAAGTACCTGAGTCTCATTTAATGTTACTTCCTGACAGGTCATCTTGATGAGGCCATTTTCCTCAACCGATGAACCTGCGATTGCCGTATTTAACTCACCGAATACTGCAAAACGAGATGCCGTAACGGTTTTCTGCTCCTTGCCGAAGGCGTGATAGACGACCTCATTATAGGAACCTCCGATGTCGTCGGTTACAACACCAACGAAAGGTCCACTATAATTTTTATGATAGTATATGGCTAAACCATATTTCCCGTGACCGTTGAAATATGCCTTATTGGTAATAAAGGCATAATTTTCATCGGTTAATTTCTCGGAAATCCATGCTCCTTCAACACCATTAACTATCTCACGATAGTGATAGTAATGGTCGGCACCATCATTCGTTACTGCTAAAACGCAGTCATAAACGAACCAACTTGTATGGCTGTTTGTTGACAGTGTTCTATATGCTTCAACGACTCTTTGACCATCAAAGCTTATCGCTCTAATAATCATCTCAACTTCTTGCGAAGCTGATGCCGTCATTTCTGCCATTGTTGCAGTATAAGGCACTGTTGCTAATTTATGTGCCTCATTTTCTATCACTTCGGTTGAACCGAGTGTTGGTGCTCCGGAAGAAACTGTAAGAGGTATCACTATATCTCTTGTTTCTCCACCAAAATTCACTTTAAAGTTGTTATTATAAAAAACTTTTTGCTCGGCAGTCACAATGTTTCCGCAAGCAGTGTAATCTTGATGGAATGTTTCTTCGACATTCTCATACTCAACAACCATTCCATTGTTCTCACTTTGGAGTGAGTTCAAAACTTGTTTGTTGACAGAGAAACAACTTCCGTTCAAGCTGAAGTTGAAAGAATTTCCTTCAACAACAACTCTATTTTGGCATTCCAATGCCAAAGATAATGGTATCATTACCTCTGCAATGGTGTCACCATAAATAGTGTTGTCGATAACGCCTGTTACAACCAACACACCTCCTTGTGTGCTGTGTTCAATTGTAACTATTCTTTCATTCTCCGGCTCTTCCGGTTCTTCCGGATCTTCCGGTTCTTCGCCCTCTGGTTTTGGCGCATAAACGCGCTGTAACGCCGTGGCGATAGGCACATTTTCTCCGTTTCGGAATACATACGTAACCTCAGCAGTTTCGTACAATTCTCCGTCAATTTCAGTATCCGGTTTTGGATTTACATTTGCCGATACAGAAAATGGATTACACGGCTTAACCAATTCATCATTGATGATAACTGAGTTCGCTCCCCTGACATATACAGGAAGATTAAACTCTTGATCGCCCTTACTTACTTTGAAGTAAGCGTGATCATTCTCAAATAATGATGATTGTTTATCCAACGTAAACGGCTCTTCGCTCGGCTGATCAAAGAACACGTCACCGGTCACGTCGACCGTAACATTATACGAAATCGTATAATCGTCACCGTCGGTTGACGTGGCAACAATATAGCCGTTTCTATCGATTCCGAAACAGTCGAAGACTGTCTCGACAAATACCGTATCAACAATGATTATTTCATTGTTAATTGTATCAATCACTGTAACAGTGTCTGTAACAGTGATGTATATGATACTGTCTATGACTATAACATTGTCGATAAAGATAGTATCAATAATTGACACTGTATCAACAATTGACACTGTATCAACAATTGATACGGTATCAACTATTGTTGGCAACTCCTCGTTGCCTTCCAATTTTGTCCACTCGCCAAATGGATCATTCAGTGGGTGGCGACAAGCTGTTGCCATAACTATCGTTATAGCAACAATGAATAATAATAATTTTTTCATTTTTTTTAATTTTTTTTAATTAAACATTCTTTTCTTACCTCACATACGCTAATGTAAGGGCAATTTTTTTATTAACCGCATAAAACTAAAATAAAATTAAAAAAATTTTTAACAAATAGGCATATCTTTCTAAAGACAAACGCTATCGTCTTTATAAAAATCCCTTAATTTTTAATAATAGTTCAAATAATGATCAATAAAAAATAATTTTGCATTTTAATAATAGCATGTTTTTCATCAACTGGCAATACTTTTTGACAAAAAACATGCTTTAACTCATTAAAATCACAAAAATATTATCAATTTTGTAAATATCCGTTGACCTGTGTGGTAAAAAACTGATTAAAAGCTTCGGGATTATTAATCATATTTTGCAAACCCTCAATTTTTTGAAAACCTATCGGAGTCGCATTTTCAATATCAACCATCACCACCTCTAAAGGATTAGTCAAATTATATTCCTCAATAAAGCCTGAATTGGCATCTTCATCATAGTTTATCAAAAAAAGTTCATAGTTGTTGAGATAGTTTTGATTATATGCTTCTTCAATCATTTCAATAGCTTGCGGACAATTAGGACATGGCTCGTTATTAAAAAAAATGTATATTCGTGATTTGTCCGGTGAGGCATTAAGCCTTTGATAATATTCTTCCTCCAGCTCGGTTTGTAACATATCGTTTTCTTGTGCTACGGCAATGGTACAAATAGCAAATAAACCTATGGCAAAAGCAAAATATTTCATCTCTTATCCTTTCGTTTTTTATGTGAGACTTTTTATATATGCTTTTGATGATAATTTTTTAAGCTGTATAAAATAAAATTAACGTAATTTTCTAAAATGCACAAAATTTGTGCGATAAAAAAACACTTTATCTGTCATATCGAGATTGTCTTGCAACAATATTCGAAGGATTTACCGGCTTATTATTAAGCGCTTTATCCAAATTTTTATTAAACCTATTCAAAGCATAAGAAGGCATATCTTTTACATCGTCCTTAGCGAGAAGGTGAGGAAACTCGGCTCTCAACTCCTTAATATCCTTGCGCGGATTATTTACCCCCCTAAGCGATTCTGTTTGTCCCGAAGACAAATCTATGGTATATTCTTTTTTTAAGTCACTAACTGTTTTTGTCATAACTCCCTCCTTGCAAGGCTTTTCTTTATTATAACACGCAATATCTTTTTATGCAATATCTTATATTTTTTGTTTCAATCTGAAAAATATGATATATAATCTCTTTTCATATATATCAACAAATTAAAAGACGTCTAAAAAATGAATTTATTCAAATCTATTGCCACTTTTGGTGGTTTTACCCTTTTGTCACGCATAACCGGCTTCTTTCGTGATATGATTTTGGCCAACTTTTTAGGCGCCGGTCTGGTATCCGATGCCTTTTTTGTAGCATTTAAACTCCCCAATCTGTTTCGCTCGCTTTTTGCCGAAGGTGCTTTTACCACCGCTTTTGTTCCCATGCTGTCGCAAAAATTAGTCTGTGAAGATAAAAAACAAGCGGTCTTATTTGCTGCCAAAGCTATTTCGGTACTCGCTTTTTTTGTAGGACTCTTTGTTGTTTTGGTCGAATATCTTATGCCTTGGGTGGTGGCTATTCTCGCACCCGGATTCGCTGACAATCCCGAAAAAATATCTCTGGCAATAGAGCTTTCTCGTATAACTTTTCCGTTTTTGCTGTTTATCTCAATAGTTTCGTTCCAATCAGGCATCTTAAATTCGTTAAACAAATTTGCCGCCCCTGCCGCAGCACCGGTAATTTTAAACCTGATGATGATACTTTCTATTGTCATCTTTGTACCTTTTGCCCCTTCGCCTGCTCACGGTATCGCCATAGGTATTACTACCGCTGGTTTTATCGAAATTTTGTGGCTTATGTTCTTCTTACACCGCCAACAAGTATATATAAAACCTCAATTCAAAATTTTTCAAATTCTTAAAGATGCTGAAATAAAGACACTGTTCAAGCGTATTGCTCCGGGAGTATTAGGCGCCGGAATTTATCAAATCAATATGGTCGTGGACACCATTTTGGTCTCTTTAGTCGGAACCGGCGCAATTTCTTGGCTCTATTATGCCAACCGCTTACAACAATTACCTCTCGGAGTGGTCGGAGCCGCCATTTCGGTTGCCGTATTACCGATATTATCTCGCCACATCAGCTCAAACAAAACCAAAGAAGCTTTCGAAGTTCAAAACAAAGCTTTTGAATATGGCGCGCTTTTATCAATTCCTGCCGCCTGTGCCCTCATAACTTTAGCCACTCCGATAATCAACATTTTGTTCCAACACGGCAAATTCGGATACCAAGAAACAATTATGACCGCAAAAGCGGTTGTCGTTTATGCCATCGGCTTACCGGCATATGTTTTGGTAAAATCCCTAACTCCAAACTTTTTTGCACGTGGCGACACCAAAACTCCGGTAAAATACAGTATGGTTGTTTTAGCCACAAACCTTGTCTTTGCAGTCCTTTTAATGAAACCTTTCGGACACGTCGGAATTGCCACAGCCACAACCGTTTCGGCTTTTGTATCACTTTTTCAATATATGCGCGGTCTTAAAAAACGCAAGTTTTGGTCTTGTTCCAAAGAGTTGAGCATAAAAGTTATAAAAATTTGTATATGTTCACTTATTATGAGTTTGGTAATATATTTTATGCAATATGCCCTAAATTTACATTTTACCGACTGGTTACATTTAACTATTTTACCAAAACTCGCCATATTCGCAATTATTTGTATTTTTGCTCTTGTAACCTTCGTTTTATGTGCTAAGCTTACAGGTGTACTAAATATAAAAGAAATCATGGCGCATTTGTTAAAAAAGGAATTATCTGATGCCACTGGAAAAATTTGAACAACTGGTAAAAAAACGTGAGAGTTTATTCAAAAGTAAAAAATTTGAACAACTGATAAAAAAACGTGATCTTTTCTTAAAAAAACATAAGCTTTTCGCTAAAAAGATGCATTTTTATATAAAAAAAGCACAACCTTTTTTTGGTAGAATATCGCCTTATATAAAAAAATGCACTGAAACAATAAAGAATTTATATACGCCCGTTATATCCTTCCTAAAATCAAAAATTACTTCTTGGTGGCAGGTTGTTATCATTGTCTTGTTTTGCATAATCTTTCTTTATTATCCTATCGGCAGTTTAATTATCAATGACATTGATACATCTAGCGATTTTCACCCTCAGACATCTGATGGGAGATTGGCTTCGGTCGATACTATGAGTCATCTTATAAATCGCGAAGTTCATCACAAATTATGGACCCCGAACCTGCCGTTTTTATTCCCCTCATATGTTTTGGATAATATGCCTGCATTCCAAACCGGTATAATGTCTGCTGTTTCACAAATGGCCAGAGCCATAGATACATTGCCGTTAAGCAAAGCATCGGACACAGCGCGCAATTCCCGCACTGAAGGTACAAAACTTTTACAATACCCCCCTGACATTTGGCTGTTTTCACCGCAAAATAAACTTTTGCCGGTTACATCATCAAATACCCAATATAAAAAGGCTCGCAAAAATTATAATATCTTCAATCAGGAAATAGCTTCGGGCAATGCGGTTTTAGATCGTACACCGCAAAACCTTTTGCTGATGATGTTGATTATAAAAAAAGATCTTGAAAATACTATCGGTAAAACCGAAAATCATATCAGAGAAGAAAGTCTTTCCTTCATAGATTTTTCGGCAGATACGGTATTTTATTTCGAAAAAGGCAAACTATATGCATATTCACAAATTTTTCGTGATTTGGGTTTGGACTTTAAAGACACTATGATCCGCTACGACATTTATCAACAATGGACTTCTATGCTTAGTGTCCTCAACGAAGGCGGAACTTATGAACCTATGATTATTCGCAACGCTTCACCCGATTCGTCTTTTGCGCCAAACCACCTTATTACACTCAACAGCTTGGCATCACGATCTTTGGACCACATAAATAACATAATAATTAAACTCACTAATTTAACGGATACAAAATAATGATGATAGAGATTCAAGAAACCCCCGATTCTGACGTAATCAACTTTTTTCCGCCTCAACCACTGCTAAAGCAAGGTTCAGCCGAATTTGTGGACGCCAAATCCATTCGTAAATCTCCTTTGGCCGAACAAATTTTTGATATTGGCGGTATTGTCTCATTATTCATAACCGCCGATATGGTTTCCGTCACCAAACAAGAAACAGCTTCATGGGACGAAATAAAACCTCTTATTATGGCAGAACTTATGGACTACTTATCAACCGGCGAAGAAATTATTACCGATAACAACGAACCCGACAACGTCGAAAGTCAAATAAAAGCACTGCTCAATGCTCGTATTCGCCCCGCTGTAAAAAAAGACGGCGGTGATATCAAATTCATTAGCTTTGAAAACGGAATTGTCTTGGTTGAAATGCAAGGTGCTTGTAAAGGTTGCCCTTATGCTATGCGCACCTTAAAAGACGGCGTGGAACGTATATTAAAAACCTATATCTCAGAAGTTAAGGAAGTCAGAAACATCGATGAAAGCTCTGACTAAAACACTTATTTTTATCACCCTTTTAATACTTTTGCCCACAAAGACAAAAGCTCAGGATTTATGGCTTAAAAACATCCCCTTAGCAAAATTGGAAGCCTTATACAAAGAGGTTAATTATGCAGGATACCCTAAAGATCACCTGTTATTAGATGATAGGAAGTACCCTCGTATTTTCTTAAAAAATATTCCTCTCGGTTTTGAAAAAATTACCGACGAAACCAAACGCAATAATCTATTCTTAAAAATATTAATTCCTTTGGCTCTAAAACTTAACGAAGATATTATGATCGAGCGAAAAAAACTGCTTAAACTTCAAGAAAAAATAGACGAAGGTAAAAATTTTTCCAAACAAGATATCGATTATTTAGAAAAGCTTGCTAAAGAATACGACCTTTTCACAACATTTAATGATGACATCCGACACAACTATTTTCTGGCCGAATTGCAAAATCGAGTTGACAGAATACCTCCTTCAATAATCGTTACTGCAGCTATTATTGAAACCAACTGGGGAGCATCACGAATTGTTAAAGAAGGAAACTCTTTATACAAAATTTTGGAATGGCACACTACCGAAGGCCTAAAACCTATCGGTGAAAACGAAGATAACAGCTATCGAATAAAAATATACCCCGATCTTTACAGTTCGATCAAAGATTATGCACTAAAAGTAAACTCTGCACCAAGTTTTGAAAAATTGCGCAACTTACGACGTGAATATAGAGAATTAAACAACAACATGGTCGGACATATCCTTGCTCCCTACACTTTCGGAAGCTCAAACCTTCACAATTACCCCGGTATTTTTGATTATACCCTTGCATATTACGAGCTCCTTGAGATTGACAAATCAATCTTAACTGATAAGATAATCTCGGATAGTATTATAAAGAAATATCAGCCTTATACGGTAAAAAATAAAAAACAGGAAAAAAAACATGATTGAAGACAGTTTAAATGCTCAAGATGTTATCAACTTGGCAAACGATCCATCCGTTGAAAATAAAAACCTGATTGCACAAAAAATCAGCTCCTTATACAATAGTAGTATTATCACTCCGGCTTCTGCAAAATTAGCCGAAGATATCTTCAGAATTATGATAAGAGATACAGAAATAAAAGTTCGTGAAACACTGTCAAACTGTCTTAAAAATTGCTCCAACCTACCTAAAGATGTCGTCGATGCAATATTAAAAGATGCAGATATTATTGCAATTCCCTTCATTCAATATTATTCGTCGTTAACTGATGAAGATTTAATAGAAATAATAGATTCCCAAAAAAAAGCTCGCCAAAAGGCTGTTGCTTTGCGAAAAAATGTTTCTTCCGATTTATCCGATTATATAACAAACACCTGCCCTTCTGACATAGTCGCCACACTGATATCAAACGAAAGTGCCGACATAGAAGAAAAAACCTTTAATACAATTATCGATAAATATTCTCAAGATGAAACCATAAAAACTAATATGATATATCGTTCCGAACTTCCCATATCAGTCATCGAAAAGATTATCGACAAAATATCATACAAATTAAAAAATCACCTTATTCTAAACCATCATCTGCCAAAAAATATGGCTTCTAATTTGGTAGAAGATATTAAAGAAAAAATAACCTTGGATCTTTCTGAAGATCTTTCAACAGATAAACAAATAGAGGACTTAGTTCATCAATTATATAAAGCCAACCGCCTGACATCGGGACTTATAACCAGAGCTATTTGTCTCGGCGATCTCAGTTTTTTTGAATATGCACTTGTTTATTTATCAGAAACTCCGATAGCCGAGGTCCGCAAAATATTATTCAACAATCAGGCTGACTTTATGGTTCGAAACCTTCTTCGCAAAGCATTTATACCGAAATCTATGTTTCCGGCAATTTTTTCTGCACTGAAAATTATTCGTGAAATCCGATTTGACTGCGGACGTTCAAACAGAAAAGTTTTCGCTCACAAGGTTATAGAACGAATTTTAAGCTATATAAAAGACAACGAAGATCTCAGCCAAGATGATATTAATTATTTGATATCAAAGATCAGCTAACAATCTGTTTTTTTATATATCTTACACAACAATTGTTATCAACTTTTCAAGCAGGTAATTCGTTTTGACCGACATATTAAAAAATAACATATATATTAATTATGCCAAAGAATATCTTCACGCTTAACAAACAGATGGGTTAAATATTGAGGAGATTTTATAAATGCTAAAAATAGACTACACTCTTTGTCGCGCCGGATCTATGAATAACTACTCATACATCATAACCGACACCGAAACGAACATTTCAGCCGTTATTGACCCGTCAGAAGCACAGCCCATCATGGAAAAATGCAATAAACTTGGCATAAAACCTCAATATATCTTAAATACTCATCATCATTTTGATCATACTGACGGCAACATTGAATTAGCAAAAAAATATAATGCCAAAATTGTCTGCAACAAAGCCGACAAACATCGCATTGAAGGAGCAGAAATATTTATCGAAGACGGGCAAACATTTAGCCTTGGCGATTCTGTTGCCCGAATTATTGATGTTTCTGCCCACACCCAAGGACATATCCTATACTATTTTGAAAAGGACAAAACTCTTTTTACCGGTGATACACTTTTTAACCTCTGCATCGGAGGAATTTTTGAAGGAACGCCGAAACAAATGTTTGAAGCTCTTTTAAAAATAAAATCTTTACCTGATGATGTTTTGTTCTACCCCGGACACGAATATACTTTCTCTGCCGCCAACTTTGCTTACCGACACAATCAAGGCAACGAAAATATCATAAAATATCTAAACAAAGCCAAATCAAACTTAGAAACACTACATCATGTTTTTCCTGTTTCACTAGGTGAAGAAAAACTTTGCAACCCTTACTTACAAGCAAACAGCTTAGAAGAATTTATCAATCTATAAAACTTCACGTCTTCCGACATGATCGGTTTTTGAAACGACACCCTCATCTTCCATTCTCTCAATAATAGAAGCAGCTCGATTATACCCAATACGCAAGCGTCTTTGGATATATGAAATAGAGGCCTTTTTATCGGTTCGCACAATTTCAACGGCCTGATTATACAAATCTTCATCACTTGAACCACCGCCCATAGAGGTATTATCAAAAACAGCACCTCCGCCGGAAGCTTTTCCATCACTTAGTTCTCCTTCCGTGACTGCCTCAACATATTCAGGTTGTCTTTGATTTTTCAAAAACTCGACAATTTTCTCTACTTCACTGTCTTTTACAAACGGAGCATGAACACGTCTCGGGCGTTGACCTGCCGGCATATACAACATATCGCCCATACCAAGTAATTGCTCAGCGCCTTGTTCGCCCAAAATAGTTCGGCTATCAATTTTAGAAGTAACCTGATAGCTAATTCTGGTTGGAAAGTTTGCTTTAATTGTACCGGTAATAACATCAACCGATGGTCTTTGCGTTGACATAATAAGGTGAATACCCGCAGCACGAGCCATTTGCGCAAGTCTCTGAATTGCGGCTTCTACATCCTTACCTGCTACCAACATCAGATCAGCCATTTCATCAACAACAATCACAATATATGGCATCGGTGTTAAATCCAACTCTTGTTCTTCATATATCGGTCGTCCGGTTTCCGGCTCAAATCCTGTTTGAACTTTTCTCGATATCTTTTCACCACTTTCGCGCAATTCTTCCAATCTTTGATTATATCCGATAATATTTCTGACATTGAGCTGAGCCATAGCTCTATACCTGTCTTCCATTTCCTTAACAGCCCATTTTAACCCGATA
This sequence comes from Alphaproteobacteria bacterium, assembly GCA_017501665.1. Lineage (GTDB taxonomy): Bacteria > Pseudomonadota > Alphaproteobacteria > RF32 > CAG-239 > CAZU01. Next base: position 92,749 of record JAFVWM010000038.1, on the reverse strand, counting down.
ACAGCCTTAGCCGGATCAGTAATAACCGGTGTCAACAAATGTGGAATTCCGTTATACATGGTAAATTCAAGCATTTTCGGATCTATCATAATAAGCTTACATTCTTCGGGACGCATTTTATAAAGAAGCGAGATAATCATTGAGTTTACACCCACCGACTTACCCGAACCGGTAGTACCGGCAACCAACAAGTGAGGCATTTTAGCCAAGTCGGCATATGTATTTTTACCTCCGATATCCTTACCCAAACTGATAGTAAGATTAGCCTTAGATGTTCTAAACTCTTCGCTTTCCAAAAGCTCCCGCAAATAAACAATTTCACGTGTCGGATTCGGCATTTCAATACCGATTGTATTAGACCCCGGAACAACAGCAATACGCACTGAAACAGCACTCATCGAACGAGCAATATCATCAGACAATCCGATAACTCTTGCCATCTTAGTCCCCGGAGCCGGTTCAAGTTCGTATAAAGTAACCACCGGTCCCGGTCTGATTTGTACAATTTTACCTATAACACCAAACTCTTGCAAAACCTCTTCCAATTTAGAAGCAATTTTATCCAATTCTTTTTGACTTATATGATTAGTATTTTTATCTTTAGCGACCGACAAAAGCTCAATATCCGGAAGTTCATAACCATCATCAATTTTCTTTATCTGTTTGGTTATTTTAATAGTTTCCGCAGTTGGTTGTGCTTTTACGGATTTATCGTCCCTAAGTTTGGGTTCTTTTTTAACTCTTTGCGGGTGCTGAGTTTTTTTATTGTTTTTTTTGCTTCCTAAAAATTTCCAAAAACCCTTTATTTTTGCAATCAAAAAATTCAAAACAAAAACAACTGATATCACTATTTTCTTAATCAGCTTTCCCCATGCGCCAAAAGTAATTCCGCAAGCATAGTTAAACGAAATAAAACTCAGCACAAAACACATAAAAATTAAGAGATATAAGTTATAAGCAAAATTTATCATCTTATTCATAACCGTTAAAATGTTGCGCGAAAAAAATACGCCTATATCTCCACCGACATCAAATATTCCAACCCTTCCGAAACACAAATTCAAAAAAATAGCAAAAAAAACACTACCGCAAACAAAAGCCGTTATTCGGCCCCAAGACTGCATAAACATTTTATATCTGACAATTTCATACCCCCAAATAATCGGAGCAACCAGAAAAATAGGCAAAGCTAAGCCGAACCATCCTAAAATCCACGAAGCATTATAAGCTCCAAAGGCACCTAACCAATTACTTATTTCGCGCGAATTAGCATTGTTATACCCGCTATCGTAGGGATTATAAGAAACACAAGCCAACAACATTGCAATACCGACACAAATAAACGCCATCCCGAAACCGAGTACTGCAAATTTTGCCACCAGCGATTTTTGTTTTTTTCTCTTTGCCATTTTTTTCTCTTTTGATTAAAATTCAATTCGTCCAAATTATAAAACCAAATTATCAAAAATCCCTTAATTATTTTATAACTAAAGCAAAATACTTGACTTTTTTTAATACATAAATCAATTTAAATTCAGTCAAAAACTTATAAAAAGGAAAAACATATGTTCAGATTAGATGGAAAAGTTGCTTTAATTACCGGAGCTGCCGGCGGACTTGGTGACAAAATAGCTCGCACTCTTCATGCTCAAGGTGCAAAGCTTGCCCTAACCGATATGCGTGCCGAACCAATGGAAAAATTAAAAGCCGAATTAGGTGGCGATGTTGAAGTATTTTTAGCCAATCTTTCCGATGCCGAAGCTATTAAACAACTTGTTTCCGATGTTGAAGCAAAATTCGGTCAAATCGACATTTTGGTAAACAATGCCGGTCTTACCCGCGACAACTTGTTTATGCGCATGAGCGATGATGAATGGCAATTGGTCTTAGATGTAAACCTTACCGCCGGCTTCAAATTAGCACGCGGGGTAATCAGAGGAATGATGAAACGCCGTTTCGGACGCATTATCGGTATTGCTTCCGTTGTAGGTGTTATGGGTAACCCCGGTCAAGCCAACTATGCCGCCTCAAAAGGTGGTATGATTGCCATGAACAAATGCTTAGCTCAAGAAGTTGCTTCTCGCGGTATTACCGTAAATTCTATTGCACCGGGCTTCATTCGTACTCCTATGACCGACGTTTTGCCCGAAGATGTAAAATCAGCTCTTTTAGCCAAAATTCCCGAAGGTAAACTTGGCGAAGCTCAAGATATTGCCAACGTTGTTGCTTTCCTTGCCTCTGATGAATCACAATACATCACCGGTCAAACAATCAACATCAACGGCGGAATGGCTATGATTTAATTACGACAAACAATCACAAAAAAGGCTTTGATTTTTCAAAGCCTTTATTTTTTATTTCAAATCTTGAGCAACATGAGGATCATGAAGCAACTTTTCAATTTTATCGACTTCTTCAAAAGATTTGTCGACTCTGAAATTTATTTCCGGCACATAACGCAAAGAAGTTTTTTGCGCAACTTGTTTTCTAAAATAGTTTGCCGCCAACTGCAACCCGCCCAAAACTTCTTGTACAATATCATTATTAGAAGCAATAAACCAAACCGTACAATATTTTAAATCCGGCGAAACCGTAACTTTTGTAACCGTAACCAACGTGTTCAATCCTTCCAGATTACGGACTTCACCTCTATCAATAAACTGGGCAATAATTTTTCTGATTTCTTGAGCAACACGAAGCTGTCTTTGAGACGGTTCTTTATCAGCCATAATTTTTCTCCTTATATCATATAAACGGATTATATTCACAAAACGGCTATTTAGCAAGCATTTTCGACCTATCTTGACTTATTTGATAAATTCACATATCAAATAATCAAATTTACAAAGGAAACAATATGGGAAAACATAAAGGCGATTCTATTAACGGTTGGTTGATAATCGACAAACAAGAAGGCATTGGTTCTACCGATGTTGTCAATCAAACTCGCCGTTTACTCAATGCAAATAAAAATGGGCACACCGGCACTTTAGATCCGTTTGCCACCGGTGTTTTACCCATAGCTTTCGGTGAAGCAACCAAGCTAATTCCCTATGTTACCGACGGAACCAAAGAATATGAATTTACCTTAAAGTTTGGCTCAAGCACCGACACCTTAGATTTAACCGGAAACATTACCCAAAGTGGCGGCAAAATTCCGAGCAAAGACGAAATCTTAAATATATTACCCCAATTTATCGGCCAAATAACTCAAATTCCGCCCGCTTATTCTGCCATAAAAATCAATGGCCAACGCGCCTATGATTTAGCCAGAAAAGGTCAAGATATAAGCATTCCCGAACGTCAAATCGAAATATATGAATTAGAACTTTTATCGATTCTCTCTGCCGAAGAATACAAGTTCAAAGTTTTGTGTTCCAAAGGCACCTATGTCCGCACACTTGGCGCCGATATTGCCAAAAAGCTCTCAACTTTCGGTCATTTAACGGCTCTAAGACGCACAAAATGCGCAAAATTTGACCTCTCACATACGATTTTGCTGGAAAATTTAAAAAATATGAGTTATATTGGCGAGCGCCAAAGTCAACTACTTCCTCTTTTGACATCACTGTGCGACATCACGGTGATTGCCGTACGGGAAGAAGACGCAACTAAACTTCGTATGGGGCAAAAGATATCACCAAAGACCTATGACATTACAAACATTGTCGGTCAAGACGTGATAGCCACATACAACAACGAAGCGGTTGCCTTGGTACGAATTGAGGAAAGTAAAATTTCACCGATTCGCGTGTTTAACTTAAAATAAATTTTGTATAAGGAAAAACAGATGTCGATTTCTAATGAAAAAAAACAAGAATTAGTAAAAGCTTATGGTCTAAGCGCTAATGACACAGGTTCTCCGGAAGTTCAAATTGCTATTTGGACTGCCGAAATCAACAATTTGATCGAACACTTCAAAATTCACGCCAAAGACAATCACTCACGTCTCGGCTTGATGAAAAAAGTTGCTCGTCGTCGTCACTTGCTTGACTACTTAAAGTCAAAAGACGAATCAAGATATCAAAATATTATCTCTAAATTAAATATCAGAAGATAATTTTTGAACATTCCTCAGCTTGCGGAGCTTATATAAAAAGCTCCGCAAGCTGTTAAAGAAAGAACAAAATCCTGCATGGGCAGGTAGAGGTTATATGGAAAATGAAAGGTAAAGAAATATGATCGAATTTAATGAAATCCGCAAAGAAATGGAATGGGGCGGAAGAAAACTCATTCTCGAAACAGGTAAAATTTCAAGACAAGCCGCCGGTTCGGTTATTGTCACATATGGTGAAACAATAGTTCATGGTACGGTTTGTGCCGCAAAAGAGGTAAAGGCGGATCAAGATTTCTTTCCTTTGACAGTTAACTATCAAGAAAAATACTATGCTTCCGGAAAAATCCCCGGTGGTTTTATGAAAAGAGAAGGCAAGCCTTCCGAACGTGAAGTTCTCATTTCTCGTCTTATTGACAGACCAATTCGCCCTCTTTTCCCCGATGCCTTCAAAAACGAAGTTCAAGTTGTATGTACCGTTTTGGCTCACGACAAACAAACCGATTCTGATGTTGTATCAATGATTGCCGCTTCTGCCGCATTGGCTGTTTCGGGCATTCCGTTCTTAGGACCTATCGGTGCCGCTAAAGTAGGTTACAAAGACGGTCAATACATCTTAAATCCGACTATGGATCAACAACCCTCTTCTGAATTGGAATTGGCTGTTGCCGGCACTAAAGAAGGTGTTTTAATGGTGGAATCAGAGGCCAATGAATTATCTGAAGAAACCATGCTCGGTGCTGTAATGTTCGGTTTTGAAAGCTTCCAACCGGTTATTGATATGATTAACGAGCTGAAAAAAGAAGCAGGCAAAGAACAATGGGAAGCTCCTGTATTTCCGGCCGAATTTGACGAATTATACGCCCGCGTTGAAAAAGAGTTTGAAGCAAAATATGCCAAAGCTTTTGAAGAAACTAACAAACTTGCTCGTGGCACTTTGGTTGGTCAAGTTTCCGAAGAAGTAAAAGCAACTATTGACCCCGAAAACGAATTTGAAAACCGCTACATCCTTGATGTTATTGAAAAATTGATGCACAAGGTAGTTCGTGAAAAAGTTTTGACCACCGGCCGTCGCATCGACGGACGTGACACTAAAACCGTTCGTCCCATTTCTTGCCAAGTAGATATTCTGCCCACTGCTCATGGCTCTGCCTTATTTACCCGTGGCGAAACACAAGCTCTGGTGGTTACGACTTTAGGTACCGGCGAAGACGCACAAATTATCGACGGCTTATTTGATGAAGCAAAACAAGACTTTATGCTAAACTATAACTTTCCACCGTTTTCGGTTGGCGAATGCGGTCGTTTAGGTTCGCCCGGACGTCGTGAAATCGGTCACGGAAAATTAGCTTGGCGAGCTATTCACCCTATGATGCCAAAGGACAAAGACGCCTTTCCATACACCATTCGTGTCGTATCCGAAATTATGGAATCAAACGGTTCTTCTTCTATGGCCACTGTTTGCGGTACCACCATGTCCTTAATGTCGGCCGGTGTTCCGATGATAAAACCCGTTGCCGGTATTGCCATGGGCTTGATCAAAGAAGATGATGGCCGAGTAGCTGTTTTGACCGATATCTTAGGTGACGAAGACCACCTCGGCGACATGGACTTCAAAGTAGCCGGAACAAAAGACGGTGTAACCGCACTTCAAATGGATATCAAAATTACATCTATTACTAAGGAGATTATGGAAAAAGCTCTTCATCAAGCACACGAAGGTCGTATCCATATTCTTGGCGAAATGGCTAAAGCTATTGCCGAACCCAGACCAACTGTTTCAGACAAAGCTCCTCGCATTGTTGCTATTAAAATTCCGACTGACAAAATTCGTGAAGTTATCGGAACAGGTGGTAAGGTAATTCGTGAGATTGTCGAAACCACTCACACCAAGATTGATATTACCGATGACGGCGTTGTAAAAATCGCTTCGATGAAAAAAGAAGACGGCGATGCCGCATTAGAGTGGATTATGGGTATTGTTGCCGAACCGGAAATGGGCAAAATTTATCATGGTACCATTACCAAAATTATGGACTTTGGTGCATTTGTACGCTTCCTCGGCACAACCGAAGGTTTGGTTCACATTTCCGAAGTCAAAAATGAGCGTATTGCCTCTGTTTCTGATTTCTATAAAGAAGGTGATCAAATTTGGGTTAAATGTCTTGGCGCCGATAATCGTGGCAAGATTAAACTTTCTGCCAAAAGAGTAAACCAAGAAACAGGCGAAGATTTAGAACAATAATATCTTCTATATTGCAATTAAAAACACCTCTTAAAAAAAGAGGTGTTTTTATTTTATCATTCATAGCAAAGTATTTTATTATTTTGCTTGCTATTATTACAATTTGGCGGCGATTTCTTCAATCTCATAACATTCAATAAAGTCGCCTTTTTGAATATCATTATAATTTTCAAACGAAATACCGCATTCAAAGCCTTCTTTTACTTCTTTAACATCTTCTTTGAAGCGCTTAAGTTGTCCGATAGCACCGTCATGAATAACCACGTTATCACGCAACAAACGGATTTTAGCACCACGTTTTACCAAGCCCTCGGTAATCATACAACCGCCGACTTTACCGACACCTGTAATGTTATAAACTTCACGAATTTCGGCATAACCGAGTAATTTTTCACGAAGTTCCGGTGATAACATACCTTCCAAACCTTTTTTAATGTCGTCTAATACATCGTAGATAATCGAGTAATATTTAATTTCGACACCGTCACGGCGAGCCATATCTCTGGCTTGGGCATTAGCACGAACGTTAAAACCTATAATCAAAGCATTTGATGCCTTAGCCAAGGTAACATCTGATTCCGATATACCGCCAACGGCAGAGTGTAATATTTGAACCTTAACTTCATCGTTGGAAAGTTTTGAAACAGTACCTTCAATAGCCTCAATAGAACCCTGAACGTCAGCTTTGATAATAATCGGCAGGTTTTTAACTTCGCCTGATTTAATTTTATCAAGCATTTGTTCCATAGCTGATTTAGCTGATTTAACCAATTTTGCTTCACGTTCTTTACGGATACGGTATCCTGTGATTTCTTTAGCTTTGCTTTCATCCGCAACAGCGATGATATCATCTCCGGCAGACGGAGTTCCTTGCAAACCTAAAATCTCAACAGGAGTTGCAGGTCCTGCTTCTGGCATTTTTTGACCATGTTCATTAAACATAGCGCGAACGTGTCCCCATTCTTTGCCGGCAATAACAACATCACCGACTTTTAATGTACCTTTTTGAACCAAGGCTGTAACGACAGTACCGCGACCTTTTTCCATTTTAGCTTCGACAACCACTCCTTCGCCCTTGCGATCGGGATTAGCTTTTAGGTCAAGCACTTCAGCTTGAAGTAAAATAGCATCAACCAATTTATCGATGTTTATGCGTTTTTTTGCAGAAACTTCGGCACATAAGCATTCGCCCCCCATTTCTTCGACACCGATACCGTGTTGCAATAACGATGTTTTAACTTTCATCGGATCAGCTGCCGGTAAGTCGATTTTGTTAATTGCTACAACAATTGGCACTTCAGCCGCTTGGGCATGACGAATGGCTTCAATGGTCTGAGGCATAATACCATCATTGGCAGCAACAACCAACACCACAATATCGGTAACTTTTGCACCTCGAGCACGCATTTCAGAAAAAGCTTCGTGACCTGGGGTATCAATAAAGGTAATTTTATCGCCGGAAGGAACGGTAATCTGATAAGCTCCTATATGCTGAGTAATACCGCCGGCTTCACGAGCTACTACATTGGTTTCACGAAGAGCATCAAGTAATGATGTTTTACCATGATCAACGTGTCCCATAACGGTAACAACCGGCGCGCGAGGTAATAGTTGCTCCGGCGTGTCGTCTTCTTTATACAAACCTTCTTCAACATCACTGTCGGCAACACGTTTAAATTTGTGACCGAATTCTTCAACAATAATTTGAGCGGTATCAGCGTCAATCGGTTGGTTGATAGTAGCCATAACGCCTAAAGACATCAGTTTTTTAATAACTTCGGCAGATTTTTCAGCCATACGGTTTGCCAGCTCTTGAACAGTTATAATCTCGGGGATAATAACTTCTTTAATAACTTTTTCGGTCGGCGCAACTTGAACAACAGGTTTGGGTTGCTTTTTCTTGAACCTGCGCCTCGGAGCTCCAAACCCGTAATCATCGTCGTCATCATCGGTTCCGATATTATGAATACTGACTTTTCCTGAGCGACGTTGCGGTTCAAAAGAACGTTTGGTTATTTGCTTTTTGCGTTCCTGTTCAAACACATCTTCTTTTGAAACAGGCTTTTTGTTACTAGAGTGACGAGATATTACATCATCATCGTCGTCATCATCGTCGAAAGAGCGTTTTTGACGTTCTTTGAATTTATTTAGAGCTTTATTTTCAACTTCGTTTTGAGAAGCAATCAAAGCTTCTTGTTGAGCTTTTTCTGCTTCTTCTTGAACTTTCAAAGCTTCCTCTTGAGCTTTTTCTTCGGCAATTCTTTTCTCTTCTTCTTTTTCTCTAAGTTTTTTTAGCTCTTCTTCTTTAATTTTTTGTCTTTGTACATTACGTTCTTCTTCCTCTTGACGACGCTTGTTGTCAAACTCTTTGGCTTCGGCAATAAGTTTTAATTTTGCAGCCGTTTCTTCGTCGATTTGAGGTTTTTGAACCTTTTGTTCAACATTTTGGCCGATAATTCTCTTTTTTCTCACTTCAACCTGAATCATTTTTTTGCCGTCATTTGATGATTTAGGTGTACTGCCTAATTTTAGTGTTAGGGTAGATTTTCCTGATAATGTTAATTTCTTTTTTGCATTATCTTCTGTCATATATTATTACTCCGTTTTTTATATTTAGTTGTTTAAGTATGAGGTTAGTCGAACGAACGTTTCTCTAACCGAATTTGCCATGGTGCCTTTGATAAAGGCTAAATGAACAGTATTTTCTTTTGCTAATTCTTTGTCTAACTCCTCAATCTTAAACAAATTAAAAACTTCAATATTTTTGGCCAATGATACAATTTTATTGTGGCCGTCAGCTCCGGCATCTTGAGCCTCGAGCAAAAAAGCAACATTGTTTTTTTTCAAAGCTTCTTTCACTTTATCCATGCCGGAAACCATTGCACCGGCTTTACGAGCCAGAGAAATGGAGCTTAGAGCTTGTTTGAAAAGCAAGATCTCTACTTGTTCAATAAGCTCAAAGTTTGCTTTTACATTTTTTTTAACAGCCTTGCCGAACAGATTGGATTTTATGGCTTTTTCCAAAGAACTTTTGGAGTTTTTTACATAAATACCCTTACCGTTAAGCTTTTTTTTGAAATCGGGAACGATTGTATTGTCAGGAAGCACAACAAAACGCAACAAACTCTCTTTTTCGAGAATTTCTCCGGTTACAATACATTTTCTGGTCGTTTCTCTTTTCATTTGTTTATTCCGTTTTTTTTGATTAACCGGAAAGCAACAATACTTTCCGGTTAATCAAAGGATTGTTACTCTTCTTCAAACCAGTGAGCACGAGCAGCCATGATAACTTTTTCTGCTTCTTTAACAGACAAAGTGTTTTCACCTAATATTTCTATAAGCTCATCGGTTGCCAAGTCACCTAAATCGTCAACATTGCGGATATTTGCATTGGCAAGAGCCAAAAGCATATCTTTGTCTAAGCCTTCAATAGCCTGAAGCTTTTCATCAATGCCCAACGATTTGCTCTTCTTTTCAAATTCTTTGTTACGGTTTTCGACATATTCTTTCGCTCTTTTTTGCAACTCTTGAGCAACATCATCATCAAAACCTTCTATTTCGGCCAATTCGCTCAAATCAACCATAGCCACTTCATCAACATTGGAGAAGCCTTCGGCAATTAACAAATGAGCAATCATTTCATCAACGTCCAAAGCTTCCATAAATCTCTGTGAACGAACTTTATTTTCGTTAGAACGACGCTCTTGTTCTTGCTCTTCGGTCAAAACATCAATATCACAACCGAGCAATAAAGAAGCCAATCTGACATTTTGACCGCGACGACCGATAGCCAATGAGAATTGTTCTTGAGGAACCACTGCCTCAATACGATTATTTTCTTCATCGATTACAACTTTAGTAACTTCGGCCGGAGAAAGTGCTGAAACCATGTATTGAGCTTTGTCTTCAGAATAAGGGACAATGTCAATTCTTTCACCTTGCAATTCATTAGTAACTGCTTGAACGCGAATTCCTCTTAAACCCACACAAGAACCTACGGCATCTACGGTAACATCGTCTGTTTTAACAGATATCTTGGCTTTTGAACCGGGATCACGAGCAACGCCCATAATTTGAATAATACCGTCATAAATTTCAGGAACTTCTGACGTAAATAATTTAGTTAAAAATTCGGGACATGTACGTGATAAGAAGATCTGTGGCCCCTTGCTTTCTCTTCTTACATCGAGAACATAAGCTCTGATTCTGTCACCGACCTTAAATTTTTCTTTAGGTATTATTTCTTCACGACGTAATACTGCTTCCGTTTTGCCGATATCAACAGAAATACTGTTAAATTCAACACGTTTAACTGTTCCGTTAATAATTGTACCTATTTTTTCTCTGTATTCTTCAAATTGTTTGTTGCGTTCGGCATCACGAACCTTTTGAACAATAACTTGTTTTGCTGTTTGTGCGGCAATACGTCCGAAATCAATCGGCGGAAGAGCATCAACAATAAATTCGCCTACCTTTATATTTTCGTCATAAGCTTGAGCTTCATCTAAGAAAAGTTGAGTTGTTTCATTTTCTTTAGTTGCATCATCTGCAATAACTTCACGATAACGTGCAAGTGAAATTGCCCCTGTCTTTCTGTCAATATGCGCTCTGATATCGTGTTCTGCACCATATTTTGAACGAGCTGATTTTTGAATGGCAACTTCCATTGCTTCAAAAACATCTTCTTTATCAATATTCTTTTCTCTGGCTACGGTGTCTGCAACCAAAATTATTTCAGGTCTTGGCATATTTTCTTGTGTTTGCATTTTTTCCTCTAAATATTCAAATTAAGGTTAGTACAAAATTTATTGTTCGTCTTCTTGAGCATTGGCAACGTATTCATCCCATAGCTCATCGGTTAAAACAAGTTTAGCTTTACTGACAGAATGATAAGGAATTGAGTATTCTTTTTCATCCATCAAAAATACGATTGTATCATCGTCTTTAAGGGTAATGATTTTACCTTTAAATCTTTTACGTCCGTCAATAGAATCAGAAGTTTCTATTTTTGCCTCATATCCGCTGAAGCGAGAAAAATGTTCCGGTTTTGTAAGCGGACGATCAATACCCGGAGAACTTACCTCCAAAGAGTATTCGCTTTCTATCGGATCTTTTTCATCCAAAATGGCTGACACTGCACGACTGACGGCTACGCAGTCATCAACAACCAAATTTTTGCGGTCTTGACGTTCTATCATAATTTGCAAAGTCGGTTTTTGTGTACCGGTCAAAAGTATTCTGACAACTTCAAACCCCATGCTTTCTATAGTCGGAGCAACCATATCATATAAAGGATGTTTTTCTTGCATATCGCTTCTCTTTCGCTAAATAAAAAGCGGAGCTTTTGGGCTCCACTTCACATAATTCACATCTAATATATCAGCATATATAACATAAAAAAAATAAAAATCCAGCGTTTTTTTTGCTTATCTCAAATTTTTACAATTTATCAACCATCTTCTAAGTGAAGAAGCAACGATATTGCTATAAGCATCGTAATAGTTGTCGGTGCCATTACCGACAAAAATACCGGAATATTACCGCTAATTCCCATAGCATAAACAACTTGTGTTAAGAAATATGCCCCAAAACCTGTAACAATACCGCCGGCTACCAAATACATAACACCGCCTCGACGATTATTGGGGCGAAGCGCAAAAACTGCCGCCATCAAAACCATGGCAACCAAAAATAATGGTGATATTGCCAGCGAATATAAACGCATTTGGTGACGTTCAACAGCAAATCCAGATTTATCATAAAAACTTATGACTCTGGGAAGTTCCCAAAAAGAAATAGCTTCAGGATCGGTAAAATTTTCTTCTATTTTATGTATATCAAGATTTGTGGAATATTGTAAATTATTTTTGTAAACGGTAGGTTTGCCACCAATATATATTTTTACATCTCTAAGATCAAAATAACCGTCTTTTAACATACCGGCAAAAGACTCTATTCTTCTTATAGGCTGATTCTTTTTATCCGTTTCGATAATAGTTATGCCTCGAAGCAAAAGCTCATTGTTTTCGGGGTGAAGCGATTTTGCATTTAAGACCATAACATTTTCATTATCAAGAGCCTCTCTTATCCAAAGACCGTGATCCGTAAAGGACAACGCTTGCATATTTTTTGTATCCATGCGTCTTTCCAGCGTTTCAAACATACTGAACAAATTTGCAGACAATGGATTTATCATGGTTATATTTATGATACCTACTATTAATGTGGCAATACACACCGGCGTTAAAAAACCCCAAATAGACAATCCGGCAGCGCGCATTACAACAAATTCACTGGTTTTGCTCAAGTGCCAAAAAGTTATCATTGCGGCGATCATCATCACAAAGGGAAATACTTGTTCGGCCGTTTTAGGAAGTCTGGTAACCGCCAATTGAAAAGCAAACCATATTCCGAAATCCGGATTACCTGATATACGACGAAGTCTTTCGACCATTTCAAATAAAAAGATAATGGCCAAAATTATAAGCAAAACACCGATAAAATTAAATATCAGTTGTTTTGTAAGATATTTTCCCAGTATTGAATTCGGTTTCATAAGAAATCTCTGTTTATTTTGTTTATCAAAGATTATGCAAAAAAGCTGTATTTTGCAAGTAAAATATGGAAAAGTTGTTTAGATTTCGGATAAGTAATTGATAATTGCATCAGGTAAAATAATAACAATATTTTTATCTTTGAACTTTTCGCGAGAGGCTATATCAACGCAAGCCACAAAAACAGCACCTGAAGATATGCCGATAGGCAAACCTTCTGTTTGAGCAACGGCTTTGGCCATATCCCACGCATCTTCACTTAAGACATCATAGACTTCATCGACCAATTCTTTTTTATACAAAGGAGGAATAAAACCGGCACCAATACCATGTATTTTGTGGTTTCCCTTCGTGCCATTATTCAATACGTTACTTTCTTTGGGTTCTACGGCCACGGTGTATAATTCGGGGTTAGATGTTTTTAATGCCTGAGCAACACCCGTTAATGTTGCCGAAGTGCCGACAGAAGCAATTATTACATCAATATTTCCGCTCATATCATTTAAGATTTCGGTTGCGGTACCAAATAAGTGAGCGTCGACACAACCTTGGTTAACAAATTGTTTTAATAATATAACTTTATCAGATTTTTTGGACAACATTTCGGCTTTGGCAATAGCTCCGTCCATGCCGTCTTCTTTAGGTGTCAAAATTACGTCGGCACCGAAATGTTTTATCATTTTTATTTTTTCTTTTGAGGTGTTTTCCGGCATTATCAAAAGTGATTTGAGATTTTTTGAAGCACATATACCGGCAATGGCAACGCCGATATTTCCGCTGGTTGCCTCTACAAAAATTGTTTCCTCATCGACTTTTTGGCGGTTAAGAGCATTTTCAATAATCTTTAGTCCTGCCCGATCCTTAATGGAAAAAAACGGATTATAAAACTCACATTTGGCAAAGACATTTGCTTTTAAGCCCAATCTTTGGGTAAGGTTATTTATTTTAAGCATAGGAGTATTGCCGATCATATCGCTTACCGAATTAAAAATTTTGTGCATTTGTATATCCCCAAATTGTTTATAAACATTAAAAATATATAGACCTGTATAACAGCAAAATGCTATAATTGCAAACGTTAATTAAACGGATATGGTTTTATGAAAAAAATTTTTAGAACATTACTGATAATATGTTGCTTATCGGGCTTTGCGCAAAAAAGTTTGGCGACAAGTTTAGATGAGCTGTACCGAGATGTTATTCGAGCCGATAACAGCGGTTATTTGCCTTTATTTGTTAAAAATCGCAAAGCACCGATGGTGTCCTTGGAAGAAGAAGATTTGATTCCGGTAAAACCTAAAAAACAAAAAGCTGTTGAATATAAAGGTGAAATATTAAATCTTACCAACGATGTCAGTGAAAGAGTCAAAACAGCCCAAGAAAGACAATTGCAATGGGGCAAAACTATTGCGGCGATAAAATCAAATCAAGTAACTCCTGTCGAGCTTGATGATATTACAAACAGAGTTCGCGACGAAGACCCCAAGGCAATAGAAATTCTGGCTTGGATGTACACCAACGGAGTCGGTGTTTCAAAAGATTTTGTTGAGGCCTTCAATTTATATAAAAGGGCGGCGCAACTCAACGTAACCAATGCCGAAAAAAATGCTATTATAGTCTACAAATCGATGAATGAAGAGCAACGCCGTCGTATTAAAAACAATCTTTAGGCTTCTTCTTTAGCCTCTTTTACCAATTCTTTTACAAAGCCTTTTAAGCCGACTTGACGTACACGTTTCATACGTTCGCCCGAAATTATTCTTTGAATTTTTGCAACTGTTTCTTGCAAGCTTACATTTACGATTACATAATCAAATTCGTCCCAATGGCTTATTTTATCCAAGATAATCCCCATTCGTTTTTCAATAACCTCTTTACTGTCGGTTCCGCGACCTTCCAAACGTTTGCGAAGTTCTTTGACTGAGGGCGGAAGAAGATAAATGGTCACCACGTCATCACCGGCCTTTTTGCGCATTTGTCTGGCGCCGGCCCAGTCCATATCAAACAAAACGTCTTGACCGACATTAATAAAGCTATCCACTTCGGAACGCAAAGTGCCGTAACGAGAGCCATATTGAGAATCTACATATTCATAAAAAGCATCTTGCGCCAAAAATTCGTTATATTGTTCATCGGTTACGAAGTAATAGTCGACACCTTCGACTTCACCTTCACGCGGTTGGCGAGTTGTTACCGAAACGGAAAATTTGATGTTATCATCGGCTTTCAGCAACTCTTTGATAACTGTTCCTTTGCCGGTGCCGGAAGGAGCTTCAATTATAAACATTGCGCCTTTGCGGACCTTACGTAAACGATCGATAATTTCATCCATAATATAAAACTCCTTTATTCAATATTTTGTACTTGTTCTCTAAATTGTTCAATAAGAGCTTTTAGCTCCATTCCCATGTTGGTAATAGCAATATCCGATGCTTTTGAGCAAGTGGTGTTTGCTTCACGATTAAGTTCCTGACACAAAAAATCAAGTCTGCGTCCGACAGCCTCATCAGATTCTAACAGATTATAAGCTGATTTTATATGAGTTTTCAAGCGGTCAATTTCTTCTTTTATATCTGCGCGGGTAACCATAAGTACAATTTCTTGGGCCAAACGGTCTTCCGAGATACTTATATCATCGGAAACACTTTTAATTTGCGCAAGTAATTTTTCTTTTAACTTTTCGGGTAATGTTTCAAATATTTTTTCAATATTCAATGTTATCTCGTTTATTTTTTCTAAAATAGTGCCAAGAGCATTTTTTATTTTTTCACCTTCTTTTTGGCGGTCATACTGTAATTTTTGACAAGTACTTATAAAATCAGCCAAAATTTTTTCTTTTAAGGTTAACAAATCTTCGTCGCTTAATGTATTTTCATCTTGCTCGACCACACCACGCTGTGACAAAAGTTCTCCGGCCGTAGCCATAGCAATCTCAGGGTGTTTTTGACACAATGCAACAGCTTGCAATGTCAGATCCTCGAGTAGTTTTTCATCTATTTTTATATTTTTGCTCAAATTTTCGGTGGTCAATTCTAAAAATGCGCTGACACTTCCGCGATTTAATATTTCTGATGCTTTATTTTTCAACGTTAGTGACATATCGTCAAAACCGCTGGGCAATCTTAGTTTCAAATCCAAGCTTTTGCCGTTAACGCTTTTTATTTCCCAACTCCACGCGATATTATTTTGACCTAAGGATATATTTCCGTTAGTCCTTGCAAAGCCGGTCATACTTGCTATACTCAAAACACAAACTCCTCAAACATTAAAAATTTTGAGAGCAGTATAAACCAAAAAGCTTAACAAGTTTTTAAGGAAACGATATGAATAAATTTAATCATGTTTTAATTACCGGAGCTTCATCGGGAATTGGTGAGGCTTTAGCAATTCATTATGCCAAGTCAGGTGTGAAATTGTTATCATTGTGCGGAAGAAACAAGGAAAGATTGGATAAAACGGCTGAAGAATGCCGTAAGTTCGGTGTTGAGGTTGATGCAAGAATCGTTGATGTAAGAATGAAGAAAGATGTTGAAGCATGGATAAACGAAGCCAATAAAAAAATGCCTCTTAATTTGGTATTTGCCAATGCCGGCGTGGCAACTTTGGAGGAAACAACCGATAATGTACGAAGAACGTTTTTTGTTAATGTTTTGGGAGTTATAAATACGGTTTTACCGGTGATAGATTTGTTTAAGAAAGCTCCGGCAGAGCAAATGAAACATATTGCAATTACTTCGTCGATTGCCGGATATCATGGGATGCCGACTTGTCCGTCATATTCGGCGACAAAAGCTTGTGTTAAAGCTTGGGGAGAGGGATTAAGATTGTCTTTAGCACCTCTGGGTATAAGAGTTTCGACAATTTGTCCGGGGTTTATTCGTTCGCGCATTACCGATAAGAACACCTGTCCGATGCCCTATTTTATGGAAGCAGACAAAGCGGCAGAAATTATTGCCAAGCGCATAGAAAAAAATGTCGGATTGATAGCTTTTCCTTGGCAGATGAGGTTAGCCACGTGGTTAGGTTCAATTTTGCCCAACAAAGTAAGTGATTTTATCTATTCAAAATTACCATATAAGGTTTAGCGATTACGAATAGCTTTTACTTTTATCAAATAATATAAAATTATCATTCCGGGGAGTGACATTAAAGTTGTGGCAATAAAGAAATTTTGCCACGATAATATATGCGCCACAAAACCGGACGACGCAGAAAACAAGTCGCGAGCCGCCCCCATAAATGAAGATAACAAAGCATATTGGGTTGCGGTATATTTTTTGTTACAAAGTGCAGATAAATATGCCACAAAAGCAGCTGTACCCATTCCGCCCGAAACATTTTCGATAAAAATATTTATCATTAATATTTGAGCGTTATTACCGGCATAAACTTGTCCGACATAAACAAGGTTGGATAGTCCTTGCAATATTCCGCAAACAAACAATGCTTTAGCCAATCCTATACGATTAACCACGACACCGCCGACAAGAGTGCCAAAAATGGTAGCAATTACACCATATATTTTAATAATTGAGGCAATTTGAACTTTGGTAAAACCAATGTCATCAAAAAACGGATAAGCCATTGGCGCGACATAAGCATCGCTCATGCGATAGAAAAATATAAACAGCAAAATAAGAAGCCATTTATCACGTTTCATAAAATTTGAAAAAGGCTTTATTACGGCATTAACAATAGTAGCGCGAAGAGTATATGGTTTTGAAGCGCGGTTGTTTTTAGGCTCTTTGGACAGCAATATAGTAACAAGACCGATTAAAACACCGCCGGCCATAATCAAATATACATAAGACCACGACATTATCGAGGCCAAAAACAAAGCTCCTGCTCCGGAAAACAACAGACCTATGCGGTAACCCAAGACAAATACGGCAACACCGGCGCCTTGTTCTTTAGAATTGAAGTTTTCGATACGATAAGCATCAAGAACAATGTCTTGGGCAGATGAAAACAGCGCGACCATAAAAACAAAAACAACAAACATCACCGGTGATAAAGTCGGATTGGTAAAGGCAGTATATATCAGAGATATGATCAACAATATCTGTAAAAAAACCGCCCAACTTCTGCGACGTCCCAATTTTGAAAAAAACGGCAAAGAATATTGGTCAATAATCGGCGAAATCAGCCATTTAAAACTGTAAGGAGCTTTTACAAGTGAAAACAAACCGATTGCGGTTAATGAAACGCCGACATCTTTAAGCCAAAGAGACAATGTTGATGAAACAAGCAAAAAAGGCAATCCGGACACAAACCCCAACAACAACATAACGAGCATACGTTTGTCGGCATAAATTTTCATGGATTTTAGCCATTTTTTTAAGTTCTTCAAAATAAAGCTCCTTTAGCAGATTTTTTTATTTTTGTCATTTTATCTGCCAAAGGATAATATTTAATTAAGAAGAATATAAAATTATTTACACTCGTAAATTTTTGCTCCGCAACTGTCAATAGACAGATTTCCGGTAGCTCTGGTACCTTTGGGGCAACAATAGTAGCATTTTGCCCAAGTACCCAAAGGGGTTTTACAACCGTTCGGTTGATTTATCTGAGGATCGTTGCACTTGGTATAGAGCTTTATGCTTCCTGATGTCGGCAATGTCGGATCATTGGCCGCATCAATGAACTGCGGGTCGATTTGTTGTTCGCAAGTATCACCGCCAAGATCATACACACGACAGTTATTTACGTGATATTTATAGGCCGGAGGACAATCACATCTGTCCCAATGTTTTACACCGTTGATTAAGATGTATGGGCGAGACAAATCTCTTCCGATAGGACAGTTTTGGGTAGTATATTTATAGGTATCTTTCGGATAATAGCACGCGTATTTCGGAATATTATTATCTCCGCTACACAATTTTGTTTGGACTGCCGTTCCGTATTTTTTTATACAGTCATTAGGGCTGTCTTCTATGAAAACATTATTGGCGCTACTATCTTGTTGCAATATAGAATCACACGATTCTGGAACATACTCACATTGTATGGGCAATCCTGTATTTGTATAATATTTTACATTATTTGCTGTATCGTATGGATTAACGGCTTTTCCTCGAATATTTCTAAAACACCATTCTTTTTGTGGCAGACCGTCAGCATATGTGTATGGATATTCGCATATTTGGTTATAGATATTCGGGTCACATAAAGTAACTTTCTTTTTGACACCCTTATCATTGCAATAACTTATTTTTACGCTACCATACAAATTTCTTATAGCATCATCACTCATGCTCTCAGCAACAACAGCTTCTTTACCGCTGAATATCACCGGACAAGATCCGCCATATTTATAATAATCTTTTCCGTTAAATTTACAAACATCTTCGTTGCCGATCACTTCATAACCTTCTTCGGGAAGAAGATAATCCTCCTCACATGTGGCAAGGTATTTTTCCTGATTGCCTTCAATATCCCAACAGGTTGTATAATCATTGTAGTTGTGCAAATAGGCCTGATTGATAAACTCAAGATTTGGTAATGTCTCAACCAAGGCTTGGCAATTTAAGTTAAATCCTTTATATTTTGTTTCAAGTGATATTATTTCATACAAACGGTTTTCGGGATCATTTGTCTCTTCAATGTCGGAATCTACATCTGTTCCGCTTGAACCTGATTCAACAACTTCGACAGCATAATCACATACTGATCCTTCATCAGTCTGAGGTACAAAATAATTTATCCATTGATTTTCGTTGCTAATATTCAAGTTGTTTCCTAAAAATTCGTTTTCATCAATTATTGTCTGAGATGTTTCAAGCCAATCTTCCAGTGTCACATAATCATCAGGACACAATATCTTTTTGTACGTAGTCGGTAAAGTATTATCAATCGGGCTCAGTTTACAACTTTCATTTTCATCTACTTTTCCTGACGTATAACATGGAGAAGCCAATATCTCGGTATTGTTTTCTTCTCCCTCAAAACCGACAGAACAAAGTTCCAACTTGGAGGCATATCCGCTGCAATCACATTGTGAACAATAGGTTATTGTGGTGCCATCTGTCTTCGTATAACTGCAAGCATAGTCCTCATGACAACCTTGTAGACAAGGGACTGTTTCACTGTCTATTTTAAAGGATTTTTCAAAATTGTATCCGTTTTCAACATTATTCTCTGCTCCGCAATAACGGCAAAGAGCAGCCATTGTATCACTATTATGGCAAGCAATTCTATCAATTTCATCTGAGCAATAATCATAATAGCCGTCTTTAGGTTTAGTCGGATCACCTGAGGCATTTTGATGTTCTATGATGTCTTGACATGATGGATACTCATCTGTTCCTAAAACCACCTCAAACTCGCTAAATTTTTCAACTTTTTCAGCTTTGCACGCATTACCTATCCCCGTGATTATTGTATCCTCCGTATAACCATTAAGGGATCTATATTCTTCGATGGTCATCCAACCATTCGGACATTTGCAAGTGTGTAAACCTTCGTAATAATTACAGGAAGAGGTGCTTCCGTTAACGTCTTCCCTGTTACAGACCTCTTCAAAAGTACATATACGATATATATATGTCTCTGTGCCATTATCTATACATGTGTCTGTAATAAAATTATCTTTAATTTCACGATCTTCTTCATTAAGATCTGATTCTCTTACGTATAACCAATTATCATTTTCAAAATAGTCATGTATTTTATTTTCACAACTATCTGTATCTTTTTGAGTAAACCCTAAAATATTGATGTCCATCCCGTTATAATGACCATCCGGTTCGCCTAGTGTGTAAGAACATGGTTCTGTGTATGATGAGGTATATTCCCTACTGTATTCGTCTGAGTTATCAGGGCAGGCATTTAAGACATCACCATAGCAGAAAGAGTATGCCTTACTACCATATGTACACGATCCTGACACGTAAGAGCCACACTCTATGGTTGATTTTTCAGGTAATATGCCGATAATACTATCTATGTCTTCAAAAACTTCATCACAGGTAACCTCAGGTTTTTTATATCCTACGACTTGTGAATTATTTATAGAACAGGTTTCTGTGTAAGTATCGTAGTAATATAGGCTAAAATCACCTGCACAATTAGCTACATCTACAGAAGCACTACAGTAGTATTTGGTTTCATTGTTATAAACACAAGACTTTGTTTCATGATTTTGAGCACATTTTCCGTCTGATCTCAAAAGATCTATAATATCATCAGAAAAAATATCAGAACAATCTTCAGAAGGAACCGCTTCTTCCTCAGGTTTTTTATATCCTACGACTTGTGAATTATTTATAGGACAGGTTTCTGTGTAAGTATCGTCGTAATATAGGCTAAAATCACCTTTACAAAAAGTTCCAGCTGCAATAGCACTACAGTAGTATTTGGTTACACCGTTAAGAACACAAGACTTTGTCTCATGATCTAGTTTACATTTTCCGTCTGATCTCAAAAGATCTATAATCTCATCAGAAAAAATATCAGAACAATCAGGAATAGCGGGCTCTTCAGGTTCTTTTTGGTAACCTAAAAGATACTCTTCGGTAATCTCTATTTCACCTCTCGCCTCATCATTATTGTAACTAACTATACTTATTTTACAAGGACTACTATATTCACTTGTTTCATATGGAGAATAATCATCATCACAGCTCTGAAGACTAGAATTAGCATAAAAAATTCTAACATCATCAATAATCGTTTCTTCATCTCCATTAAGTGCTGATATTCGACAAAGTATATCTTCACCTTCCGTTGGAAAAACACCTTCAAAATCTTTTATCTTATTCAAATAGCTTTTAATAGCGTTATCATTATATAGCTGCAACGATTGATTATTAGGATTCTTTATCTTCCACTCACATTGTGTCGGATCAGCCTCACAAAAATAAAGCCATGGAGAATAACCTTCGTTGATAGTAATTCCATTAGCATCAACGCTTATCGCATTTATATCTCCATAGCTATTATCTCCCTCATGCATATAATAACAGCACTTTAAGTTTGTTGCTTTTACATCTTGAAGAGTCTTATATCCGTAATGTCCAGCTATTTCAGCATAAAACTTATGTTCATGGTCACAAAGTGGTTCATCTACATAATTATTTTCACATTCCGAATTAATTTTTCCGGATTGCCAACAATAATAACCATTAGTAAAAGCTGGTGGATGCGAATCTGTTAATAGAGTGGCTTCATAACCATCATAATTTAAACAAAAAAAACAGCCACCGTTAATATCACTAGTTCCATCAGTTGTATCCGAAGAACAATAACACGTTTGCTCCGTATCACTAGGCGGTGGAGCATACATTGGCAACGAAGTTGTCGAAGACGAGCCGGTGGTTCGTGTCAAAGAAAGAGGTTGCACAAGAGAATATGCCGAATATACACAACAGCAACAGATAAGTACAATCAAAGCAATAATTCTCTTCATCTGACACATTCCTCAATAACAAAAGTTTCGCAAATCGTAAAAATTTGCAAATTATACTTTATTATATGATGTTTTTTTAAATTTGGCAATAGATTTTATAGGTGTTTTTGTATCTCTGGCGTCTTCACTTGAACAAGCTGACAAACGAGATAAATCAATATTATCATGCCCTAAACGAATATATAACGTCATCCCTCCGAACGCAGTGAGGTCAAGGGATCTTCTTTAACCTGAAATGTCATCCCTCCGAACGCAGTGAGGTCAAGGGATCTTCCTTGTTTTTATTATATTAGCGCTGACGCAAAGATGAGATTCCTAGACGCACGGACGCTGAAGCGCCGAGCGAGGAATGACTTTGCTGGGCGATGACATTTTAAATTTAAAACGTCATCCCTATTTTTTGTGCAACAAAAAATTCTAGGGATCTTCCTTGTTTTAATCAATATTGTCATGCCCTAAACGAAGCGTAAGCAAAGTGTACAAAAAAACTCGGAGAATAGTACAGATAGAGCGATTTCTAGGAGAGACAAAAATTTTGAGCCGTACAAAAAAGGCGAATAAAAGAATTTATAGAGTTATTTTCAAGGCGAGAATCAATACAAAAAACTCGGAGAATGAGAATAATAGAAGCAAAAAAAGAAGGCTGAAAATTTTGAGCCGTACAAATAGCTACGTGAATTTTCAGCCTTTCGCCTTTTTGCGATTAGTATTCCATTATACGAGTTTTTTATTTGTAAACGTTACGCTGACGATACTTAGTATGTAACAACTCGTGCGACTTGTGACCGCCTGCTTCACCAAGAAATTCGTCATACAACTTCTTAATTGATTCGTTGTGATGAGATAAGCGATTCTTTGCTTGCTCATCTTCTACATTCAAACCTTTTGAACGAAGTTTTCTTATTTCGTCGGTAATACCCCACGGTTTTTCCATGCATTGCATCATCACTTTTGGCTGACCGCCACCTGAGATACAACCACCGGGGCAAGCCATAACTTCGATAAAATGATAAGGAAGCTCCTCGCCGGCTTCTTGAGCGGTTTTAATGTTTTCCATAACTTCCTCAACATTACCCACACCGTTTACAACAGCGATTCTTACTTTGGCACCATTGATATCTACTTCGGCAACTTTAACCGCTTCCAATCCTTCAATCACCTCAAAATTAAGCTGACCAAGTTCTTTTCCTGTGATATAAAAATATGCAGTACGCAAAGCAGCCGTCATAACACCACCGGTAACACCAAATATTGTGGCAGCACCGGAATACTCGCCTAAAGGACTGTCGGCAGGCTCACTAGCCAAAGCCTTAAAGTTTATTCCTGACTGACGTATCATTTTAGCCAGTTCACGAGTTGTCAAAACAACATCAACATCTTGATATCCCGATGAAGACATAGATTCATGACGTCTTACCTCCCATTTTTTAGCGGTACAGGGCATAATAGATATCACTTTAACCTTAGATGCATCTAAACCCATTTTCTGAGCATAGTAAGTTTTTGCCAAAGCTCCAACCATCTGGTGAGGCGATTTACAAGACGACAAATTCGGCAAGTGTTCGGGATAATATTTTTCAATATAATCAACCCATGCCGGACAGCAAGAAGTAAACATCGGCAAATTATCATTATTGGTAAAGCGTTTTACAAATTCGGTTGCTTCTTCAATAATTGTCAAATCAGCACCAAAGTTAGTATCAAACACTTTATCAAAACCGACCCTTCTCAAAGCGGCATAGATTTTTTCAGTCAGATTGGCACCAAATTCATAACCGAATTCTTCACCCAAAGCAACTCTTACGGCCGGAGCAATTTGAACCACCGTAACAGTTTCTTTGTCTTTGATCATATCCCAAACCTTTTGGGTTTCGTCATATTCAACAATAGCACCTGTCGGACAGTGAACAGCGCATTGACCGCATTTAATACAAGGAGTGTCGGCTAGTTTTGCATCATTTGCACCGGTAATTTTGGTAACCAATCCTCGATTCAAATAGCTCAATGCCCATACATTTTGCACATTTTGGCAAATATCGACACAACGACCGCAAACAATACATTTTGCCGGATCCAAAACGATAGATTGTGTGGAATCATCTAATTCGCTTTCAGCCACGATTTTTTCTATTTCATCACGATCTACCCCCAAACCTGAGGCCATTTCTTGCAATTCGCATTGACCGTTTCTGGCACATTTTAAGCAGTCATTAGGGTGATTACTCAAAATAAGCTCCAAAACAGTTTTTCTGGTTTCTCTCAATTCACTGTCATTGGTAACAACTTCCATACCCTCTGCAACCGGAGTACAACAAGAACGAATAATGCGACCGTTTACCTTAACGATACACAAACCGCAACCTGCACTCGGATCAACATCGGGATGTTTACACAATGTAGGAATATTTATCTGAACTTTACGCGCAGCGTCCAAAATACTGGTACCGGCTTCAACTTCAACTTCCATATTATCAATTTTAAGCTTTACCATATTATTTCTCCTCTGCATCAACTAATTTATCCAAATACTCTTTTTCATAGAACTTTAAGGTTGACAAAACAGGGTTTGGTGCCGTTTGACCAAGTCCGCAAAGAGACGCTTTTTGCATTGCCGAAGCAATTTTTCTCAACTGTTCCAAATCAGCCTTTGTTCCTTTTCCTTTGTTAATTTTATCCAACAAATTGAGCATTTGTTTACCGCCGATTCTGCAAGGAGCACATTTTCCGCAAGACTCATCAACGGTAAAATCCAGATAGAATTTGGCAATAGAAACCATATCTGATGTATCATCCATAACAATCATACCGCCCGAACCCATGATAGAACCGATTTTTTTCAACTCTTCATAGCATACCGGCATATCCATATAATCTTTTGGAATAACACCGCCCGAAGGTCCTCCGGACTGTACGGCTTTCAATGTTTTGCCGTTTGGCACACCACCGCCGATTTCGTTTACGATTTCGTTAATTGTTGTACCCATCGGAACCTCAATCAAACCGGAGTGTTCAACCTGACCTGTTAAGGCAAAAACTTTTGTGCCCTTAGATGTCTCGGTACCGAAAGACGCAAACCAGTCAGCCCCTTTAAGCAAAATCTTAGATACATTGGCCAAAGTTTCTACGTTGTTAACACAGGACGGTTTCTCCCACAAACCCTTGTTTGTCGGATAAGGAGGTCTCGGTCTCGGAGTGCCTCTTGCACCTTCAATAGAATGAATAAGAGCTGTTTCTTCACCGCAAACAAACGCGCCGGCGCCAAGTCTGATATCAATATTAAAGCAAAAATCAGTACCCATAATATTGTTGCCGAGCAAACGATTCTTCTTACAAGCCTTAATAGCCTTTTCCAATCTTTCGACAGCCAACGGATATTCGGCGCGAACATAAAACCAACCTTCCGTAGCACCGATTGCATAAGCTGCAATCATCATACCTTCAATAACGGCATGCGGGTCACCTTCTAAAATCGAACGATCCATATACGCACCCGGATCGCCTTCGTCACCGTTACAAATAATAAACTTCTCATCAACAGTCGGAACTTTAGCTGCCAATTCCCATTTCATACCGGTAGAAAAACCACCGCCACCGCGACCGCGTAAACCAGACTTTTTAATTTCTTCAACAACTTGAGCCGGTGTCATATTTTTCAAAGCTTTTTCCAAGGCCAAATAACCGCCTCTGGCCATATATTCCTGAATATCTTCAGGATCCATATGCCCCGCATTTTTCAACACCACTTTTTCTTGTTTTGTAAAGAACGGTAAATCCAAAGACAATACGTATTTCTCAATATCTTGAGGAACAGCAAACGCTTCATTGCTTTCAATTGCCGGTAATACATATTTATCCATAATGTTTTGGACAGCTTCTAAATCAACACGTTTGAACAAAACATCTTTTTGCCCTTTAATTTCAACTCTGATAAGAGGACCTTGAGCACAAAGCCCCATACATCCCGTTGCCACGATTCTGACTTTATCTTCTACTTGTTTTTCGGCAATAACATTTTTTAACAAATCGAGGATATCATCACTGCCGGAAGATTTACAACCTGTTGAATGACAGCAATAAATATTGCATTTATATTTTTCGATTTCTGCAAGCTTCGCCTCAGCTATGGCATGAATATCAAATCTTTTATCCAAATCAGTTTCGGCCATTTTTAATTCTCCTCAAAAGTTTTGCGCCATTCGTTCAAAATAACCGGAACATCATCAGGTGTAACACGACCGTAAGTCTTACCGTTAACCACACAAACCGGTGCCAAACCGCAACAACCTACACAACGCACGCTCTGTAAATGAAACATCTTATCCGGCGTGCTTTCACCTTCTTCGATTCCCAATTCCTGCTTGAACTTTTCTAATACCTTATCATTACCTTTCAAATAACAAGCAGTACCGGTACAAACCGAAATTACAGCCTTACCCGGAGCTTCCAATTTGAAAAAGTTATAAAAAGTCAAAACCTCATAAATTCGAGCCAAAGGAATATCCATACCCATGGCAACATCCATTGCATCTTGCCAATCAATATATCCTTTAACACCTTGAATTTCATGCAATGCCATAATTAAAGAACCGCGCTTTTTACGCCACTTATTAGCGACTTGCGCTGCTTGAGAAACATCTACCATAATTTTCTCCCTGTTATTACAATGTTCAGTTAAAAATGATAAAGATTTTCTTTTCGATTTCAAGATATTTATTAATTGCACACCGAATTGTATTCAATATTCACAAAAATGAAACCAAAACACATAAAAAACTTTAAATATAAAATAATTCAATTATAATCCCCCTTTATGAAAAAGCTGAATTTATATATAACAAAACAAATAATTATCGGTTTTTTGCTGGTAAGTTTTTCATTGATGTCAATCATTTGGTTGTCACAATCTTTGCGATTCCTTGATTTAATTGCCTCCGATGGCATTTCAATCTCCATATTTATAAAAATGACATCTTTACTTATGCCGAGGATTTTTTCGATTCTCGCACCCGTATCGTTGTTTGCTGCAGTTTTATTTGTATATAATCGTATGTTATCCGATCAAGAACTTGTTGTTATGAAATCGGCGGGCATAAGCCCTTTCCAACTTGCATTACCTGCTATATGGGTTGGTTTCGCCTTATTGTTTTTTACAGTATGGAATATGAATTATGGCGTTCCTTTAGCTGAAAACGCCTTTAAAGATTTACAATGGAAGGTAAAAAATAACGTTTCGCACCTAATGTTCCGAGAAGGTGAGTTTACCCATTTGCAAAAAGATAAAAATCTGACCATATTTATCTCATCACATGAAGATGATAATTCCGTCAGCGGAATACTTATAAATAACGAACGCAATCCGGACAAAAGATCAACCATTACAGCCGAAAAAGGCTTTATCGTTACTACCGCTTCAGGTCCGCGTATCATTTTAATAAATGGCACACACCAAGAATTGACTAAAAATAATTCTCGCTTCTCATCAATTAATTTTGAAAGATATTCTGTCGATTTCGGTTTAAAGAACACAAAATCAAAAGGCAAAGATTCTGCCAGACGTCACTCTTTTGAAGAACTTATTAATGCCTTTAGTAACGCCTCTCTTTCGCCGACTGATCAAAAAAAATGGTATGTTGAAGCTCACAAACGAATTGTTGGCCCTTTCTTATCAGTGTTATATGCATTACTTGCCTGTTGTGGAATTTTGGTCAGCAACTTTAATCGTCGCGGACAAACCAAAACCATAGCCATATCTTTAACTGCCGTTGTTTTAATCCAAGCCTTTGATTTAATTTTCGGTAATTTAGCGGCAAAAAACCTTTATTGGTTGATCTTTGTCTATGCAAACATTCTTATCCCGAGTATTATTTGTATTGCAATTTTAATAAATCAAAATATTTTGACCTTTTTCAAACCTAAAAAAACAGGAGTTCAAAATGTCTAAAAAAACCTTATTTATCGGGTTGTCTTCATTGACTCTTGTTTCTGTTGCCTATGCTCAAACATCATCATTGGTTGTTTTAGATACAAAAAAAACCATTGAAGAAACCAAACATGAGGCACCCGCAAAACTAGAACCTAAATACAATATTACAAACGTACTAAACGCCGAACCTGCCACAAAAGAAAGCGAAGATATAGATATATACTTTTCGGCAGACAGTTTAGAAAATAATTCTGCTGACAACACTGTCGTTGCCACGGGTAACGTCGAAATAATCCGCCAAAACCTCACTCTGAAAGCAGACGAAGTAACCTACAATCAGGCAACTGATCATATTGTTGCAAAAGGCAATGTTGTTCTTTTGGAAAAAAACGGAAATGTTATATTTGCTGACGAAGTAAACCTAAAAGATAAAATACAACAAGCCGATGTTGAAAATATCAAAGTTATTTTGCTTGATAAAACAAGATTTGCCGCCAAAACATTTCATAAAAAAGCAGATGATACAAAAATTTTGCGCAATGCAGTATTTACCCCTTGCGATAACTGTCAAGGTCAATCGCCTTTATGGCAAATGAAAGCATTAAAAATAATTCACGACCCCAAAGGCAAGAACGTCGAATATCAAAACGCCTTTTTAGAAATAAAAGGCATACCTGTATTATATACCCCATACTTTTCACACCCCGATCCATCGGTAAAAAGACGCTCCGGCTTTTTATATCCCAGATTAATGAGCAACGGATATTTAGGTGCAGCAATTCAACCTCAATATTTTTGGGACATATCCGAGCATGAAAATATTACCTTTAATCCTATAATCTCATCCGATAAAGGTCTTATATATTCAGCTATTTACAACAAATACTTCTATCGAGGAGAACTAAATGTCTCAGGCTCGGTAATGAAAGAAGAAGATAAAGAAAAAGAAGGCACAAGAGGCAACCTGTTTTTACAAGGCCGTTACGAGCTAAACAACTACTGGGTGGCTGATACAGATATTAATTACGCTTCTGACGGTAGCTATTTAAATGATTTGGATCTTCCTAAAAAAGATGATTCTTGGCTGACATCTCGCATCAGATTACAAGCCTTTGACAACCGTAACTACGCCAATATTGAAGCTTATTATTACGACTTTTTAAGTTATAGCTTGCAAAATGAAAACAAACCTTATGTTTTACCTATAATGAGTTATGAAAACATCTCTTCTCCCAACAGCTTCGGAGCTTATGTCAAAACATCATTAAATACCGCTTCGGTATATCACGAAGAAGATAATGCTTCTCATCGTTTATCTATGATAAATTCATGGAACTTACCATATAACAGCCCTTTTGGCGATAAATACAATTTATCAGCATCGCTAAAATCTGATTTGTACTACATAAGTCAATATCATTATGATAGCAAAACCGATTATACCGGTACTACAGCCAGAATATTTCCGCAATTAGGCTTGGAGTGGCGTTATCCGTTTATAAAAAACACCGAAAAATCCTCTCAAATATTAGAACCGATTGTTGTTGCTGCCATAGCACCGTCCGACAGTAATAAAGAAGAAAAAATTCCTAATGAAGATAGTGAATATATCAACGTTACCGACGTAAATATTTTTGATTTGGATCGTTATTCCGGATATGACAGAAACGATACCGGAAGCAGAATAAGCTACGGTTTAAACTGGAGTTTTTACAATAAAGACTGGGGCAGATCAGCTCTTCTATTGGCTCAAACCTACGAATTTGATAAAAAAGACAATATATTTAACGCCCCGGGTGAAGAAAATAATTTCTCCGATTATGTCGGACGCATATATTCAAAACCGACGGATTATTTTTCTTTAATCTACCGTTTCAGACTTGATAAAGATGATTATGATATAAATTATAGCGAATTAACCTCTACTATCGGAAATGATGTTTTGAATCTTTCAACCTCATACATTTTCTTTCCCGAAACAGATGAAAATTCGTTTATAGATAATTATCGCAGAAAAGAGATATATACCAGTATCGGCACAAAACTTACACGTAACTGGAGCGCAAATATTTTCGTTCGACAGGATTTAGAAAACGAAGAACTTATATCTAAAGGAGGAAAGATTATTTATGAAGATGAATGTGCAAAATTTGCCTTCAGCGCCGAAAAAGAATATTCTCACGACCCTGAAGATGAAGAAAGTAATGAATTTGAATTTTATTTTACCTTCTTCTTGAAAACCCTCGGCGGAACAGCTAAAGATTAGTTTAATAAAAGGAGCAACCTTATGAAAAAAATTATATTAGGACTTTTATTTAACATGGCCATTTCAACAATAAGTATGGCAAACACCTTTAATATTACAGCGCTTATTAATGGTGATATTATCTCAAATGAAGACATAAACGATCAAATTAACATCTTTATGTTAAACTCTCCTGTCCCCTATAACGATGAAACCAAAGATATGATCACCCACAGAGTTATGGCACAAACCATAGAACAAAAACTAAAACTTCAGGCCGCAAAAAAAGATAACATCAACATAAGTAATGAAGATATTGAAAAACAAATGGAACTATGGGCAAAAAAGAACAACCTGAATTTATCATCTCTCAAAAGCAAAAATATCAACAAAGATGCCCTTGCCGATAATATAAAAGCAGAATTGGCTTGGATAAAATTGATCAGAAAAAAATTCTTTCAAACATCTCACATTACTCAAAAAGAAATCAATAAAACTATTGATGAAGTAACCAAAGATATGAGTATAAAAAAATATCAGGTTTTAGAAATATTTTTGAAAAAGGAAAACGCTAAAGATATTAATTCTCTTGTTGAAAAATTGCGCGAAGACCCCCGTTTTGAGCTTTATGCCGCGCGCTTTTCCGACGCACCTTCCGCTGCCAACGGCGGAAATTTAGGATGGATAAATTCCGGAAAAATGCTTTCTGCCTTGGAAATGAGATTAAATTCTATGAATGTCGGTGAAGTAAGCGACGCCATTCAAATCGGTGACGGCTATTACATTTTAAAACTCGTTCAAGTTTTTGATCCGAAAAAAAATCCCAATTTTACACCAAATCAACAAGAAATTAAAAGTTTGCTCGAAAATCAAAAAATGGAAGCAATTTCAAAAAAAATGCTTCAAGAGTTAAAGCAAAAAGCTATTGTCGAGGTTAAAAGCTAAAACATGGACTTAAAAACGGCTATAGATACTCTCCCTTCATTAAAAATAACTGTTGAATCTCACGGTCTTTTAGCAAAGAAATCGTTAGGTCAAAACTTTTTGCTCGATAAAAATATTACCGATAAAATAATATCCTTATCGTTAAAAAAACAAAATTTGGATTCTTACCAAAACTGCCATGTTTTTGAAGTAGGCCCCGGCCCGGGAGGTTTAACCAGAGCCGTTATAAGCAACAATCCCGACAAAATGACGGTTATTGAATTGGACGAGCGTTGTATAAAAATAATGCAAGATATCAACTCAAAAACCGGTAACATCTTAGAAATCTTAAATCAAGATGCTCTAAAATTTGATTTCACATTCAATGAAAAAACGGCAAAACACATTGTTTCAAACTTGCCCTATAATATATCCGTACCTTTGTTAACCAAATGGTTGTACAATATTGATTGCTATTCATCAATGACCCTGATGTTTCAAAAAGAAGTTGCCGACAGAATACAGGCTCAAACATCAACTAAGGATTATGGGCGTCTTTCGATTTTGGCACAATTACAATGTAAGATATCTCGTTTACTTGACCTAAACCCCGAATGCTTTACTCCAGCCCCTAAAATTTGGTCATCGGTCTTATTGTTTCAACCTTTAGAAAAAACATTAAACAAGGACGAAATAAACAAGCTTGAAAAACTTACTGCACAAGCGTTTTCAATGCGTCGCAAAATGATACGCCAAAGCTTAAAATCGACACCTAATCTCGAAGAAATTTGTGATAAAATCGGCATTAAATCGACTATGCGCCCCGAAGAAATTACTCCCGAACAATTTTTAGCATTAAGTAAAGAAATATAAAAAAAGCCGGTAAGCGCGTGTACTTTAGTGTACATGATCGAACCGGCTGTTTGAAATTTTGGCTTTAGATGGATTATTATGCGTGTTTTTACGAAAATTCGCGTTTTAACGACCTCTCAAACAACTTACTAATAATCTCTTTGATATTACCTTTATCATAAATTGCCTGATATAAGGCTTGAGATATAGGCATATCGATTCCATGTTCATCAGCTAAAAGCTTAACTGCTTTTAATGTCGGAACACCTTCTGCTAATTTACCGAAATCTTCGCCACGAGCAAATTTTTCACCAAACATACGATTGTGGCTGTTTTTCGAGAATAATGTTGCTTCATAATCTCCCAAGTGAGACAAGCCATATGCAGTCATCGGATTACCACCGAAAAATTTAATCAAACGCCCGACTTCAATCGGAGCTCTGGCCATTAAAGCACCTTTTAAACCATACCACTCCAAACCGTCCAAAATACCCGCAGCCAAACCGATAACATTTTTCATGGCAGCGCCTATTTGATTGCCGATTAAATCTTCACCATAGTACAATCTGATAAGTTGACTTTGCATAATGTTGATAACATATTCTTTTGTCGATTCTTCATCACTATCCACAACCGCAGCTGAGGGAACGCCACGCATATAATCTTGAACATGACCCGGACCTCCAAGAGTTGCGATATGGATATTTTGTTTTATTTCCTCTCGCATAATCTCCAGCATACGCTTTCCTGACGGCTCTTCTAAGCCTTTCATTGCCAACAAAAATGTTTTATCTTGCAAATCAAATACACTCAACTCTTTGCACAAACCTCTAAAATATTGGCAACCGATAGATATAATGATAAAATCATTTTTCAAAACCTCCGGAATATTATCGTGCAGATCCATATTGTCACTTAACGACAAATATGGATTTTTGCGGGTGTTTTTCAATTCAATAAAATTAGGAGATGTCGGGATATCGTACATATCAACGCCGTCTGCCTTACCGTAATTAGCAGCATACCAACCCAAAAACGTACCCCAACGTCCGCAACCTATCAAAGAAATTCTAGTCATAAATATATATCCTTATAAAAAAGGTTTAATTCAATAACAAAAAACTTAGCGCAAAAAAACTCTTTTTGCAACTGTCTAATAACAAAGATATACAAGATAAAAATTCTACAAAAAACCTTTTTTAGTACGTTGACGCGTAACTATTGCCGAAATATGATCAAATTGTTCGAAAGACTGATACGCATAATCAAAGCTCTTTTTATCACAATCATAAAACACTTGGTTAGCGAGCATTTGAATAGCACCATCAATACGACGAAAAGCATCATTATAATCGGCGCTAAAGTTATTTTTGGTTTTTTTCTTAACTATGGCATGGTAGGCAGAAATAACTCTTGCAGTCTCATCTGCGGAATTTGCGTATCCCTTCTCCTCGAAATCACGCATAATCCGAGCTGTTGTTTGATAGAAGCACTTGTTAGTCAAGATACTTCTTTGCTTTTTGTTACTGCTGTCAATTATCATTTTTCAAAGCAATCCGTAATTCTTGAATGTTTTTTCAGTATCACACAAAAAAATAAAAAGCAAGTTTTTTTACACCTCTTACAAGGTATACAATATAATATTTAGTTTAACTAAAAGTTAATTGCAACGACATAATAAAAAATATAAAAAAACTTGTTGCAAAATAATACATATTTTATTAAGTTGATAAACGAAATATTTGGATAGATGGCCGAGTGGTCGAAGGCGCACGATTGGAAATCGTGTATACCTCCAAAGGGTATCCAGGGTTCGAATCCCTGTCTATCCGCCATTTACAACGAAACCCCACCTTGTGTGTGGTTTTGGTGTAAATACGCGAGAAAGCTGGGGTTTGAACCCTGGATAAAAAGGGTTTGACAACAAGCGAAAGCCAGACGAAAGTATGGCGTTCAGCTTTGCTGATGAGCGAAGTTGCGGCGAAGCCAATCCCTGTCTATCCGCCATTTACAAACAACAGCACCCTTGTGGTGCTTTTTTTGTAAATACGAGGATTGCCGGATGAGAACCCTGGAGAAAGTGGTTCGAAAACAAACGATAGCGAGACAATTAGATAAAAAAACTGTCATCATTCGCTCAAGTCATGACATAATGAGGCATCGCCTAAGCGAAGCGTTAGCGGAGTGCTGTAAACAAAAACTGTCATGCCTTGAGCGAGGAACGAGCGAGATTAGGCATCTTCAACTTTTTTCTTACGTTACTTTTTATCCGTAAAAAGTAACCAAAAACTCCCGCTTAAGATTTTTGTCTGTTTCACTTTTTCCAAACAGATGTGCCTACCATATTATTGCGAAGCTTTCGCGGCTAACAAATCGACTCTCTGTTTGTAAAAAGCTGACAAAAAAGTCGCGGTTCTTGATTCTTTTTAAGTCAATGTGTCATCGCCTGAGTGAGCATTAGCGAACGAGGTTAGCGATCTTCAAATTTTTTCAAAAACAAGGAAGATCCCTTGACGATTGCTTAGCGCAATCGAGGGATGACTATTTAGGTGTTTCCTTGTTTTTGTTTAATTAGTAGCTGGCGCAGAGGTTAGATTCCTTGACGCACGGACGCAAAAGCGCCGAGCGAGGAATGACATTTCTTATTTGCTCAAGTTATGATACCTTAGAGTAACCCTCACAGGTTACTCTTTTTTTATGTGTTAAAAATTAAAATAATTTCATCACCCATAAAAAAAACTCTCCTAAAAAGGAGAGTTAAAATTGGAGCGGGCTTCAAACCACAAATTAACCGCTGCTCCGGTTAATTTTGGTGCAGAAGGCGTAGTTTTGTTAAAGTTTTGAGCCGGTATAAAACGGCGATAAAACTTCTATACAAAACAAGTGACCGAAGCGGAGTTGTTGAGCATTTTTTACAATGCGAAACCTACGAAGCTAGAATGGGATTCGAAGAAGACCATCACCCATAAAAAAAACTCTCCTAAAAAGGAGAGTTAAAATTGGAGCGGGTGATGGGATTCGAACCCACGACATCAACCTTGGCAAGGTTGCGCTCTACCCCTGAGCTACGCCCGCATCGGTGAAAGAATAAATATCATATATTTTTTATTTTGCAAGTACTTTTTTTATTTTTTTTAAAATTCTTCAATATGAGCTATAATTTCCTGATTTTTAACTTCATCACTTAGCTGTAACAGAGCGTCAATATCAATAGTTTTTACGGACATTAGCCCCCAAACAAGTAAAACTATAGATATTAATCTCAACAACCAAATAATTCTTCTGCTTCCCTTAAAAAGTCTACCGTTTCTGTCACGATTTTGAAACAATAATTCCGCCTCTGCCCACATAGACGTAAAAATAAGAGGAAAAAACAGCAAAAAAGGTGCAGATATCGTCATCAAAAGTTGAACAATTCCTCTTTTCCAAAATTTTGCATAAAAATTGTGTACACCGATAGCCCCTAATAAAAAAGCAAAAATAATATACACTACTCCGTTTACAGGAGATAATTCATTGTCTCGCAATATCTTTCGAAATGCGACTTTTTTTCGCTGTTCTGAAATAGATAAATTTTTTACACGTTCCTTCATTTTAATGCCTACATGAATTTTTCGAACCTATCGAAAATAGCTTTAGAAATCCTTTAGACGAATTTTTCTAAGAAAAAATCGGATAAAGAGATTTATAATAAGATTTAAGAATTTTTGTGAGTGAGTGTAGATAAAACTACATGACCGAACAAAATATTCTTACAAATCTGTATTAGAAATCCTTTAGACTCATTTTCTAAGAAAAATTCGGATAAAGAGATTTATAATAAGATTTAAGAATTTTTGTGAGTGAGTGTAGATAAAACTACATGACCGAACAAAATATTCTTACAAATCTGTATTAGAAATCCTTTAGACGAATTTTTCTATCCAGTTCCCGATTCTTAATACTATCCCTTTTATCATAAAGTTTCTTTCCCTTGCCTAAACCAACCTCTAATTTTGCTCTGCCGTTATTATCAAAGAACAAACGGATTGCAACAAGAGAACATCCTTTGCGTGACAGAGAGTTGATAATATCAATAATTTCTTTTTTCTTCAAAAGAAGTTTTCGCTCACGTTTTTCTACATGAGAAACATATCCTTTGTAGGTATATTCAGCAATAAACATATTTGAGATAAACAGTTCACCATTTTTTTCTACGCCATAAGCATCATTGATATTAGCGTGTCCCAAACGCAAAGACTTTACCTCTGTACCCAAAAGTTCCAGACCGGCAACATACTTTTCTTCTATCAGATAATCAAAATTTGCTCGACGATTTTGCGCCACCAAACCTTTTGATATAAACTCTGATTTATGTTTATCTTTAACCATTTTTATTTTCCAACTTTTGTTTCAATGCCCGACGTACTTTATAAGGCAGCCCATAGCTTTTATATTGCGGAAAACTTTCAACAAATTTGAGCCATTCATCTTTTTTCATCAGCTCATTTTTTTCATCTTGGGGTATAATCCACAACCGTTTTGAAGCTATAAATAGCTCACATTTGCCTAAAGTACAACCCCTAAAATCATTATCTTCCAAAACCCTCATAATTTCTGATACTTCCGGAAGATATTCAGTATTACCGATTTTTTGCAACAAGCAACCCAAAACACCTTTTGATATTTCAAAGTCGAGTTCTTTCAATTTATTATAACTAAGACTGACCAAAACACCTTCCCACCATCTGACTTGCGAAGAAACAAACTCATCAATCAGTCTTTGTATAAATAAGCGAGAATTTAGCAAATTTTTTGCCGTTTCAGCCAATTTTTTTTCATCAATTCCGATTTTGGTTAACTGCGGTAAAAATTTTCTGATTTTAACTCTTGTAAAATCATCATCATAATTCATAGGATCATCAATCCACTCAATTTTTCTGTCTTGGCAATATTTTTTAAGATCTTCAGGCATAATATCCAACAACGGCCTGATAATCTTGACTCCATTACGCTCTGATACCGGCATCATGGAGCTTAAACCAAACAAACCACTTCCACGTTGAAGTCTTAACAAAAAGGTTTCTGCCTGATCACGCATATGATGTGCTGTTGCCAACACCTTGATTTTATTTTTTCTACAGAAATCAAGCATCAAATCATACCGAGCCAGTCTTGCGCTTTCTTCAATCCCTTTTTTTATTTTTGCCCCATCTTTCCACAACAAAATATGGTGTTCGATACCATATTTTTGCATAATTTTTGCAACATATTCAGCCTCGGCTTGAGCCTCTTTACGCAAACAATGATTAACCGTTAAAGCCACTACTTTTTTGCCATTGTCTTTTAGCATTAGCGCAAGAGCCAAAGAATCCGCTCCTCCGGAAACTCCGACAGCTATAATATTATCACTAATGTTGTGTGTTTTAAAAAAATCCATAATCTGTTATTTTGGACAAGCCAATTCCTCTGCTTTTCTCCTAGCTCTTTCTTTTAAATTTTGGGGAGCCTTCGGAAATTCTTTTTCCAAATTAACAAAAGCAGTGCAAGCCTCATCTTTTTTATTTAGCATTTGCATTGCCATACCTAGCTTTAAGATGTTATCAGCTCCTTTATTTCCTTCTTTATATTTCTCATACCCCTTAGCAAAAGCAACCGCTGCTTTGGCATAATCTTTTCGACCATAATATGATTCGCCGAGCCAATATTGCGCATTACCGGCTAATTTATGTTTAGGAAACTTTGTTAAAAACATGGTAAACTTATCGGTAGCTTCTTCATCTTTACCTGCATTTATAGCATCTAATCCTTCCTGATAAACCTCTTCCGGAGATTTTGCTTTTATATCAGGTAACTTTTCTCCTTTAGAAATAGAAGCCCCTACAACAGACGAGGGTGCGCCCACCGCCACAGGAGCATCAAATTTTTTTGACGTTATTTGCTTACTCATTGCTCCACCCTCAATAGGTTTACCTTCAATCATTTTTAAGCGAACATCAATATCTTTGTTAATCATATTAATTTTATCTTCCAACGTTTTTAATTGATGCTCAATCATATCCATACGACCGACAGTCTGACGCAAGACCTCATCCATTTGACTAAGTTGAAATACATCATTATTTTCGGCACCATCTCTGGCTTGTTTTCGTTGTAACACTTTTAAGTCTTCTCTTATCTGGTCTATTTGACGTTGCAACGCATTATCCGAAACAGCTTTTGCCTCAAATGAAATAAAAAAGCCAAGACCAACCGCTAACAACAATGTTTTTTTCATTTAAACCTCATCTTTAATAGTTAATTTTTATATACGTTAATCTAAAACAAAACTGTTCAAATCTCAAGCACAAAAAAATTGCTCTCAAAAACACAAAGGATTTAAGAGCAATTTAAGTAATGTGAAACTTTCTTATATGAAAGATTAGTTGCCTGCAACAACAGTTACAGCACGACGGTTTTGAGCCCAAGCTGTTTCATTGTTACCTAAAACGGCCGGTCTTTCTTTACCATAAGAAATTGTAGAGATTCTATTGGCATTGATACCTTTAGATACTAAGTATTGTTTAACGGCATTAGCACGTCTTTCACCCAAAGCCAAGTTGTATTCTCTGGTACCTCTTTCGTCGCAGTAACCTTGAACAACAACATTAACTTCATTGTGCTTTTTCAACCATTTGACTTGAGTATTCAAAACATTGGCAGATTTTGCAGAAATTGCAGAACTGTCATATGCAAAGAAAACTCTATCATCGGCAT
Organism: Alphaproteobacteria bacterium; assembly: GCA_017501665.1. Lineage (GTDB taxonomy): Bacteria > Pseudomonadota > Alphaproteobacteria > RF32 > CAG-239 > CAZU01. Next base: position 53,808 of record JAFVWM010000038.1, on the reverse strand, counting down.
TAGCCATAAAATCACGAGCCATTTTTGATTCGCACTCGCTACCGCCAAACAAAGAGCTTTCGCTCATTGTAGAACAAGCAGACAAAGCTATAACAGCACAGAATACACTTAAAAGCTTTTTCATTTTAATATTCTCCATATGGTTTTTTAATTGTAGTTGCATAAAACAACTAATACAGTTTTACCTTATGCAATAAAAACTTAATTTTCAATAACAAAAACTACTTATATAATAAAAAAGTTAATAAAGTTATTACAAAAGCATTTTTCGAAAACAAAAATAAGTTTCTACCCCATAAAATAATGACTAACTATGCAAAATTAAAGCCTAATCATTCGTCTATAAAATTCATTTTAATTCAGGAAACAATTTACACTGACGCAAAGCTTCACCAACAACCATAGTCGCTGATACAGCCACATTAATCGAGCGAGCTTTTTCATTCATCGGAATAATTATTCTGGCATCCGCAATTTTATGAACTTCTTCGGGAACTCCTGCCGATTCTCTTCCCATAAGGATTATATCATTTTCTTTAAATTCAAAATCAGTATACGGAACAGACGCTTTTGTGGTCATTAAGACGATTCGTCCATATTCATCAACGTGTTCTTTTCGATATTCCAAAAAATCATCCCACGAAGAATGTCGACGGTATTTGACCATATCAAGATAGTCCATACCGGCACGACGCATAGCTTTATCATTAAAAATAAAACCACAAGGCTCTATAATGTCGATTCCCAAATCAACACAAGCGCAAAGTCTCATCATCGTACCGGTGTTTTGTGCAATATCAGGTTGAAATAAAACTAATCGCATTTTTACATCCTTATTTATTATATTTCAATCAGCGTAGTTTTTTTGCAAGTAGCCACTTTTTTACATATTAAAAAGAAAGTTTAAAAGATCCCCATCACGAACAACATAATCCTTGCCTTCGGAACGCATCTTGCCTGCCTCTTTAGCACCTTGCTCCCCACCAAACTTTACATAATCATCATAGGCTATTGTTTCGGCGCGAATGAATCCTCGCTCAAAATCAGAGTGAATTATTCCGGCACAAGCAGGTGCTTTCGAACCTTTTACAAAAGTCCATGCTCTCACCTCTTTAGGTCCGGCCGTAAAATAAGTTTGTAATCCCAAAAGTTCGTATCCTTCACGAATAATTTTAGCCAAACCTGTTTCTTCCAAGCCTAGTGTTGCCAAAAACTCTTGTTTTTCATCTTCATTATCAAGTTGCGCAACTTCCGATTCTATGGCTGCAGAGATAATAACGGCACGAGCATTTTCTTGGCGAGCTTTTTCAAAAACTTGTTTCGAAAACTCATTACCTTCAGAAGCTGAATTTTCATCAACGTTACAAACATATAAAACCGGCTTAGAAGTCAAAAGTTGCAACATTCTATAAGCCTTGCAAGCATCTTTATTAGCCTCATCAGGAGCCGCTGTTCTGGCAGGCTTACCGGCTTTTAATGCTTCAATAACAGGCCCCATGACACTGACATTTAATATCGATTCCTTATCTCCGCCTTTGGCTTTTTTTTGTGCCTGATCAAATCTTTTTTCTAACGATTCCAAATCGGCAATCATCAATTCGGTTTCCACAATTTCCGCGTCTCTTATCGGGTCAACCGAACCTTCCACATGGGTAATATTTTCATCTTCAAAACAACGCAACACATGAACGATTGCATCAACTTCTCTAATATTAGCTAAAAATTGATTTCCAAGTCCTTCACCCTTAGAAGCTCCTTTAACAAGACCGGCAATATCAACAAATTCTAACTGTGTCGGCACCACTGATTTCGGATTAACCATTTCGACCAATTTATCTAATCTTTTGTCAGGTACTGCTACACGACCGGTGTTTGGCTCTATCGTACAAAAAGGAAAATTTGCCGCCTGAGCTGCAATCGTTTGAGTTAACGCATTAAACAACGTTGATTTTCCCACATTTGGCAATCCGACAATTCCACAATTAAATCCCATAAAAAATCTCCAAAATTTTCTTTGTTTTCAAAATTCTTCTTCTTATAGCTGATAAATATTGATTTTTCAAACAAAAAAACCGTTATTTCTTTTGGAAAAAGAAATAACGGTATAGTAATAAAGTTAAAGCAATTTTCTATCTTTAGCCCAAAGATTAACATGGGCATTATAAAAACGCACAACAGGATCTTTGTCCGGATCGTTTTTTATCGTTTTTTTAACCTCGTCACAAAAATCCCATTGTTGCAAAAAAGCATGCAAAAGATTAGGATAACGACAACGTTTTTCAGCGCTTAAAGAACTTTCATAAACTTCGCACAGGCTTAGCTGAAAAACAACATTTTGGGCATCACTGAAAGACAACACCTTAAAATATGTGTTACAAACATGGCCGTAGGTATCCAAGAAATCCAATGCCTCTTCATATTTATACAAAATTGGCACAAGTTCCCAAAATTTTCTATCCCAAACGTTTACAGGTCTTTTTTTAGGATCACTTTTATCCAAGTTTGCCAAAACCTCTTTAACTAATCTTTCTTCTTTTTTCAGCATTGCCTCATACAATCCTATCATAGAGGCAACCATTTCAAAAAACTTTTTCATAATATCTAAATTGTTAATGTTAATAATTATTTCATTAAACTTATTATTTTCGACTGATCATTCCCAACTGATTCGAATACTCAGCCACTCCTTTTTTTATCAAGATTCCTATTGTCTTAGCCACCGTTTCAATTACTTCATTAAGCTTATTTTTATCTTCTTTACCAAAACCGGACAATACATAATTTATTACTTCAGCACCTTTTTCTTTAGCATGTCCAACTCCGATTCTAATGCGATTATAATTAGGTGTAATAGTCGCATCAATAGACTTTAACCCATTATGCCCGCCGGCACCACCGCCGAGTTTTGCTTTTATTTTTCCGACCGGCAAATCCATATCATCATGAATAACTATTATATTTTCAGGCAATATCTTATAAAAATTAGCTGCTTTTACTACCGAATTTCCGGATAAATTCATATAGGTATGAGGTTTTAAGATATAAACCTTTTCGCCTTCTATTTTACCTTCGGCAATAACACCATCAAACTTAGACTTAAACGGAGCAAACCCGTATTCGCCGGCCAAAGCATCAACAGTCATAAAACCAACATTATGACGAGTATTTTCATATTCTTTTCCGGGATTACCAAGACCGACGATTAAAAACATTTTTTTCCTTTTTTTATCAAAAAAAGCGGCTAAAGTAATTTTTACTCCAACCGCTCTCATATTTTATCAAAAAAACTTGGATAACAGTGCAGATAAAGTCAAAATAAGAAATTCGGCGAGTGAGTGTACAAAGAAGTACATGACCGAGCCGAATATTCGCATATTTTGGCTCTTAGATGCGCTGTTAGACGAGTTTTTATTTTCTGACGAAATCTACGTGAATAGCCTTATCAGAAACCGGGTGGAATTGAACATCTTTGCAAATAACTGCAATTTTTTTACCATCCAACACAACTTCGATATCCATATCGTAAAAACCTCTGGTATCCAAAGCTTTTTCCAATTCAACAGGATGTAAAGAAATCATAACCGGTTCTTGCTTTCCGCCATAAATCACTGCAGGAACGCGACCTTCACGACGACATGCACGAGCTGCCCCCTTACCTGCTTTTTCTCTTTTTTCAGCATTAAATGTAATCATTTTTTATTTCCTTTATTTTTTCAATTTAAGTGATAAGACCTCCAGGGGTGTCTTATCTTCCGTCCCTCTTATACTACAAAATTTTTATTTTTCAAGGATTTTTTAATCCTGATTATTTAGCGACTTTCTTGAGTTTAACGCCAATTGAATTGTTCCTTCATCCATATAATCAAGCTCAGCTCCCATCGGAATACCTTGAGCCAAAGTTGTTATTTTAATGCCACTTTCCTTAAAACGAGAAACCAAATAATGAGAGGTGATTTGACCGTCAATTGTTGCCGGCAAAGCCAAAACTAATTCTTTTATCTCACCTGTTTTGATTCTTTCTTCCAATGATTCTATATTCAAATCTTCCGGAACAACTCCTTCCATTGCCGACAAAACACCACCTAATACATGGTATTTTCCCTTAAACAACGAAACTCTTTCCATTGCCCACAAATCAGCCACATCTCTAACCACACAAACAATTGAAGAATCTCTTGTCTGAGAAGAGCATATCGGACAAGGCGATATTGTATCAAAATTACCGCAAATCTCACAGGTTTTTATACTTGTTGCCACATTGGTCAGAGCATCTATCAGCGGTAAAAAAGAGCTTTCTCTTTTATTCAGCAAATGAAGTACAATACGTCTTGCCGAACGAGCGCCTAAAGACGGCAATTTAGCAATTTGTTTTATAAGAATTTCAATATCTTTTCCGGCCATTTAATATCTCTTAAAAAGGAAGTTTCATTCCGCCTAAATTAAGCCCGCCGGTAATAGACCCCATCGCTTCACCCATTTTGGCATCAGCTTTTTCTTTAGCATCATTATAAGCCGCCACAATCAAATCTTCCAACACCTCAACATCATCAGCATCGACAATACTTTTATCCAAGTTAATTTTTTTCATCTCAAATTTTCCGCTCAACACAACCTTCACCATACCACCGCCGGAAGCACCTTCAAATTCTTCTTGCTCCAAACGTTGTTGTTCTTCTTGCATTTTCTTTTGCATCATTTGAGCTTGTTTCATCAAACCTTGAATATTCATCATTTTAATTTTCCTCTTCTATATATATCAAATCATCAACCATAAATTCTTCATCTTTTTCGGCTTGTTCAACAATCTTACGTGTCAAACTTTCAATTTTAGCTCCTTTAAATTCCGCCATAATTGCCTTAACTAAAGGCAAATCCATTACATCTTTTTTCTGCATCATATCTTTTTCGGCTTCTTTATCAGCCAAAGTTTGTCCCAAGGGTGTACTTAGAACATCTATTTCCCATTTTATACCGGTTGCTTCTTTTAAGACATTTTGCAAATTGAGTAAAAAGTCATTATTTATCTTTTCAGACACGCTTATCTTCATTTTTCCGTTTGAAAAGTCGCTAAAAGAAATATCATTTTTTATACTGTATGACAACATCATTTTTCTTGTTGCTATCAAATAATCAACCAAATCTTGCGGAGTATTAAAAACAGGCTTATCTGAAGCTGTTTCACTTGAAACAACGTTCTTTGGTAAAACGTTTTCGTTAAAATTATTTGTTTGAATAACGTTTAAATCAGAGTTTTTTTTTAAGCCGTCCAACAACTCTGCCGGAGTAGGAAGATTAGCCGAATAAGCTACTCTGATAAGCACCATTTCTAAAGCATCAGACTGCGACGGAGCCACATTTATCTCGGATAACCCCTTGATAAACATTTGCCACATTTTTGATAATACACTAATAGAAACTTGCGGAGCTACTCTGGTACAAAAAGCTTTTTCATTTTCGGATAACGAAGCATCATTTATCGATTCTGCAACAATTTTTACTTTTGCCAATAAATGCGTTACATTAATTAAATCCTGTAAAACGGTAAGCGGGTTAGCTCCATCATTGTATTGTTTGGCAATATTGGTCATAACATCATCGATTTTGCCTGAGATCAAGCTTTCAAACAACTCAAAAGTTTGTCCCCTGTCCGCCAAACCTATCATTTCTTTAACTATATCTGTTTTGACATCACCCATTCCTAAAGAAATAGCTTGATCAAGAAGCGATAACCCGTCACGACAAGATCCGTCTGCCGCTTTAGCAATAAGGTGCAAAGCCTCCTCTTCAGCATTAAAACCTTCTTTTTGAGCAATATTCTTAAAATGCTCCATAAGAAGCTCAATACCTAATCTTTGTAAATCAAACCGCTGACATCTTGATAAAATAGTAACGGGAACTTTTCTTATTTCGGTTGTTGCAAAAATAAAAATAACATGAGAAGGTGGTTCTTCCAAAGTTTTAAGAAGAGCATTAAATGCCGAATTGGACAACATATGAACTTCGTCGATAATATAAACTTTGTATCTGCCGTTAGTAGGCTTATAACGTACACCATCCAAAATCTCTCTGATATCACCCACGCCGGTATGTGAAGCCGCATCAAGTTCCAAAACATCTATATGTCTCGATTCGGCAATAGCTCGACAATTCTCACAAATTCCGCAAGGATTGATCGTCGCTCCGTTCAACGCATCTTTACCTGTACAATTTAACGCCTTGGCAATAATTCGAGCTGTGGTTGTTTTACCCACTCCCCTAATACCTGTTAAGATATATGCATGATGAAGTCTGTTATTTTTAATAGCATTAGTAATTGTTTTAACTAAAGCATCTTGTCCCAAAAGTTCATTAAAACTTTGCGGACGATACTTTCTGGCCAAAACCACATAATTATCTTTATTTTCTTCTGCCATTAAAAAATCTCTTTAATAAAAAACGGTGGAGAGAAAACGACCTTGGTAAATTTCGTTACGGCTGCTTCCTTCCGGACCTGACCGGATTGGCGAAACACCAACCCGTTTCCCTCCAAAATCATACTTAGCAAAAAGACTTTGCTTTTTCAAGCACAAATTAAGCTTATTAAACTAGTTAATATAAATTCCCATATCATTAAGTTGCTTTTTTACCAATTCAGAATCATCCGATTCGTGACATATACCCATATCAAACATATCACCGGAGGCTGTCTGTCCATAAATGACTATTTGTGCTAAAGTTTCGTCTTTACCATAAATTTTCGGCATACAATATCCGTTTGTAATATCAACCATTGGCAACGGTTGGTTAACTGTTTCAAACTGAACATTTCCATCATCAACCACTCTGTTCCCGCTCGGCATAATTTCTACTATATCCAGTGAATGTTGATTTGTACCGTTCTTAAAAAATCTTACCTTTCCGTTAAGTCCGCTAAATCCGTTAACAGATGTAATGTTTTTATTTATATCATCATCGTTATCGCTATTGGCCAGTTGATCAGCCACTCTTATTGCATCATATGCCAAAGTATATAAACTGCTGGGTTTTTCACCAAATGTCATATAATATTGATTAGCAAAATTATTGTTATTATTTTTACTGACCGTGGGGTATAAGCTTTTGGCAATAACAACCTCATTATTTAAGCGAGCCAAATCCCAAATCGATGTACCTAAAAATTGAACATCGGGATAACTGGCATCAAAATATGCAAACATTGATATTGCTGAAGTCAACTTTGCTCCTGTTTCCGGAATAATTACTGCATCAAAACCGACATCGCCTAAACCTTCTCTTGTTGCTATTTTTTTCAAGGCTTTTTCAGCTTGTTCATCACCATTATTTGCTAATTCTTCCAGTTTATTTTTTATATCAACGACCCTTTCATGACGTTTTTCATAGTTAGTCATTTCTTTTACAATGCTCGAAAAATCAGAATTGCCGGGGGTATAAAAACCGATAACTTTAACCTCCACACCATTCTTTTGCGCTGATTTAACCGCTGCCTTTGCCACCGCTCCACCGGTAGAATTATCCGGTAACAATAATGCAAATCTTTTTCTGCCTGTATTAGTAGCATAGGTCATTATTCTGTCAATCTGCTCTTCCAGCATCAGCCCCAAAGTATAAATCGTCGGCTGTAAAACATCTTGCGATGTCGAAAAAGCAATTACCGGAACACCTTGATATATTGTTTCATTACTAATAGCTTGTACTTCTGTACTTTTCAGCGGACCAATAATTAAATCAGACTGCTGATTTATAGCATTTTCCACAGCAGTTCTGGCGCCCGAAATAGAGCTTTGCGTATCATAATATTGCAACACCAACTTTGGATTATTTATATCTTGCAAAGCCAACATTGACGCATACTTTAAACCTGTACCGTATTTTGCATCACTACCCGTTAAAGGTAACAACATACCCACTCTGAAACTGTCATCTGTCGAAATATTTATTTCTTCAACATTACTGTTAAAGCTATCTGACCATCCCTCATCTCTTATCGGATCAGAACTGCATGAACTCAGTATCATAACCCCTATAATCAAACAAATTTTTTTTAACACTTGCATTTTATCCCAAAATATAAAACAATCCCATTAATATAGTGTTTTATTTCAATTTTTTTATATTGTAAAGAGAGGTGTTTATGAAAAACGGCATTTATCTTGTTGCCACCCCTATCGGCAATATCTCGGATATTACACTTCGCGCCCTAGATGTCTTAAAAAATGCCGATATCATTGCTTGTGAAGACACCAGAGTAACCAAAAAGCTGTTTTCCCTCCTTTGTCTGTCAACATCAGGCAAAAACTTTGTTACCATGCACGATCACAACGAAGAAGATATTTCACAAAGCTTAATCGATTCGGCAAAGAACGGACATATTATCGCCTATGTTTCCGATGCAGGCTCACCGCTTATTTCAGACCCCGGATATAAACTAAGCAAAAAATGTCGCAAACAAAATGTTTATATTACCACCATTCCCGGTGCTTGTGCTGCCATTTGTGCACTCCAACTTTCCGGCCTTCCTTCCAACTGCTTTACCTTTGCCGGTTTTATTCCTAATAAAGATAAAGCCAGAAACGATTTTTTTAACAAATATAAAAACTATGACTCAACGCTCATCTTTTACGAAACGGCCAATCGTCTGACCAAAACTCTTGAGGTTGCTAAAGATATTTTTGCCGACAGAGAAATATCCGTTGCTCGCGAGATTACCAAGCTGTACGAAGAATGCAAAACCGGTTCGGCAAAAGAACTTCTCACTTACTATATCGAAAATCAACCCAAAGGAGAAATTGTTTTAATGGTAGCCCCAAAAACCGAAACAAATCAAATTGATTATGAATCCGAGTTAATGGAAGAAATGAAGAAATCAAGCTTAAAAACCGCTGTAAAAACCATTGTTGAAAAATATGATCTAAACAAAAATGAAGTATATCAAAAAGCCTTAGGGTTAAAAAAATGACTAAAGGAAATCAAGGAAAATTTGCCGAATTTATGGCTTTGCAATATTTAAGATTAAAAGGTTATTCTTTGGTTGCGTGCAACTATATTACTGGTCGGGGAACAGGAGCCGGAGAGGTCGACATCATTGTCAAAAATCAAACTTCATTAGTTTTTATAGAAGTAAAAAAACGCAAAGACTTAACCACTGCATATTATGCTATTCAACCAAAACAGCAACAACGTATCCGCCGCGGAGCCGAAGCCTTTTTGGCTCATCATCCCGAATATCAAAATTTTGATATTCGTTTCGATGCTATTTTAGTCGAATTCCCATTTAAAATCGAGCACATCGAAAACGCATTTTAAACGAAAAAAACGGTCAGATTTTTAATCTTGACCGCTTTCTTCAACTTCCGCACAATACAGTTTGGTTATCCATCCCAAGCTGTTATATTCGATAAAGATTGTTGCTTCAATTGCAACATCTTTTTTTAAATCAGAAAACAACAAACACACCGCATCTATTTCTTTGTTGGCTTCTAATTTAGATTTCAATATTCCCACCCACTTATCATGTGACTGCTGATATTTTGGCACGAATATGAAATCATTAGTATTTATAAAATACTCCAACTTTGCCATAGAATTATGGAGTATCTCGATGTTAGTACCGACAGTAAGAAGAACCATCCCCGTGATAACTAACGTTAACCTTACGTCTAACACACCCATAATATAGGCGCTTACAGCCAATGTTACAATAGCTGTTGCAAACACAGCCATTAAGGATACGTTATTTTTTATTCTTGATAACCTTATTTTCTTTTTATTCAAAGAAAAATAAAGGATTACCATTTCAATAACAGCAACTGTTACTGTTATTGAAAACACATATTTGTCTAAACCCATAATATTACATATTTACAGATTTACACAAAAAAGTTCTATCTTCTTTATTGAAGCCCTCAATTTTTAAGCTTACAGCTTCATCAATTGACTCTTCAACAGGAACCAGCGCGGTATACACTACACCGTTCCTTTCAATACAAACTTCATAAAAGTCCTCATTTACATTTTTTATTTCCCAGCTTTTTACTTTTCTTTTTTCACTGAGAAATAACACTCTACCGACTATCGTCAGCGCAAGTGCAATAACTATTACTTCCATTTTTTTATTTATTTTAATTTATTTTTATTTTTAATTTTTTAATAATTTTCTTACACGCGCAGTGTACAAAAAAATCAACATTCTGTCAATAGACAAAAAAAGCCTCTCTTCCAAATAAAAAGAGAGGCTTTTTCTAATTCAGCTTAAGACTAATCCTTGTCTGCCGGTTCAATTCGCATAGCGTAGAACGAACGCCATACAAAAACCAAACCTAATACAAAGAAGCCTACACCCAAGCTCGTAGCCACACATTTTGGAGCTGCCACTGCCATTTCAACAGCTAACAATCCGAATAATGTGGTAAACTTAATAATCGGGTTTAAAGCTACTGACGAAGTATCTTTGTAAGGATCGCCGACAGTATCGCCCACAACAGACGCATCATGCAAAGCAGAACCTTTTTCACCCAAATCAACTTCGACTACTTTTTTAGCATTATCCCAAGCGCCACCGGCATTAGCCATATACAAAGCTTGGAAAAGACCAAATACGGCTATCGAAATCAAATAGCTGGCAAATAAACTTGCATCAAAACAAGCAAAAGCTATTGTGAAAGAGAAGATTACGATAAAGATATTAAACATACCTTTTTGAGCATACAAGGTACAAATTTGTACCACTTTTTTCGAATCTTCAATTGATGCAGCTTTCGCGGTATCAAGTTTGATGTGCTTTTTAATATAGTTCACCGCACGATATGCTCCTGTTGATACAGCTTGCATAGAAGCACCGGAGAACCAAAAGATAACCGCACCGCCAAGTATAATACCGAATAAAACCATCGGATCTAACAGATTAAGTTGCAGGTTCAACAACAAAATGATTGAGAAAATCATAGTTGTTGCACCGATAACTGCAGTACCGATTAACACAGGTTTTGCCGTAGCCTTAAAGGTATTACCTGCTGAGTCATTTTCTTCCAAAAAGTGTTTACCACCTTCAAAATCAGGTTTGAAACCATAAGTTTTTTCGATTTCTTTATCGATTCCTTTAATGCTTTCAATTTGAGACAATTCAAATACCGATTGAGCATTGTCGGTAACCGGACCATAAGAGTCAACGGCAATAGTAACCGGACCCATACCGAGCATACCGAAAGCCACCAAACCGAATGCAAAAATTGTCGGATACACCATAAATTCACCTAAACCGCTTTTAGCAGTAAAGAAGGCCACAGCCATAAGACCAACCATAACCAAACCTTGCCAAAAAGCAGAGAAGTTACCGGCAACAATACCGGAAATAATGTTTAAGGAAGCACCGGCTTCACGAGAAGCATTAACAACTTCTTCAACATGTTTAGATTTTGAAGATGTAAAGATTTTGGTAAACTCCGGAATCAAAGCTGCAGCCATTGTACCGCAAGAAATGATAACCGAAAGTTTCCACCACAAATCAGGCGACATATCACCGATCATAACATAAGAAACACCAAATGTTACGGCAATTGAAATAACGGCGGTTAACCAAATCAAACTTGTCAACGGAGTCTCAAAATTAAATGCTTTTTTATCTCCGAACAAGGCTTTTGCAACACCATTATTAATCCAATAAGAAACGATAGATGTCAAAACCATCAACAAACGCATTGCAAAAATCCAAACTATTAAACGAGCTTGAATATCGATTCCGTTTGTCATCATAACCAAATCACCATTTTGAGCCCACATCATACCTGCGCCCAAAACAATGAAAGAGATTAGAGCAACACCTGTAACGCCATATGTTTCAAAACCATCAGCTGTCGGGCCGACACTGTCACCGGCATTATCACCGGTACAATCAGCAATCACGCCGGGGTTTCTGGCATCATCTTCATCAATTTTGAAAATAATTTTCATCAAATCGGCACCGATATCGGCAATTTTTGTAAAGATACCACCGCAAATACGTAAAGCTGAAGCACCTAAAGATTCACCGATTGCAAATCCGATAAAGCACGCACCGGCATTTTCTTTATCAACGAACAGCAAAATTGCAATCATCATAAAGAGCTCAACACAAATGAGCAAAACACCGATAGACATACCCGAACGCAGAGGCAAACTCATCACCGGAAAAGGTTTACCTTTTAATGACAAGAAAGCCGTACGAGAGTTTGCATAAGTATTAATTCTCATACCGAACCATGCAACTGCGTACGATCCCAGAATACCCAAGATCGACCAAGCCAAAACAGTCATAACTTTCGGTAACGGAGTTGCATTAAGATAATAGAAATAATAAAAGATACACGCAGCAATAAATACTTCTAATACAACCAACAATTTAGCTTGCTGTTTCATATAAGTTTTGCAAGTTTCATAAATTGTATGAGAAACATTCAACATTGCCTTATGTGCAGGTAATTTTTTTATTCCGAAAAATTCACCCAAACCGAAAAATAATCCGGCCAAGCAAATACCTAATCCATATAACAAAATCTGAGAACCCGTAACTGAGCACCCGAAAATATTATATGCTACATCAAGTGACGGAATTTTAAGATCTATTTCCGAAGCAAAAGCATTTGAGCAAAAAAGACTAAAAAAAGTCAAAACCCCAAAGCCAACGCTTTTTAATTTTTTTAAGTTAAACATTTTTGATTCCTATTAACAGGTTAATCCAAGTATAAAAATACAACAGACAACCCTTCAAAATTTAAGATTGTCGATTCGTCATATTATGACTCAAATCATAATGGCTAGAGTCTAAACAATAGGTTAACCAAAAGCAATGTTTTGATGATTCTTTTCTACAACATAAGAAACAAACCGACACCGATAGCCGTATACATGAGGATTCCCAAAAAATACATTCTGGCAACCTTAAAATCAGCTGATGACGGAAGTGCGTTTTCAATAATGATTGTTTGTAACAAAACATACAAAACATAGTTGGTAAAAGTCGGTGCCATATTGGGTAAAAAATATCTGTTTAAATAAAACCCTATCGGCAACAACATTAACGGCGCCATAGATGCCGGAATTGCATTATAAAAAGTAATATTTGTAAACCCTACGCTTCCCATTACATAACCGTTTTCGTTTCGTCTGGGAAACAATGTAAAATTACAAGGTTTTGCATTTAACAAAAGTCCGACAATAAAGTGCATGGTTTCGTGCAATATTGTTCCCGGCATATTTATCAAAGCACACAAAAACATTGATTTGTACGTAGCGTTTTTCAAATGAACCAAAATAATCACCAACAAAATCAGATAAAATCTGTTATCAAAAAACGATTGCAAAAAACTGACCGAATTTACTTTATCCACTAACAGATTCAATTTTATATATAATTGATTCAACATATTATTTATTTCCCTTCAAAGATGCCAAACCGGCCATATAAGTATTCATCAGCAACTTACACAAATTTCCCCTGTTAAGTTCTGATTTTGAGTTTAAGCTGTTACCTAAAAGATAACCGCTCAAAGCAAACAGACTCATTTCCAAAACTTTTATTACCAATCTTTTTTCTTTTACTCCGATTCCCTTAATAAGTTTCAGAGCTTGAGTTGCTATTAAAATATCAATTTTTTTTATAACTCTGGCTTTGGCACAAGAACTTCTTTTTGCATTAACAGACAATTGTGAACTATACAACAAGTACCACAGATTAGGATTTGTCTCTATATATAAAGTCAAAACATCAGCATAGCGATTAAGGTTATTAAACGGATTTTTGCTTAAAACAACCGATTCCATTTTATCATATAGCTCGGTCAATGTAATAACATTTTGCTCCATTATATAATTATCCATTGTTCCGAAAATATTATAAACCATTCCCACAGACGAATTTGCCGCCGTTGCTAATTTTCTGGCACTAAGCGCATCAACACCTTTTTCAACAACCAATTTTCGCCCGACTTGCAACAAAATATCCTTAGTTTTGTCCTTAACAAAGGCTTTTAAGCGAATATCTTTTAGACTAATCATTTATTTGCCCGTTTACTTTAATAAAAAATTTGTAAATATATATCTATACTAAACACAAGAATTTTAAGTATTCAATTTAATTTTGAGATATTTTAAGGATAATTTGCAATGAAAAAATTTCTTTTGGTTGTAAGCCTTTTATTTGTTGGCATTCAAACATCGTTTTCCCAAGAAAATCCTCTTAATCAAAGCTTTTTATTTGATGAAGAAGATATTATCATAAGAACCGAAGATTTTAGTGAAGAAGAAGCAATAGCAGCCAAAGCATCCCAAGAAGATATGACAGATGCCGTAAACCAAGCCAAAAACCTGCTCAATCAACGGCCTGTAAAGCTACCAAAAATACATATCCCCACAATAAAAAATGCCAAAACCAACACCGTAAAAAAGGCATCTACCGCAAAAAAACTCAAAGAAGCCCCCTTCGGCTTGTTTTGGGGAGCAGATCAAACCACCATACAAAACCAAGGAATTACGCTCCAAGCAGTCGAAATAAAAGATTACGAAAACAGTTTTCTTGCCAAATCATTACCCAAGCCTCTCTCCTTTTTTGACAGAGTCTTTGTTGTTTTCGGAAAAGATGATGAGCTCTATCGTATTTTATCATACAGCCAACTAATTGATGACGATTCGTCTGCTTCAAAAACCCTTGAAGAATACAATAAGTATGCTCAACTTTTAGAAAAAAAATACGGTAACAAAAAAACTTTCTTTACTCCTGCCGTTATTGAAAAAAAAGTCCTTAACAATAAAAAAGAAGAAATAATAAAAGAAGATGCTCCCTTGGGAAACCCTGACTTTCTAAATCAACTTGCTTCCGGACAAGCTGTTTTATATTCCACTTATAATAACAAAGATATTGCTGCCGCTCTTAGCATAGGTGTTGACGGCGAGAAAAAAAGCTATATAGTAATCGATTATAAAAATTTAGAAATCATAAAAAAACAAGAAGCAACCACTTTAGATGCTCTATAAAAAATGAGGACTTTGAATCAATATGAAAAAAATAGTCTTTAGCGGAGCTTCCGGCAACGGAATAAGTCCGCTTGAACAAATTATGGTCTTAAAAGGATACTCTGTATATGGAACCGATTACAGTTTTGACATCGGAAAAGACGCAAAAAGGAAACAAGCTCTTGCGGATGCCGGTATAAAAATTGTCCCTCAAGACGGCTCGGCAATTACCGATGATGTAGAGTTTTTATGCGTTTCTGCGGCTATAAAAGACTCAAATCCGGACGTCAAAAAGGCTAAAGAAAAAAACATTCCGATTAAGTTTCGTTCCGACTTATTAAAAGATATTTTTTCTCAATATCCTTATGGAATAGCCGTTGGCGGGACAGCAGGCAAAACCACCACCACGGCCATGATGGGCTATGTTTTACAAACCCTAAACCGAAAACCATGTATGATAAACGGCGGAGCCTTGTGCAACTTCCAAAACCAAAAAGGTATTCCCAATTATATCTATAACGAAGGAGATATTTGCGTAATCGAAGCCGATGAAAGCGACGGCTCAATAACAAAGTACCAACCCTTTGTAGGTATCATAAACAACATTTCACACGATCATACATCTATGGAGCAATTGATGGAATATTTTGCATCATTTGCAACTAATTCAAAAAATATTGTGATCAATTTAGACTGTCCGAATGCCTCAAAAATCACTCATACCTCATATAAAACTTTTTCAACAAAAGACCCTAAGGCTGATTTTTATGTTTCAAACATAAAAGCCACCCCTACCGGCGTTGAATATGTTTTTCAAGGCAAGACTTTTCATTTGCAAATGCTAGGGGCTTTTAATGTTTCAAATGCATTAGCCACCATATCTGCCTGCTCATTTTTAGGCATAGATCCCCTAATTTGTGCCAAAACCTTAGAAGGTTTTCTAGGCATAAAAACCCGTTTGGAAAAAATCGGCACAAAAAACAATATAACCATCTACAATGATTTTGCTCACAATCCCAGCAAAATACGGGCTTCTCTTGAAGCACTCAAATCTTATGACGGTCGTATTATTGCCATGTATCAACCGCACACGCCTTTTTCGGCCATAAACACCGGAAGCGAAATGGCACAAGAAATAGCCGATATCTTAGAGGAAAGCGATGTTATGATTTTGCAAGAAATCTACGAGCTTACCAAAGACGACATAGGCATTACTTCTGACAACATCGTAAAAGAAATCGTAAACAACGGCCATAAAAATGCATTTTTCTTACCGACCAAAGCCGACACCAAAAACTACATTATAAACAACGCAAAATCCGGTGATCGCATAATCATTATGGGGGCTCACGATAATTCATTGGCCGATTTTTGCAAAGAATTGTTAGAAGCTATTTAAGCTTACATACCGATTAAATTCATTAAATATCTGAAATTTCTGGCATTAATGTCAGAAATCAGGTGTTGGTAGATTACAACGCCGTCCCATCCTTTTGAGTTAAAAGCCAAAACAGAGCCTATCATCCACAAATTTGCCGGCAACAAAAACACCGCACAAAATTTATATCCGACCTTAGGCAAATCTGTTTGCTTTTCATGAATTTGCGAACCCACCATATCAAAGTGAAATCCGGTAAAAAAGCCCAAAAACAAACTAAGAAATAAATTCGTTGGAGCAAACATTGTATATATACTTATGGCAATCATCGCAAACAAGCAATACAGCGGAAAAAAATAAGGACCGATAACAATCAACCAATTTCCCTCGCCTTCAAAAGACATTGTTCCGCCGGTATCATCCGGATTTATTCTAATGCCTTTAACTTTGTGAAAAGTAATCAAGGCAAAAAACGCATGCGTAAGTTCATGAGCCAAAACCTCCATACTCGTACGCGAAGCCCCGTCCATAAAGGATCTTCCGATAAAAAACATAAAAAAGCCTGTTGCCATTGCCACATATCGCCATTCCGTAAACTTAAAAGCATCCAACGACTTAAAAAACGCCGGCAACGAACAAAAAAGCCATATAGCCACAGGCCACTTAAAAAAATTTATTATTTTATCTAACAATCGGTTCATTAATAAACACCCCTGCTTTCAACAACCAATATATCTCAAAAAAAAGTTTTTCATCTTAATTTTTTAATCTATTAACATTTCTTCAATACTTATGTTTTAACTTTTTTATATCAAACAACAACTTTTTTCAAAAAAATGTCCGAAAATAAATTTAATACATATGATTTTATTGTTAACGATGATGACGAAGTTATGCTTTTGATATATGCCCAAACCGGCACTCCGTCAAATCCCCATTTAGAAATAGATATTCAAAACAAGCGCGCTGTATTATACCGTACAGCCGACTATGCCCTAAGTATAGATGATATACCCGATGAAATATCAGAATTATTTTATGATCTTGATAAAATCTTGGTTTGTGAATTATCCGCCGAACAAAACGATGATGATACTCAAATAACCAATGCTTACGAAGCAACAATAACCGTCATACCCTAAACAAATAGATAACGTCATGCCTTTAAGCGAGAAACGACCTTATAGAGTCATGCCCTAAACGAAGCTTTAGCGGAGTGCGGTAAGGCATCTTCTTTGTTTTTTAAAACTAATTTGAAGATCGCTAACCTCGTTCGCAGGCTCACTCAGGCGATGACATCTTCTGTTTAAATTTATATTGTCATCCCTCCGAACGCAGTGAGGTCAAGGGATCTTCCTTGTTTTTATTATATTAGCGCTGACGCAAAGATGAGATTCCCAGACTCACGGACGCTGAAGCGCCGAGCGAGGAATGACTTTGCTGGGCGATAACAATTATAATGCATAAAAAAATTCAAAATTTTCTTAAACAAATATTAAGCAAATATCTTGTATTATCGATAATGGAGGATTCGATATATAAAAAATATCGATTCCTTTAATGAATCGAAAAAAGAAAATATCAGAATCGACATTTTTTTCTTTCGGTAAGAAATATCGAAACGACGATATAAAAAAGAATTGCTAGTGGCATCAAAATATGGTACAATAAACAGGATATACAAACGAGTATATCAACAGGAGGTTGTTATGTCTGCCATCACACGCAAACACATAACCGATTGTAATTACTTAGAAAAACACTGGGGAGGGGTAAAACTTTCCGCATATAGTTTATTGTTGTCTTTATTTTTCACATCTGCCTCATTTGCTCAAGATACCACCAAAAAAATCGATCAAGAATTCTTAAACAGCTTAACACCTGACAAAGTAACTTGGACAACGGCAACGGACGAAGAAATCATCGCCGGCAAAAACATTGCCTTAATTGACGGTGTTTATTATAAATATAGCTACAATAAACCCTCAGATTACAACGAAACCAACAAACGTCTCAATAATAATCTTACCACAAGTAACACCCAATCCGTAGTATTTAATAATATTACTACAACTGTTAATGGTGGAGCTATCCTTAATACTCAAAACTTTAACAATCCTATAAATGCTGACTTCATCGGTAACTATATCCAAGCGCAAGATTCCGACTACGGTGGCGCGATTTATAATGGAGGTACCATCGGCGACATCACCGGCGATTTTATCGGTAACTATGTTCAAGCGCAAACTGAAGGCTACGGTGGCGCGATTTATAATCATCGCGGTACCATCGGCAACATCACCGGTGATTTCATCGGCAACTATGTTCAAGCTGAATTCAGCGAAGGTGGCGCTATTTATAATAGCGCATATTCTTCAGGTTCAACTGCCACCATCAGCGACATCACCGGCGACTTCATCGGTAACTATATCCAAGCTGAACACGGCGGCGGTGGCGCGATTTATAATGGTTCCGGTAATATCGGCAACATCACCGGCGACTTCATCGGTAACTATATCCAAGCGCACTCCGGTAGCGGTGGCGCTATTTATAATAGCGAAAATTTTCCAAGTTCAACTACCACCATCGGCAACATCACCGGCGACTTCATCGGTAACTATATCCAAGCGCACTCCGGTAGCGGTGGCGCTATTCATAATAGCGCAGGTTCTTCAGGTTCAACTACCACCATCGGAGACATCACCGGCGATTTCATCGGTAACTATATCCAAGCGCAATCTTCTAGCAGCCACGGTGGCGCGATATATAATCGCGCAGTTAATTCAGGTTCAACTGCCACCATCGGAGACATCACCGGCGATTTTATCGGCAATTATATTCAATCGCAATCTTCTTACGGCGAAGGTGGCGCTATTTATAATAAATACGGTACCATCGGCAACATCACCGGCGACTTTATCGGCAACTATGTTCAAGCACAATCTTCCGTCAATGGTGGCGCTATTTATAATCGAGGTACCATCGGCAATATTTCCGGCGACTTCATCGGTAACTATATCCAAACGCAAACCGAAGGCCGTGGTGGCGCGATTTATAATAACGGTACTTTATCCTTGATCAATGCTGATTTTTATGACAATTATGTCCAAACAAATTCCTCCGACAAAACCTCTGCCCAAGGCGGAGCTATCTATAATCGCAGTACTCTAAACATAACCGCCAACGACGGCAAACAATCGGTTTTTGACGGAAATCATATTATTTACAAAGATTCTTCCGGCAATGATATTAAAGAATCCAACGCCCTTCATATGGCCGGTGGCACCACAAACCTTTCGGCAATTGAGGGCGGGCAAATAATTTTCAATGATAAAATAACAGCTAACGAAGGTTCTTCCAATAACGTAACCCCACCTTCTGACACCGAAACCTATGCCGGCGAAAGCGGATTATTTTATCAAGACAACAACGGCGACATAGTTTTTGTAAATCTTTTAGAAAACAACATCAAATTTAACCTCAACGGAGACGGCACCGGCAAAATCGTATTTAATAACGATATCGAACACGACGGCAATATCAGCATTGACAATGTTGAAGTTGAGATAAATGCCAAAGGTCTTGATCGCGCCACTCTACAAAACGGTTCTGTGGTTAATGTGGGCATTGGCGGTCAGGTAAAAGACAACATTATTAATCAATCATCATTATTAAACATCAAAAACGGCGGTCATGCATTATCAACCATGGTTGCAAACGGCGGTAAATTAGTTGTTCAAAGCGGAGGATTGGCCGAAAATTCCGTTGTTTTTGCCGGCGGTACTTTAGAAGCCCAAACCCAAGCCCGTCTGCATAATTTGTTAGCAAAAAGCGATTCTTATCTTAATATTTCGGCCGGCACACTTTTGACCGGCAACATTATCATTGACCGACATGCAAATCTTGGCGGAAGCTACGATTATAAAAAAATATTTAAGGACAACATCACAAACGGTGCAAGTCTGATCTTAGAAGGCGGTATTAATAATAATCTGAACAGAGATTCATTAATAAACACAGCTCAAGACAAAAAACTTGTCCTAAGCGGAGGAACTTTTGATATAGGAAGCGGTGCTAATTATGTGTCGGGATGGAAAGAACTGAGCGCCAAAAACAATGCCACCGTAAAACTTGTGGCCGATACAAATAACAAATCTCAAATTGCCTCAGAGATTATCAATATGTCTTCGGGATCGACGCTTGATTTAGCAGGCAACTCGCCCCTGATCGGCACTATCAACGCATCGGTAAACAATGACGGATTAATAAACTTTAGTCATAATTCCGACGGAGCCGACGATATTGTTACAATCAAAGGAACTTATCATGCCTATAAAAACGCGTCCATGATCATCGATGTCGATCCGAGCAACAACACTGCCGACCTGTTAATAATCGAAGGCGACGTAGTCGGTCGCACAAAAGTCGTTGTCCGTCCGACCGGTAGCGGTTTGTTAACTGCAAAGGCTTTATTTGTCAGTGCACCTAATGATGACGTTTCAACCGGTGCATATTTTGATGTCTTCCGTATGGACGGAGATGCACGCGAATGGTATAGTTTGTACGAAAACAACAAATGGTATGTTACAAACGACAATACTTCATCTTCCGGCTATGGTACAACCGATGATGACGAAGAATTAGTATTAGGTGACGATGTTTATGACTATGAAGACATTATCAATATTACAAGCGGAAAACCGAAAGTGGTTGCCGAAGCTCTTGCCTATATGGCGTTACCGCAAATAGGTTTGGAACAAACACGAGATTTGGTTCGAGTTATTGCAAACAAAGTTGCATCAACAAAACATATATGCGGACAATGCGGAATGGGTGAACGTGAATACGACGGAGCATCATTGAACGGCGCTTGGATAAATTTGGGTCAAACGCAATCAAACATCGATATCCCCATTGTCGTCGAAGCTAAGATAAAAGCCGTAGATTTAGGTTTTGATATTCAACACAACTTAAATAATCGCTTGGGTATTTTCGGCTCTTATCGCCAAGGCAACTATGAGCTTTCCGGCGAAGGCAAAGACTATTACTCATCAACCGGCTCGGAATACGACATCGACAGTTGGATTTTAGGTTTGTATCATCGTTATGACAAAGACAAACTTTGGGCCTTAAGCACTGTTTATGGCGGAATTCAACAAGCCGATATGACCACCGACGATAATGTATCATCCGACACCACCGGTATACAATTTGGCGCAAGTATCGAAGCCGGTATGGTCTTTGAACCGCAAAAACGCTTGACTGTAGAACCGAGTATTCGCTTAGGTTATAACTTTATCAAATATGATAATATGTCAGACGAGTATGGCAAAACCGCCAAATTTGATAATATTCACAATATCGAAACCGAAGCCGGTATAAAAATTGAAAAAACCTTCTTCCACGACAATAAAAAACACAGCATAAGCAAAATTTATCTCAAACCGAGCATTATCCGCAACTTTGGCAAAGGTGATGTTTCCGTAACTTCGCTTGACAGCGTCGAAGGTGTTGAAAATCAAACATTAATACGTGGCGAAATAGGCGGTTCAATTAATATAGGTAACGGTTGGAGCGGTTTCGGCTCGGCCGGCTATACCTTTGGCAGTAACTATAATGCTTCCGACTTTAACCTCGGCATTAATTATAATTGGTAAACTTTACTAAAAAAGCCTGTCATCAAAACAGGCTTTTTGTTCTTGCTATGCTTTAGTAACCACAACCATTGCTTCACGCAATATTCTGTCACCTATCATATAGCCTGTTTGAACTTCGGCAACAATTGTGCCGGCTGGCTTAGATGTATCGGGAACCTCTTGAATAACCTGATGAAAATTCGGATCAAAAATTGTCCCGATAATATCCATTTTATGCACCTTAAATCTGTCAAAAACCTTTGTAAGCTCGTGTTGAGTAAGCTCAACTCCTTTTAACAAACTTTCACACGCCGGATTATCTTCTTCTTTCGAGGCAGCGTCTATGGCTCGTTGTAAATTATCTGCAACTCCAAGCAAATTCTTTGCAAAATCGGCTATGGCAAACTTGTTATTTTTTTCAATTTCTTGTTGGCAACGTTTTTTTGTATTCTCAGCCTCGGCAAAAGCCCTTAAGTAATCATCCTTAAGTCTTGCGTTCTCTTCCATTAATTTTTCTAAAACTTTTGCCTCTTTATCTTCAACAGATTCTTCTTCGGCCGGAACCTCATCTTCAACATTCGATTCCTCGATTTCTGTTTTATCGTCCAATTCTTCAATTTTTTCGTTATCAATACTCATTTTTTTCTCTAAACCATCAAATTACATTATAACATTCAAATATATTACCAAATTTAGTGACTTATCCTTGACAAGTCAAGAGCAATAACTATTATTTAGTTATAATATTAATTATTTTAAAAAGCCGAAAGTTCAATTCAAATGTCAAAAACACAAATTTTCATTCCACAGCAAAGCAGTGCTTTGTTATCGCCTACTTTCAACAAAAAAAAGTTTAGTATAACTTATAGTGTACCTTCCTCACCTTTTGCTTTAGAAATACAAAACTTAGGAAAACAACAATGTTTGGGTAAAAAGGTTTGGACAGACCCTCAAAAAGTAAACGGCTGGATGATATCTTCCGAAACAGCAACTTTTATGAAAGCCGGCGGACTGGGTATGATAGCCTCAGAACTTCCCGAAGCATTTAACCGCAAGTATTCATCTCAAGGTGAACACCTTACCGTTATTACCCCCTTGTATTTGGGTGATACAAAAAAGAAAAAGGCTCACTTTGACGGCTCGCTTTATCATGGTGCTGAAAATAAAACCATTGAGCTTAAACATCTTTGCGATCTTACCGTCCCTTTCTTGAATGAAAACAGCGAATTTGTTGAATACACAACAACCGTATATACAGGTACTTGCGAAAATACACCTTATATCTTTATATCTAATGACCGATTTTTCAACATAGATCCTCATAAAGACAATCCGCCGGCTCAAGACGGCTGTTATATATTAAACAAATATGGTGTAAATGAAGTTGAACGTTTTGCTTTCTTTTCAAAGGCTGTTTATGAATTTATAAAATACAATCTGAAAAACAACTCTTTACCCACCACTATCGTTGCAAATGATTGGCACTCAGGAGCTCTTTCTGGCTTAATGAAATATACTCCTACTGTCTTGGTCAGTAAAAATATGATAACCGAAGACGATGCCGACAAGCTTCGATCAATTCCCATCATTCATATTGCCCACCACCTTGGTTATCAAGGTTGGGACTATCCTAATACTGCACGCATTTTAAATTCTTTGTACGAGTTACAAACAAACTTTATATTTAAAAATGCAAAAGCAATTAAAAATTCAAACAAGCGAACAGTAAATACTCTTATTGTTCACGACTGCTATAATCAGGCTTCTTGCAATTTTCACTTAGCCGATCGAGTTATTACCGTATCCAAAAACTATTTGGAAGAAGTATCTAAAGAGCTTGGTTTAGGCTATGATTTTCGTGATATCTTAAAAATCCGCAAAGACCACCGTACATTTTTCGGCATTATTAACGGCTATGATAAAAAATTGATTTCACCTAACAAAGAAAAAATTAAAGCAATTAACGATTTCTTCGGCAACACCGATTTTAAGATTTTTGATGAAAATTCTGTAGAAAACAAAACACACAACAAAGCCGAATTCATCAAACTAATCTCGCATATCGCTAAAGATGAAGCTTATAAAAAACAAATCATTCCCCTAATTGACACCTACAAATTTGAAGACATTTCAAAAAGCGTTAAGGATGTAACAAAAACCCCCGTTATTTGCGCAACATCACGCTTAGTCGAACAAAAAGGATATGATATTGCATCGCAAGCTATTTTATCATGGATCAAAAAATATTACGATAAAAATTTTGAATTCCCTATTTTTGTTTTGGGTGGTGCAGGCAGTATTGATTTGTTCAAAATGCTTACAAACTTAAAAGACAAGGTTGCAACAGTAAATCCGGAAGCTGCAAAACGTATCTATGTATTCCATGGCTATAAAGACCAATTTGCTTATGCTATCCAATTAGCTTCAGATTTTTATCTGATGCCTTGCCGTTTTGAACCTTGCGGACTTACCCAAATGGAAGCCATGGCAAAAGGAGCACTCCCCATAGCCACTTCAACCGGCGGTTTGGTTGATTCTATTGACGATAAAACGGATGGTTTCCGAACAGAAGTCTTTTTCAGTGACAATCGCCATGTCTACGGAAATAACATCACCGCTCGCAGACTGCAAAACAACGAAAATGCTTTTACGGAAACTTTGGATAAATCACTCCAAACATTTTATGACACACCTGATGTTTTAACCCAAATGCAACGTTGCGCCATGAAAAAAGACTTCAGCTGGGAAACCAGCGGGGGCTCTTTAGAAAAATACCATACTCTTTTTCATAAAGGCCATATTTAAAATAGCTTTCACTTATTGATACGCCAACAGGTCAGACGTTTTTGCTATACTTGACATAATTCTTTTTGTATTTTCATCCATTTCCATATTTTCAAAAATATATAAGGCATCATGAAAATACTCTAAGCTTTCCTCAAGCATTTCTTTATCGTCATTTTCACGACCCAAACGATAGTATATATTACCGACACATTCTTGTATTTTTGCCCACGCAAACGGGTCGCGTTTCTCAGTAACAACTTTTTGCTGATTCTTAAAGGAATTAATTGATAGTTCAGCAATAGCATTATTTTTAGTAATAGAACTCAAAACATTCAAACGGTGTCCCAATTCGCCCTCAATATCAGACCAAAACTCGGGAAACAATGTATAAGTAAATATTTTCTCGGCTTCACGCAAATTAAAAACAGAATCACGCAATGCCTGCAAATCATCTTTTTGACGCCAATAATCATACAACAAATTTGATAAAGCAAAGGCTATAAAACCATAATCATACGGATAAACATATTTACCCAAAAGCTTTTGCGCTCTTTGAAAATAACTTATGGCGCTTTTATAGTGTTTTATCGGATTTTTTATATCACTTTTTGTTGCCACCAAATGAAGATGTCCCAAATGATTATAGATACAGCCCAAATGTAACGGATTTTTTATTAAATCTTGATAAGATATTGCAGTATCCAATAAATTATTTACAATTTTAAACTCTTTTTCATCATTATTATTTTTGCAAAATGTCAAATAAGTTAGTGCCAAAAAATTCATAATATAAGGCAAATATTCTACCCCCATATTCTTAGCAGACCTATCCGAAGACAAAACATTTATGATTTTTTTTAACAAATATTTCTGTTGTACTGCCGTTTGCTTGTTTGTCACATTCAAGCAAGAAATTATTGCTCCGGAAACAAGATTTAAAATAGATTTCGGAAACGTTTTATCTCCCTCAAACAAAGACACCGGCAAATACAAACTATCCAACAGCGACACGAACGAAGTATTATCTTTTTCATATTGTGAAGATGTTTGAAAATTAAGCCTTATTTTATCATTTTCACGACACCCCCAAACAAGCACGTCAGCTTTTGTTTTATCCAAAATAGCTTGACCTTTATCAATAAAATCAAAAAAAGTACGACCTTCTAAATTCAAAAAACTTTTTGAAAAAGGTTCATTAAAATAACTGACATCAAAATATCCCTGACTTCTTAAAACAGCAGCAAAAATCTCTCCGGCCGAACTTTCTACATTTTCAGCAAATTCCACAACAACAATCTTAAAGCAGATATTCAAAGCCTCGTCTTCACTTAAAAGTTCATTTTTATCTGTTTCCGGTTTTAAAAATGTTCTTTTTAAAAAGTCCACTATTTGCATTATTTTTTAATCCTTTTTTTGGAAGTTTTCTTTTTTTTTGACTTTTTTATTCCTTTTACAACAGTATTTATTGTATTTTTTATATCTTCAACTGTTTCATCTTTTGTATCTTTCCAAGATTTGCTTTCGTTTTCCCAATTAAGTAATTTATAAAACTGCCACAATATGACTATCGCTACGAATGCCGGAATAGAATAATAATTAACCCCGTTTGCCTGAAACACCGAAAACACTATTAATATTCCGCCAATCATCCAAATCGATTTAACAATAATTATCGGTGCCAAACCGCTTTTGTATGCTTGCACTGAAATTGTATTTAATGAAAAGTTATTATATTTTTGCAAAAAAGTAAGTTTTCTTATTGTTGCAATCAACATCTCCAACAAACAAAACATTGTTAAAACGATATAGCACGAGATCAGCATTTCCTGATAAAAAATTAAACCGAACCAGCCAAAAATATATCCGATAATCGGAGAAACATCCACGCCCATGGTTTGATTTGTATAATTTAAATAGGCCACATACATAGATGCCAACAATGTTGCACTTATAACCCCCAAAACAAACGGAGATGCATTAAACACATACAACAAAACAAAACCGCCACTAATTGTAACACCCTGAATTTGCAAAGAGGGATACAGCGTTGCAATCGCCCGAATTCCGACAGAAAAAAGAAACCATACAACAACCGTAAATAGTTGATTAACAAATACCGGCGCATTAGGAATAAACGCAATATTTAAATCTCCGCCAAAAACACCTATTAACGAAGCTAACAAAACAGATATTTCAATAACATACATCTTATTTATAAGGCATGCTATAAAAATAATTGCCAAACCGATTAATGGCGCAAAAAAGCTCCAAAGGCTGATATCTGCTATAAAATCATATTCATTCCATGAAAAAGCCAAAACAATAACCGATGAAATAACACTTCCCAATACAACAGACGCTGTTGCCGAAAAATTTCTTTTACGAAAAATCTCAAAAAACACCAATTTAGAAAACAAAAAAGATGTCAACAAAAAACTTACCAAGAAAGCAACAATTACAAACATCCATTGTGACCACATTGTCCCTTCTCCTCTAAGGCTAAATTTTTCAGATAAAAAGAATATAATCTATATGGTTTATATCTTCAAGAAAGATATAAATGTTATACTAATATTTCTTAAGAATCTTATTTGTCAGTTCAAAAAGCTTAGGGTAATCAAAATAATTAACATCACCAACCATTTCGCATAACGAAAGACATCCGGAAGGTGAAGCATATTCGCTGATAAAACCATCAGGAAAAGCATAGATATCCGTCAACAGCTTTTGCGCGTCTATTTGATATTCCTCGTTTTTTAAAATCCGGCAAGTTTCTTTGATTGCATTATCAACTGTTTGCCTTTTTTCATTATTTACCAAAATTTTTGAAATATCTTCATCATACGCCAAAACAAACAAATTTCCCAAAGCCCACGATATTTTTTTTTGCCAAAACATCTTCTCTGAATTTTTAGAAAACTTAACATCAATTTTTTTGTCACTTAAAATTTCTGACAAATCTTTTTCCAAAGCTCCTTCACAACAAATATTAAGTTCGGCATTTCTGTTTAACATTGTTATTTCTTTTTTTTGCTTTATCAGCCAACCGTCAAAATAAGCTCTTATCTCCTTAATATTTTCCGATTGTTCAACAAATTTATGATTATAAAAAGATGCAAAATTAATTATCGGAACATCTTTTAACATTTTATCCGACAAAAAAAGCAAATCGCTCTTATATTCATCAAAAGACGAAGCCACAAAACAATATTCCGGCTTTTTCGTCAATTCACTACAAAACTTAAAGGAAAAGCTTTGCTCTTGAAAACTGTTTTTCAAAAACCATGTTTCTTCTTTTTCGAACTTATTTCTTTTCAATATATCCAAAACAATAACATTAATATTATTTTGTTGCAAAACAGCTGTCAAAAACATAGCCAAAGGCGACGTACCGATTATAGCAACAACTCTTTTGTGTTCGTCTTTATTTTTTTTGAAAAAAAACATCTTACTTTTCCTTTTTTATACAAGCTATAAAAAAACCGTCAGCACCACCGAAACTATCGGCATAACAGGGCAAAACTCTTACAAAACCTTCCTTAGTAACCATCTTCTCGAGGTCCTTTGGCATTTTATTTTTCAAATTCACTATGTCATAATTTTCATTATTTTCTAAAAATTCTTTAATTTGAAATTCACCCTCTTCTTTACACAGCGAGCATGTACAATAAAGTAACATCCCACCGACTTTCAGTGCTCTGTCAATTTTATCCAAAAACTCCTTTTGCAACTTAGCTTGCTCCATTACATCATTTTGGGTTTTCACATGAACAATTTCCGGATGTCTGCGCAAAGTTCCGGTAGCCGAACACGGCGCATCAAGTACAATTATATCGTATTTTTCATTTGTTTCATCTAAAAATCTCAACCCGTCTTCACAAATAATTTTTTCAGGCTTTAAGTTTAGTCTGTTCATATTTTCTCGTAAGATATTAAGACGATTCGCACTTACATCAAGACAAGTAACTTTAGCTCCTCTTGTCAAAAGCTGTGCTGTTTTTCCGCCGGGTGCGGCGCAAAGTTCCAAAACTTTTTTTCCTTTTACATCTTCAAGCATTTTTATAGGTAAAGCCGATGAAAAATCCTGCACCCACCAAGTACCTTTATCATAATCGGGAAGTTCACTTATTTTTCCCTTTACTTCTAATCTTAAACTGCCTAATGAAAGTTTTTTTCCACCAAGTTTTTGTGCCGATTCTTCACTTATGCAAGTAACATCTAACATTGGTATATTTTGTGATGATCGTTCAATTTTTTCTATCTCTTTTGTAGAATAGCTCTTTTTCAATAACGCCTTAAATTCCTGCGGAAAAAAATCTCCCTTATCCGCGCTTATAAAAATATCTTTTTGCTTGGCAATCTTCCGCAAAACAGCATTAACAAAGCCGGCAACATATTTATCGGTCTTTTCTTTTACCAGATTTACATATGAATTAATCACCGCATAATCAGGAGTTTTCATATAAATAAGTTCGGTAGCACCCAAGATAAGAGCGCATTGTCCTACAACATTTTGCTTCGAAAGTTTTTTGGTAATCAGTGTTTTTAATATGCTTTTTATATAAACAAGCTTACGCAAAGCCGTCAACATAAGCATCATCACAAAGGCATTGTCTTCATTTGTTTCATCCATCTGAAAAACATCTTGTTTTTTATTCAAAATATTTTTCAAACTTTCTAACGCCACATCTCGAAAGTCTGTCATTTTTTTCCTTAATATTTTTCAAAAACATTTTATCACATCTTAGATAATCGAAATATTAAATACAAGAGCAAAAATATTCTTGTCAAATATGTTAAAATACTCTATTTTCGAAGCAAAGTAAAAAATCAATGCGTTTAATAATATCAGGAACATTAAAATGAATAAACGATACAATGGAAAAAATTCGTTCGCCGATTGGCAAGAAACATGGAAATTAGAAGACAGATATAATTTCAAAACCATCGAAAAAAAATGGCAAGAAATTTGGGAAGACGAAAAAGCCTACAAAGTAGAAACAGATAGCACAAAAGAAAAATTTTATGCCTTGGTCGAATTTCCGTATCCGTCCGGAGCCGGACTTCATGTCGGACATCCTCGTTCATACACCGCTCTTGATGTTATTTCTCGCAAAAAACGTATGCAAGGATACAACGTTTTATATCCTATGGGATTCGATGCTTTCGGTTTGCCGGCAGAAAACTACGCTATTAAAACCGGTGTTCATCCGGCTGTTTCAACCAAAGCCAACATCGAAAACTTTACTCGCCAACTAAAATCCATCGGCTTTAGTTTTGATTGGGACAGATGTTTTAATACTTGCGATCCCGAATATTATAAATGGACACAGTGGATGTTCATCAAATTTTTTGAAAAAGGCTTGGCCTATAAAGACAAAATTGCAATCAATTGGTGCCCGTCTTGTAAAGTCGGTCTTGCCAATGAAGAGGTTGTAAACGGTTGTTGCGAACGATGCGGTGCTCAAGTTGTCAGAAAAGACAAAGAACAATGGATGATTGCTATTACAAAATACGCCGACAAACTTATCGATGATTTGGAAGGCTTAGATTTTATAGACAGAGTAAAAGCACAACAAATCAATTGGATCGGCAGATCTGAAGGTGCCGAACTTGATTTCGAATTTGGCGAAGATAAGCTCAAAGTATTTACTACTCGACCGGATACCGCTTTTGGTGTAACCTACATGGTAATGGCTCCGGAACACGAGTTTGTGCAAAAATATATGTCAAACTTTGAAAACCAAGACGAAATCAAAGCTTATATTGAGGAAACCGCAAAAAAATCTGATTTGCAACGCAGTATGGGAGAAGAAAAAACCGGTGTAGAATTAAAAGGAATAAAAGCCAAAAATCCTTTCAACAACGAAATGATACCGGTATTCATTTCTGATTACGTCTTAACCGGCTATGGTACAGGTGCCATTATGGCTGTTCCGGCTCACGACCAACGTGACTATGATTTTGCCAAAGCTTTTAATTTGCCGATAATTCAAGTTTTAGCCGGAGGCAACATTGAAGAAAAAGCTTGGGAAGAAGACGGCGAACACATCAACTCCGGATTCTTAAACGGTCTAAACAAAGAAGAAGGAATGAAAAAAGCCATTGAATATGCCAAAATAAACGGTTTTGGCAACTCAAAAGTAAACTTCAAACTTCGAGATTGGGTATTCTCTCGTCAGCGCTATTGGGGCGAGCCGATTCCCATGGTTTATTGCAAAAAGTGCGGATGGCAACCGATTCCCGAATCAGAGCTTCCGTTAAACCTTCCCGAAGTTCCTGATTATCACCCTAATGATGAAGGAGAGTCTCCTCTATCAAAGGCAGGCGATTGGCTTAACACAACTTGCCCTAAATGTGGCGGACATGCGCGTCGTGAAACAGATACTATGCCAAACTGGGCCGGATCATCATGGTACTTCTTACGTTATTGTGATCCTCACAACGACAAAGAATTTGCTTCTAAAGAAGCCCTTGATTACTGGATGAATGTCGACTGGTATAACGGCGGTATGGAACACACCACACTTCACTTGCTATATTCTCGTTTTTGGCACAAATTTTTATATGAATGCGGTCTTGTGCCAACCAAAGAACCCTACAAACGTCGTACCTCACATGGTATGATTCTGGCCGAAAACGGCGAAAAAATGTCAAAATCACGCGGTAATGTTATCAATCCTGACGATATTATCGATGCCTATGGTGCCGACACATTCCGCCTATACGAAATGTTTATCGGACCGTTTGATCAAACAGCAATGTGGTCTGACGAAAGCCTTATGGGTGTGTATCGTTTCACTTGCAAAATTTACAACCTATTCAAAAAGGTATACAAAATCGATGCCGGCGAGGAAGATATACGTGCAATGCACAAATGTATTTTAGAAGTTACCGAACGTATTGACCAAATGCGTTTTAACACTGCCGTATCTTCATTAATGACTTATGTAAACTATATGTCCTCAAAAGACAAAGTTCCTTATGAACTATACGCCACTCTTTTAAAATTGTTATCGCCGTTTACACCTCACATTGCCGAAGAAATGTGGGCTCGTTTAGGCAACAATACTTTAATTGTTGCGGAATCTTGGCCTGTCGGCAACAAATCTCTGGCCGAAGAAAACAGCGTAACCTTGGCTGTCCAAGTTTGTGGCAAAGTAAGAGGAACTATTAACCTTCCTAAAGACGCCCCAAAAGAAGAAGCTGAAAAACAAGCTCTTGCATTAGAAAACGTCAAAAAACAACTTGAAGGTAAAGAGGTTAAAAAGATTATTGTGGTTCCGAACAAAATTGTAAATATTGTTGCTTAAAAGGAAACAACTCTATGAGATATATTTTAATTTTAGCCCTTATTGTTTTTATAAACGGTTGCGGATTTCGCCCTTTATATATCCAAGACACCGGAAAAAACATCCATTTTGCCGACAATCAAAAAGATTCTGTTATCACCGAGCTGGCTCAAATTAAAATAAACCCCATACCCGAAAGATTTGGTCAACAACTTCGTAACAAACTTTTGGATTTGCTTACTCCGAAAGGAGTACCGACAAACGCAAAATATCGTTTGGATGTAAAACTTGACAGTAAAGTCATTTCTCAACAAGCGATGCGTGACGACATAACAGCCACCAACGAACGAGTTGATTATACAATAAGCTACACTCTGTATGAAAACTCTAAAAAGCTTGTTTCCGGCGATTCTTACGCATTTGTCAGCTACAACATCCTAAACAACCCATACTCAACAACAATGGCTCAAAAAAAGAGTGAAGAAAACGCCGCCAACATCATAGCAAACGATATTGTCTTACGACTTGGTGCATATTTTCATTCCAGCAAAAGTATCGTTCAATGATTTTCAAACAAGCTCAACTTGACAATTATCTAAAAAAAAGCTCACCTGAAATAAAGGCCTTTTTACTCTTTGGGACAAACGAAGGTCTAATATCAGAGTTATGTAAAAAATTGGCTCTTACCGTTACACCGAATTTAAACGATCCGTTTTCCGCCGTAAATCTTTCTTGGGAAGAAGTAAAATCAGATACCGGCAAATTATCATCAGAATATAATGCCATATCTCTTATGGGTGACAGGCGGGTAATCATACTTCGCGATGCCGACAATGAACTGGTAAAAATGCTAAAAGAAATTCTTCCCGATTCAAAATCAGATAGCCTGCTTATTATCTGTGGCGGAGCAAATTTAAATAACAAGTCATCTCTAGTCTCTTTTGCCAATACTTCCGATTTTATGGCTTCTTTTGCTTGTTACGAAGACCGCGAAGAAACCCTAACTTCATCAACCAGATCCTTATTAATCGAAAAAGGAATAACCTACACCCCCGATGCTTTCAAGCTTTTATGTTCAAGATTGTCATCCGACCGAAAGTTTAACACCAACGAAATAGAAAAACTTATCACATATGTTGGAACAAAAAAACATATAGAACCGAATGATGTTTTAGAAGTTGTTTTTGATCAATCGTCTTCCGGAACTGATGATTTATGCTATTATACCTTTTCTGCTCAAAAAATAGAAGCCTTAAAATCATTAAAACATCTTTTGCAAGAAGGCACCGAAGCTATACAAATTATTCGAGCGCTTATGTATCATACAAACACCTTACTTTTAGGAAAAGCTTTTACCGAAAACGGTGATCCAGCCTCAAAAGCCATAGAAAAAGTTCTACCCAAAAGACTTTTTCATCGATACAAAACAGGTGCAAGACAGATAGATATGTGGTCAAAAGATCGTCTTTTTGATGTTATGGAGCTCCTTTACAAAGCCGAACGCAGTTGCAAAACCAACCACATTCCCACCAATGAATATGTAACTTATACTATTTTGACTTTGCTTTCCGCCGCATCAAAATTAAAATAAAAAAGGCTCCTTTTTTGGAGCCTTTAACATTTCTTATTACCTAAGCATTTGCCAAAATCCATTCAACGATTGATGATTTAGAATTAAGCCCTACCTTTGAATCAACAAGCTTACCATCCTTAAACATCATCAAAGACGGAATACTTCTTATACCCAAAGAGGCTGGCGTTTCCGGTGCTTCGTCCACATTCATTTTACATATTTTAACTTTATCAGACAGCTCTATAGAAATTTCTTCCATTGTCGGCAAAAGTTGACGACAAGGGCCACACCATTCTGCCCAAAAATCAACCAAAACCAAACCTTTTTCTTTTAACACTTCTGCTTCAAACTGATCATCTTTAATTGCTAACATCATCATCCCTTTCTTAGTCAAAATTTATTATAATTATTAAATATAATATAATTTTTTCATAAATAAAGTTATTTATGAAAAAATTCATAGATTATCTAACTTCATAATTTTTGCCGTATTGGTCCACAAAATAAAAGCTTCAATTTTTTTATCGGGATATATTTTTTGAACCAATTGTTTGTACGACCTCATTTGTTTCATATAAACCTGAGGCACATCCGCTAATCTTTCAGCTGCCGGACGATTCGTTTTATAATCCACAATCATAACCTTGTCATCACAAACAACCAAACGATCAATTTGTCCCGAAATAATATGCTCTCCGACAACCCCCATCAATGCAACCTCTGCCACCGAATCTTTACTGAACAACGGTGCAAAAGAACTATTATTTAAAAGCTCTAAAACTTCCTTTTTTATCCTGTCCTTTTCCACATCATCAAACTCAGACACTTGCTTTATTAAAAACGCATCTATCAGCTTTTCTCGTGTTTTTTCTTCTGCCAAAGGCAAAAATTGCAACATTTTATGAATTATCTTTCCTCTGGCATATAGTTTCTCACTATTATTTTCAGCCAATGGCGAAATAGCCGCTACTAAAGTTTCTTCCTGATGTGACGGTGTTAACGGCTTTGCTAACCGCTCTTCATCTTTTGCCGGTTTTTTTAGCCATTCTTCAACAACAACATCCCAAACCTTTTCCTCTTTTTTTTCAAATTTTTCCGGTTCTATTCTTTGTTCAACATCATAAACCAAACCAAAATTTTTATCCTCAAGCGCAATCTTTGCAAAAGCTTCTTTAACAATTTCGTACCAAGATTCGCTGTTTGGTTTATTCTTTTTCTTAAAACCGCAAACACACAAGCATTCTTCTGCTCGAGTCAAAGCAACATACAAAAGCCTATGATATTCTTCTAAAGCAAGCTCCTTTTCTTTCTCTATTAAATCATTACACTTTTCATTATAACATTCTTTATTCAACGGATATAGCAACAAGTCATTATCCTTAAATAATCTCGCCTCTTTGCTTACTCCCTTAACTCTGGTAGCATCCGGTAAAATCACTATTGGCGCCTGCAAACCTTTTGAACCATGTACGGTCATCAGCCGTACCGCATTATTATCATTTTGTTCCAAATCACGTTTTACTTCAGCTTCATCAGCCTCCATCCATTCAACAAAAAGTTGTAATGACGGAATATGATCTTTTTCAAAACTCATGCTTAAATTCACAAAAACATCTATTGCGTCTTCACAATCACGTCCCAAACGCTCAACAAATTTCTTTCGCCCTTCAAAATTGTTTAAAACATAACAAAATAACTCAAATGGTCTGACATCCTTAGCTACAAGCAATAACTCTTTTAATTGTTCAGCCTGTTCTTCGTAGTGAACATTATTCAACAACCGTTTCCATACGGAATCACATCCTCGTTTATAGCACAAATTAAACAAGTCATCATCATTTAAACCGAACAACGGAGATTTTAATAAACAAGCCAAATTCAAATCATCATCAGGCAACAATACAAACTTAGCCAAAGACAACAAATCAGCAACAACTATTTGTTCGTTTAGTTTTATTTTATCCACTCCGGCAATATTTACACC
Source organism: Alphaproteobacteria bacterium (assembly GCA_017501665.1). Lineage (GTDB taxonomy): Bacteria > Pseudomonadota > Alphaproteobacteria > RF32 > CAG-239 > CAZU01. The sequence continues at coordinate 18,176 of JAFVWM010000038.1, read as the reverse complement.
GATATTTTTACAAGCTCTGACCATTTCTTCAACAAAAGCTGAGCGTCGTTGTACCAAAATCAAAAAATCACCATACTGCAATTTTCGTCCTTTAGATTTCAGTAACTCACCTTTTGTTACTTTTTCCTTTATTATTTCGGCAATTTTGTTGGCCAATTTAGCCGACGGAGAAACAACACCGATTCTTTCTACCGGAGGAAGCCATATTTTGTCATTGTTATCATTATCTTCCGGTTCAACAAGTTCCCACAATTCGACCCTTCCGCCATCACCTATTCGGGCCGGCATATGTTTTATATTTTGATTTTCTGGAATAACACCCTTTTTTGCCTTATCAAAGTCAAATACTGTATTTACCGTATCTAAAACTGCTGCTGTCGAACGAAACGAAACCTCCATATTTACTGTCTTAAAATTACTTGCTTCCGCTTCAAAACATCCATGCATTTTCTCAAATTCTGCCGGATCCGCACCCTGAAAAGAATAAATTGACTGTTTTCTATCACCCACCACAAAAACCGTAGGCTCTTTTTCGTGATTACCTTTTCCCGAGAAAAACTCTTTAGTTATCGACTTTACAATAGCCCATTGTTCCGGCGAAGTATCTTGAGCCTCATCAATCAATATATTGTCGATTCCGCCATCCAATTTATACAAAATCCATTCTGCAACTTTAGGCGATTCGAACATTTTTTTGGTAATTACAATCAGGTCATTATAATCAAGCTTTGAATGCAGTTTTTTATAATTATGATACTTCTCAAGCATTTCATTGGCCAAAATTAAAACTGACTTGGTTGATAAAAAAAGCTTAATTGTTCTCATTCTTTCTAGAAAATCTAAGCACAACTTTATAAAATCGTCGCAATATTTCTCAGCCTCGGGAAAACGCGCTATTGAATCCTTTACCAAAATTTTAGCTCTGGCTTTTCCTTCTTCGGTTAAAAATATATGCAAAAAATCACTCAAATTTTTTTCATCGCAAGCCTTTGCCAAAGCAATAGCTTTTTTTGCCGAGTTTTCTGTGCCGGCATCTAATGCTTTTATGATTATCGGTAATTTTTCAAAATTTGAACTTTGCCAAAACTCAATCTCTGCATTTTCTAAAGAATCATCCTTTTTTATATCAAATTTTGAAGCAATTTTATCCGTAAGATTTTCTATCGATGATGATTTCAACAAACATTCTTCAATCAAATTTCTCTGATCTGTAATTGTTTCCATTATTTGAGGAAATTTATATTCACCTGAAGCCGATATCAAAAAACTCAAAGCTTCTGCTACTTCTTTACTTGAATTATTATTAAGCATATCTTTTTTAATATCGGAAAGAGCATCTCTTGAGCTTCTTTCATCCATAACTTCAAAATACGGCGAAATTTTTGCCTCTAGAGGAAATCTTTTTAATATTTCTTGGCAAAATGAGTGAATTGTCTGAATCTTTACACCACCGGGAGTATCCAACAACAAAGCAAATAATCGACGAGATTTTGACAATATTTCATCATTTTCCGATATTGTTTTACCTAACAGATTTTCTAAGTCTTTTATCAGTCTTTCTTTATCTGCAACCGCCCATTTACTCAATTTTTCGGCAATACGATTATTCATCTCAACGGCAGCCGCTTTTGTATAAGTCAAACATAAAATTCTTGAAGGCAACACCCCGTCAAGCATCAATCGCAAAACTCTATCCGATAAAACTTTTGTCTTTCCTGTTCCCGCCGAAGCCTCAACCCATACCGAAGATTTCGGATCCGAAGCCAGTCTTTGTTGATGTGAAGCTTGAGCAATTATATCTTTTTTTTGCTGTGCAAAATCAATCATTATCACTCTCCTCATCAACGACCGACCACTCTTTTACCCTTGCCAAATGCTCATAGTCAGAATACTCCGGAACTTCTTTCGGATTCGGTCTGCTTAAATATCCGGTAGTTTCAAAATCAAATAAATTTACAACTTCTCTGATATGTGCTTCTGTTTTATGTAAAATATCGTCAATATCTTCGGCAACACAAACTTTTTTATCGCCGAGTTTCCAATACATCAAAGAATCGACCTTAGCTTTTTCAACTCCATCAAAACCGCCTCTTTCTGCTATTAAACCCTCTATCGGAAGCTGTGGCGCATAACCTTTTTTTACCTCATTTTTCGTTCTTGCAGAACCTGTTTTATAATCAATTATATTAACTTTACCACCGATCAGTTTATCGATTCTGTCGGCTCTGGCATAAACTTCAAATTTTCCACCAGGCAAATCATCAATACAAAAACTGCCCCAAACTTCATTATTTACCTTTTCAACCTCATGGCGATAAGATTCTTCTTCTTTTGCCACCCAAGCCATCATCTTTTCTGCTTTTGGAACCCAAAAAGACAATTTTTCTTTTTGCATATCACTTTTTGCAAAGGCTTTTCTTACCATTTTTATTAAAACATCAGCTGTATTTTCAGGCAAACAAGAAGGATATGCTTTATTAAATTCTTCCAAAACATTATGTACCAAATTACCGAAATCGCGCATATCTTTTTCTTTATTCAAAGCTTCCAAAGGTTTTAATTTTAAGATATATTCGGCATATACTCCGTAGGGATCACGAAGCAATTTTTCAAAAGCACTGGCTGACATTTTTCTGGGCCTTGCACTTACCGGCGGTTTTGGACATGGTGCTTCTATTTTATAATACCCGCTTTCTTTATCCAAAAGTTTTGCCAGCTTAGCTATCTCATTATCGTATAAATATTTTTGTTCAAATTTAAGTGCTTGAATTATGGTTTCAAGCCTCATTAACCAACGAGATTTTATGGTAGGTGTATCATTATTTGTTTTAGCTCTGGTAATACAAACATTTTTTGCTCCTAATAAATTAGCAAAATCCAAACCCAACACACCTATTTGCTTTTCCGGTGATTCGAAACCGAAATCTTTTTTCATCGGACGCGACATCCACGGATCAGCCTTTGGTGATGATGGCCACATACCCTCATTGAAGCTTCCCAAAATAATTTCATCATAATGATTAAGTCGCGCTTCCATAGGACCTAAAATTCTAACCCTATTATGAGTATTTCTTGTTCTTCTTACCATAATATAAGACATCATAGTTTCAAAAAGTTGCAAATATTCTTTTGTTTCTATCTCTCCCAAAACATCAGCCTTTGCAATCCAATCAGCCATAAAACCGGCACCGATTTGTCCGTCATCACCTTTCCAAAGATTTTCTTCCCCGGACAAAACATTGTCACAAACCAAGCTTTCAGCAAACAAAATATGTTCCGTTAAAATATCTTTTAACAAAGCCTTTTCATCCTTTAGCAATTTAACAAATTTTGTTGCTTTTTCATAAAAATCTGCCAACAACTTTTCGGCCTGTTCATTTTTTTCATCATTTCGCCACAACAGCTTATCCAAACAAGTCACAGCATCTTCTGTTTCTGACTTGTCTTTTCCCATAGTAAAAATTTTGCTTTTCATTAAAGCCAATATTTTTTCTCGCGAAACGTCTGATAAGACCGCTGTTACACACAAACGCATAAAAACACCCCATGGCGTCAATGATAACGGAATACCTGCAGAATCATCAACTTCTATATTCCAACGTTTTAATTCACAAGCAACTCTTCGAGCTAAATTTCTGTCCGGTGTCACTAAGGCAATAGTTTTTTCTTTTTCTTCTAAAGCTTTTCTTATCATTATTCCTATTGCTATTGATTCAAGGCGCAAATCGTCGCACTCAACGACTTTTATGCCATCAAACGTGCCTTTTTCTAAAACACCTTCAAGCTCTAACCACTTATCACTGGATATGGCCGGTCGCATAATTTCACTAATAAGCTTTTCTCGCGGTCTGTTAACACTTTCAACCACATCTTCAATTTCATTTCTTTTGATTTCCAAAAAATCAAGAAGTTGCTTTAATTCATACTGCGAATGAGTTTCATCAATTATTTCAAAAGATTCTTCTTCAAGCTCTTTATCAAGTCCGGCCAACCAAACTTCTCCGTTTTCTAAATCAAGTACGGTTTTTACCAAATTTTTCATTGCCGGCGAAACAGCTGTTGTACCGGCAATAATGATTCTTTGTAACGGCTTTTGCTCTTGCCAAATACTACATTGAATGTTTATCAGTTTATTTTTACGCTCACTCGCATCAATAACACCGCGTTCATGCAAAATACTCGGCCAATATTGAGTTATAATTTCCAAAAACCTCAATGTTTCTTGCCAATGTTCCGCATATTCTTCCGGAGCTAAATTTTTTAAATTACTCCAATCAAGCCCGTACATCTGTGCGGTATCTATCAAACCGCCCAATTCCAATGCTAAGGAACAAGCCTGAGATAAAGAAACTTTTTCCAAACCAAAATCTTTATATCTGCTCATGATAAGACGCATAAAAAGCATGGTTCGTTCTTTGGGATCTATAACTTCCGGCAAATTAACAAATTCATTTTGCACATTTTGCCCACTGAGCATAATCTCATCTTCGCTGACATCTCCTATTGCCCGCATTTGAGGTAATAAAGTCGGCGTCATACCATTAAGCTTCACAAAAGCATCGGACAACGATCTTTGCGCACGACGATTCGGCAACAAAATCAAAACCTTTGATAACTCAAGTATATTGTTTTGATAGTCATTCAACAACTTCTCAGCTAAAATTTCTACAAAACAATTGGAAGATGAAACATTAAAAATTTTACCCATTAAACACCTTTTGCAAAAACTTTTCTACCGCTTGACCTCTGTGCGAAATTTTCTTTTTATCATCAGCACTCATTTCGGCAAAAGTTACATCGAATCCGTTTGGCACAAAAACAGGATCAAAACCGAAACCATTTTCACCCCTTCTTTGTTCAACGATTCTACCGTCAACTCTTCCTTCAAAAAGCTCAACTTTTTTATCGGGAATCTTCAATGCCAAAACACAAGAAAAATGAGCCGACCAATCTTTACTTCGGGTTGTCTTAATTTCATCTATCAGCATTGTCATTGCTTTATCAAAATCTCTGTTTGGCGCATATCTTGCCGAATATACACCTGGTCTTCCGTCCAAAGCATCAACACACAAACCGGAATCATCAGCCAAGCAGGGCTTATTACACATTTCAGCCAGTGCTTCCGCTTTTATAATAGCATTTTCGGCAAAAGTCTTTCCTGTTTCTTCTACATCAGGTAAATCCAAGTCTTTAGCTGAATAAATTTTTACCCCATACGGAGCCAACAAGTTTTCAAACTCAGCTATTTTCCCTTTATTGTGTGAAGCAATAACCAACTCTTTTAACATTTCAACGCCTCCTTTTGTTTGGCAATAATATGTTTAATTCCTTCTTTACCCAATCTCATCAATTCGTTAAACTCTTTTTCTTCAAAAGGCTCTCCTTCGGCAGTTCCCTGAATTTCAACAATTTTACCGCTTTCCGTCATAATAAAATTCATATCAACCTGAGAATTAGAATCTTCTTCATAATCAACATCTAAAATAGCTTGCCCATTGTAAATATCACAAGAAACCGCTGCCACAAATTCTCTAATCGGATTCTCCGGTATTTTTTCTTCTTCAACCAATTTTTTCAAAGCTAAATATAAAGCTACAAAACCACCTGATATCGAAGCAACTCTTGTTCCTCCGTCTGCTTGTAAAACATCACAGTCTATCGTTACACAAATATCTTTCATTTTTTCCAAATCAACCACCGCTCTTAAAGAACGTCCTATCAGTCTTTGAATTTCTTGCGTTCTTCCCGACGATTTTTTCACTTCCCTTTGAACACGTGTTTGTGTAGACCGAGGCAACATGGCATATTCTGCCGTTATCCAACCTTTTTCTTGTCCCTTCAACCATGAAGGAACTTTTTCATCGACGCTTGCCGTACAAATAACATGTGTATTCCCGTATTTTACCAAACAAGAGCCTTCGGCATACGGATTAAAATCGATAACAAATTCAATGTCTCTGAGCTGGTTATTTTCTCTTCCCGAATTGCGCATTTTTTCTTTCTCCAAGTATTCAAAAAAACATCTCAAAAATTGTAAAAGATTCTCTTTTTATGTGCAACAAAAAAAGACCGACTTAAGTACATCAAGTCGGTCTTTTTACAAACTCAATTTTTCTTATTTTCTATCACCCATAAAACGCAACAGATATAAAAACAGATTAATAAAATCTAAATACAAGCTCAACGCACCCATCAAAGCCTTCTTGGTCAGAGTTTCATCACTGTCGGCAGATGAATAAATCGAACGGATTCTTTGAGAATCAAAAGCCGTCAAACCGGCAAAAATACCCACACCGATAAATGACAAAGCCCAATCAAAACCGGAGCTTTTTACAAAAATATTTACGATTGATGCTATGATTAAACCAAATAAACCCATTATCAAAAACGAACCAAGTCCGCTTAAATCTTTCTTTGTTGTATAACCATACAAACTCAAAGCACCAAAACTGCCGGCGGTTATCAAAAACACTCTGACTAAGCTGGATTGGGTATACAACAAAAATGCCGGTGTTAAACTAACCCCCATCAACAACGAATAGCTCCAAAAAAGCATTTGTACTTGTTTGGCTGTTCCCGATGATACCACCCAACTAAAAGCAAAAACCATAATAAGTGGCGCAATCAAAGCTAACCATCCCAAACCGGATAAAGATGCCCCTTGAGGAGTAATATTAAAGAACACACCCAACAACGATGTATTAGCCACAAGCCATGCTGCCACACCTGTAAGACACAAACCGCCGGCCATAAAATTATATACCTTAAGCATATAAGAGCGCAAACCCTCATCTATGGTTCTGGTTTGTGATTGAGAATAAACATTGTTTCGCATAAATTTTTCCTTATTTTCAAGTTGCCACTGATAATAAATATAGGAAAAGTTTTTTAATAAATCAATAACCGGTTTAAGATTAGTTGTATTTATATAATTCTTTACCGTGTGTTTTTAACCAATTTCTTGAATCTTTATAAGACGGACACAAACTTTCAACCGTGCTCCAAAAATCTGTGGAGTGATTAGGATGTTTAAGATGAGAAACCTCATGACAAACCAAATAATCAATAACCTCTTTTGGTGCTAAAACGATTCGCCAATTATAGTTTATATTTCCTTTTGTCGAACAGCTTCCCCAGCGCGATTTTGTATCCTTTACTGTCACCGAAGCAATTTTTACACCTATTTTTTCTGCTGTTTTTATAGATATTTCAGCCAATTTGTCGACAGCTTCTTTTTTCAAAAAGTCTTTTACTCGGCGATGCAAAAAAACTTTATCTCCGCCTACTTTTAATAAATCACCTTCAAAACGGGTGCCTTTATGTTTGTTTTCGTGACATATTTTATAAATCTTGCCAAAAACGCTTATTTCATCACCATCGGCAAAATTTGAAAGTTTTGGTAAATTAGCCAATGTATTAATAATCCAAACCTCATTTTCTTGCAAAAACTTTAACGCTTGCTTTCGCAAACAATATTTAGGAATGCTTAAAATCGCACAATGATCTTTTGTATCGATTCTCAACACCAACTTTTTAGCAACAGATGTTTTTTTTACTTTTACATCAAAAGGAAATTCTTTTGAAAAATCAAAGGTCTTGCCAGTCAACAATGTGATTTTCATAATCTCTAACCTCTGTTTCCGAAATCAGTTTTCTTCCTTTAAGAGATTGCCCCGATTCGTGTATCGATGAAGCATTTTTAGTCAATAACGGATGCCAATCAGGCAAATCCTTACCCTCAACCAACAATCTGTAAGCACACGTCTTAGGCAATATTTCAGGCTCTTCAATAACCGTCTTAAGATCAATATCTCTGCAATCATCAACTTTTTCAAATCTGTGTTCATATATTTGGCACAAACAAGTTTCTTCGTCTAAAAAACGACACTTCGCATTAGTAAAACAAACTTTGCCTTTAATATCTATTTTATTTAAGCAGCACTTACCACAACCATCACAAAGCAACTCCCATTCTTCTTTAGATAAGTCTTTCAATTCCTTTTTTTTCCAAAATTCAGGTTCAAACTTATCCAGATTATCAAATCTTGATTGCGGATTATATTTTTCGATCGGCCAATTATTCATATTCCTTCCTAAAACTTATCATCTTCAATAATATAATCTTCCAAACTATCATCATTAACCATATTATCATATACCAAATTTTCAGGTAATTCCGGTGGATTTATGTTTGATTTTTTCAAAAAGTGCCACTCAGGCAAATCCCCTGTTTCATATAATATTCTATAAGCACACTTTTTAGGCATCCAATCTAATTTATCAATGTTTTGTGATGTAACCTTCAGACATTCGGGAACTAAAGAGCATCTGTTTTTGTATTCTTTACAAAGTTTCGTTTTACAATCAAACAAATGACAAATAACTCTCGTATAATATACCTCATCATCGTCTTCATCTTGTACTTTTACCAAACAACACAATCCGCAACGACAACAAATTTGCTCCCATTCCTCTTCGCTAAACTCTCTAAAGGACTTTGTTGCCCAAAATTTATTACTCAACCTATTCTCCCATACGTTCCGGCAAATATTCTTCTCGCGCCAAATTACCAAACTGGGCATAATCTCCGTTCCAAAACAGTTGAACGGTTCCTATGGGACCATGACGTTGTTTTCCGATAATAACTTCTCCAATATTTTTGGTAGCCCTGACCCTTGCTTCCCACTCTTCAATACGTTTTTGTAAATGTTCCGGAGTTTCACCGGATTTTTGCTTAGGCTCTTCATTTTGAATATAATAATTTTCTCTAAATACAAACATTACTATATCGGCATCTTGCTCAATAGATCCCGATTCACGCAAGTCAGACATCAACGGACGTTTATCATCTCTGGATTCCACTCCACGATTAAGCTGTGAAAGAGCTATTACCGGAACTTGTAATTCTTTAGCTAAAATTTTAAGTCCACGAGAAATTTCTGACAATTCTTGTACACGATTTCCTTCACCCTTCTTACTTCCAGTTCCGTTAATAAGTTGAATATAATCAATAACAATCAACCCCAACCCTTTATTTCTTTTCAATCTTCTTGCGCGAGTACGAATTGCATTAATATTAAGCCCCGGTGTATCATCAATATATAAAGGTATACTCTCAAGCTCGCGTACTGCTGCGGCAATTCTGGTAAATTCGGCATTATCCAATTCCCCTGTTCTCATCTTATGACCATTGGTTTGAGTAACGGTCGACAATATTCTTGAAGCCAACTGATCTGCCGACATTTCTAGAGAAAAGAAAGCAACGCCCCGATTCTTTGCCGGAGTATTTTTATCATGCGCAAAAAATTCTGCCACATTATAAGCAATATTTGTTGCCAAAGCGGTTTTACCCATAGCCGGACGTCCGGCCAAAATAATAAGATCCGAATCATTAAGCCCGCCTGTTTTGGCATCTAAAGCATCCAATCCCGTAGGAACGCCGGAAATTTTACCATCTTTTTGATAGGCAGTCTCTACGCGTTTCAAAGACGATTCCAAAGCTGTTGCAAAATCAACAAAACCTGATTGCGTTTCACCCTGATTTGCCAAATCAAACAACCTTTTTTCAGCCAATTCAATTTGTTCGTTAGCATCTGAATCCAAATCCTCTTTTGTCGCATTGTTAACTATATCAAAACCGGTCGCAATCAACTCTCTACGTAAATATTTATCATAAATGAACTGCGCATAATACTCAGCATTAGTCAAAGGAGTCGCCGAATCAGCCAATTTTATAAGATAATTATATCCGCCCACCTCATCTAAAGAACCACTTTGTTCAAAATAATTTTTTAGAGTAATAACATCTGCTACATGCCCCCTTGAAATCAGATTCGATAATATTTCGAAAATTTTAGCATGAACATGATCGGCAAAATGTTCTGCTCGTAAAAACTCCGACACCTTCTCAAAGGTTTTATTATTAGCCAAAATAGCTCCTATCAAAGCTTGTTCTGCTTCAATATTTTTTGGCAGCTGTTCTGATTTCAATTCATCCATTTTACTATCCTTAAATCTTTACTTATAAAAAATTATAGTCTTTTTATATCAACCCTCAATCAAAATACAACTGCTTTTGATTTTAAAAAATTTCAAGCCTGTGGATATTGGGGATAATGGGGATAAAAAAAGTCCCACATCAATCAGATATGGGACTTATATTCTATTTATTATAAATTACTTTGCAGAAGCTTTTTTCTTTGCGATAGCTTTTTTTATTTTTTTAGCTTCGTCTGTCAATTTATTATTAGATGTAGATTCGAGATAAGAATCCAAACCGCCATTGTGTTCAATGGTACGCAAAGTTTTAGAACAAACTTTCAATTTGAAAACCTTACCCAAAACATCACTCAACAAAGAAACAACTTGCAAATTAGGTAAAAAACGACGACGGGTCTTATTGTTAGCGTGACTAACATTATTACCGCTCAAAACGCCTGTACCTGAAATTTCACATTTTCTAGCCATTACATTTATCCTTATTTAATAAAAACTCGTTGCCTTTTAATACATACAATTCACTCAATAGTCAAGAGAAATTTTGGCTAAAAAGCTTATTTTATTGCATTTTTATCAAAATATAGTAGAATTCTTAACCAAATTGGTTTAGTTATAAAATAATTTTTATAAAATGTACTCGTAGCTCAATCGGATAGAGTATCAGCCTCCGACGCTGAGGGTTGAGGGTTCGAATCCCTCCGAGTACGCCATTAACATTACAAAAAAAAGAGAACGTATATGGACGACAAAATTTACATAAGTTGGGAAGAGTTTCATCAAGACGTCAAAAATCTTTGTAAAAAAATAAAAGCCACCGGTCAGGAATTTAATAAAATCGTAGCCATTTCTCGTGGCGGTTTCATTCCGGCAGGAATTATAGCATATGAATTAGGTATCAGAAATTCAGCCGTCATAAATATAAGCACCTACGTCGGCTCAAAACACTTAAAACTTAACGAAGTCGACAAACCGCAATCTGTTGGTACCATTGATGAAAAAACACTTATCATTGACGACATTTCCGATTCAGGCCAAACATTTGAAGTTATGCGTCGTACCTTTCCTTCCGGCAAATTTGTGACAGTATATGCAAAAGAACGCGGAGTTCTGCAAGCCGACATCTTCGAACGCCAATTTCCTGAAAAATGGCTGGTCTTTCCTTGGGATGTTTAGTTTATTTTTTTAAACGATTATCCAATCTGTCTTCTTCTATTCCTTTGGGATCTTGATGAATAATTATCTGCGCATCGGGATACTTCTTTTTAATAAGATTTTCCACTTCTTCTGTATATTCATGAGCCTGATATAAACTAAGATTACCATCTAACTCCAAATGAAATTCAAACATATAAGAAGCGCCCAAGTCTCTGGTTCTTAAATCATGTGCTTTAAGCTTCATCTCATGTTTTGAAACAATATCTAAAACATCTTTTCTTATCTTTTCATCAAGTTCTCTATCAAGCAATAATCCTACTGCATCTTTAGCCAAATCATAAGCATTCCATAACAGATATATTGCTATTAAAACGGCAATAATTGTATCGACTTGCGCAATTCCCCAAATACGAACAACACCTAACGATACAATAATCGATAAATTTGTTAAAATATCTACCTTATAATGTAAAGAATCTGCCGCAATTGCTTGAGAGTTGGTTTTTTTCGCAACTGTTTGCTGAAATATCACCAATATAATTGTCGCAAACAAACTAAATATCATAACAGCCAAACCGAAATCAGTTTGTTTTAATTCAACAGGATTCCAAAAACGTAATATTGAGTCATATAAAATAAACACTCCGGACACAGCAACAAACAACGACTGAAACAAAGCGCTCAAAGCCTCTGTTTTACCATAACCGTAGCGATAATTATATGATGCGGGTTTCACCGATATTTTTACTGCAAAAAAAGTTACTAACGACGCTAATATATCCGACAAACTGTCAACCATTGAAGATAGTACAGCTAAAGACCCTGTATAAAAAACCGCAACAACCTTTAACAAACACAACAAAATAGCCAACAAAATCGATGAAACGGCTGCTATTTTTTTTAATCTGTTTGCTTTACTCTGACTCAGTCGCATTTTTTATCTTCTCCATATCATCCTTACTGATTTCATAAACATTAGCTTCGGTTATTTTTGCAAACTCTCTTAAAATATCGTTTTTAATATTTTTATCAAATTTGTATTTTACCAAAAATGAGTTTTTTTTCTCATAAAAATCTATTTGCAATTTACTAAAATCTTCCCCACTCAAGTTTAATGCAAAACTTGAATTTTGGGTGTTCTCTTTATCGGCATGCTTTATTTTTGTATTAAGTAAAATACTCATCAACTTGGCCAATTTATCGACATTATGCTTTCCGTCAAACAACGAAAAACGACCGAACTGTAAATTCCACATATCACTATAAACCCAGCCGTTATAATCCAAATTTAAATCAATAAATGACGCCTTAACCAACCAAGTTTGAAAGCTATCATCAAACCTTACATAAGCACCTATAGCTCCACGACCAAGTTCTACATCATATTTTCCGACATTCATCAAAGCTATTTCTTTCTCGTTATCATCTTCCAATACAATTTTTACCGCAGTGCTTTTTTCATTATCAATCGGTAACAAGCCGAATCTCTCCAAACTTTCTATTTTATCTGATTTCTTTTCATAAACTGATGCCTGAACAATTGTTGACAATAAATTACTTATTCTGTTTTGCTTAACCAAAAAGTTTTCATGTCCTTGTAACACCCATAAATTGCCTTTTTTTATAAAAACCAATTCATCTTTTGAATTCTTCAAAACAATTCTTTTTACGTCATTTATTTTTTCATTTAAATTTTTAAACAAAGGCCTGTCTGAAACATCTGTTTTATGCACTTCAGGTTGAACCAAAACACCCGCAATTCCCAAAAAAACAAAACTCAAAACAATACCTGACATAAACCCGAATTGTTTGTTATATTTTGGCATTTCAGGCTTGCAAAAATTTATTTTTTTAACACTCCACACAATTATACTTAATGCTATCAAAAGCGGTATGGCATAAATATTAAAAAACTTAACCTTAGCATCTGTATTTCTGAGACTGTTATTCATCTCTAATCTTATGGCATAAAGATCTTTTCTTTTTTCTTCCAGTTGGCTTTTAACTTTATTAAGTACGGCTATTTCATCGACGGTAAAATTATCTCGACCTTCAAAACTTTTTTTATTATAAATTTCAGTCAACCCCTTCTTTATTTGCTCAATCTGATCAAAAATATCTTTTTCTTTTATCTTAAATTTTACTAATATTTGTTTTTTGTTTTTTTCAACATCCTCAAAAGGTCTTATACGAGGAGATTTTCCTCTTAAATCAAGTAAGGTATCATCTCCTGTTAACACATCTAATGAATTCAAAACAAAATTGCCGTTATCCAATATTGGTATATTGTAATTATTATTACCTATTGTAATCGAAGATGTCCAAAAACTGTCGTACAACAAATCAGAATCACCTACGGCAATAATTTCAAATTGCTTGGTCTTATCTTTGTTCAAAATATGAACAGCTAATGCTTTTCTTACTTTATCAGCTTTAAAATGTCTTAAAATTTCTGCCGGATGAATATTGTTTATAACAGCCTCAACCGGTAATACTTGAGAATTTTCACTTGCTTCCATCAATGGAATAAAGTAAAGATCATAATTTTCCAACGGCTTAAAAATAGAAGCCGAAGTCATCAACATTCTTTTCAAATTTTGCATTTCCGGAATATCGCTGTAAAAGCCCTTATCTGTTACAAAAAACTGGATCAAATCTTGCGTTGTTCCCGAATAATTTTCTTCCTGAACAGATACCTGTGAAGAATAATCCAAATCAGCAACCACGTAGTTATCAAAGAATTTAAATCCCCATTTTTGAGGCAAATTTCCATACATTGATTGATGTAACAACTCTTTTTGCGGACCTGTCAAATACAAAGATTCGGGAGCAACATCAAAAAAAGCTAAAATTTTACCGCCGGATATAGAATAATTATAAATAGCTTCTTCCATATCTTTCGTCATTTCTTTGGGATGAGCCAAAATCAAAACATCAAGATCGCTACTAATATCTGACAGCTTTGTTATTTTCTTTATATTGTAAAACTTTGAAATCTCATCAACGATTTGCCACGATTGCGCAGAAACACCCTCGTTAAATGACCCTAAAATCGGCAAAGATGTCAACAAACCTGCTTTTTTCTTCTTATGTTCAAGCAAATATATGTTTTCGGTCAAATCTTGTTCCAATAAATTAGCTCTTTGCAAAGGTAAAAAAGGTATACTCAAAGTATTTCCGTTTTCATTACCGAACACCAAACCGAAATATGCCGCCACACCTATATCAGAAACAGCTATCGGTTGTAAACCGGATGCAAGAGCTCTATCCTCAACATCACTTAAAGGTTCCGGATTATAAATTTGATAATCAAACTTTTCACCGCCTATATTTGCGTAGGTATTTAATAACAATTTTAAATTATCAAAATATTTCCTGTATCTTTCGTCTCTTTCTCCTAATATCGGAGAATAATACACTTTGACCAATACCGGTACGTCTAGTTCTTCAAGTACTCTTTTAGTCGATTCTGATAAAGTAAACAATTTTTCTTCGGTAAAATCTATTCTTTTGCCTTTAAAAAAACCATTTGCAAACAAATTTATTCCGATAAAAGCAATCAGCATCAAAATTACAGCGCTGACATAACCTACCGTTGATTTTGACTCAAGCCAAAAAGCCGTACCGGTCGTTTTATAATTAATAATCGTAAACGTAAAAAAGTTAAAAACAACTATCAATGAAACAAAAAATATCAGACTGTTAAGTTCAAAAACACCCAAAATAAATGTTGACAAATGAGTTAAAAAGCTGAATGAAGAAACAAGTGTTATTATATATTCCGGAGCAAAATTTCTGAAAAATCCCAAAACATATTCAAGTCCGCTAAGAAAAAACAACAGATTTATAAAAACAGAAATAACCAATGCAATTACTTGATTTTTGGTTAAAGCCGAAGCCGTCTGCGAAACTGCCAACATAGCACCGATCAACAAAAAAGCCCCCGCATAACTGTTAAAAATAACCCAATTATCAGGGTCGCCTAAAATGTTAATTGTTATGACAAAAGGAAAAGTCAAAACCAAAGCAACGCCACAAAAAGCCCACGCCGCTAAAAATTTACCCCATATAAAATCATTAATCGACACCGGAAGTGTAACTATTTGTAAAACAGTTCCGCTTTTTAACTCTTCAGCCCATAATCTCATAGCTATACCGGATACAAATAATATGCATATCCACGGCAAAAACTCAAACATTGGTCTTAAACTGGCATTCCCTTGCGAAAATATTCCGCCAAAATATAAAGATAATGATCCGGTTAAAAGCAAAAAACAGATTAAATAAACATAAGCCAACGGTGAAATAAAATAACGATAAAATTCACCTTTTGCTACTGTAAAAATTTTAGACATGATACTACCTCGTAACTTTTATAAAAGCATTTTCCAAAGAATTTGTTCTTGTTTGTTTCATTATAGCATCTAAATCACCATCAACTTTTATTTTACCTTTATTCATTATCATAATTCTGGTTGCAATATCTTCAGCCTCGTCAAGTAAATGTGTAGAAATTATAATTGTTTTGTCTTTACTCATATCCTTAATCAACCCCAACATATGAGCTTTTTGATTCGGATCCAATCCGTCTGTCGGTTCATCCAAAAGCAAAATCGGCGGATTTCCCAATACACTTACAGCAAAACCCACGCGTCTTTTATATCCTTTTGACAAGGTTTCAATTTTTTGTTTTGCTACTTGTTCAATATTTGCCAAAGCCATAACCCTTTTCACCTCATTTTTTGTTGAAGACTTTAGCTTTGCCATATAATTTAAGAAACTCTCCACACTCATATCGGCATATAAAGGTGCTCCTTCCGGTAAAAAACCGAGTTTCTTTTTTGTTTCGATAGGATATTGTTCATTATTTTTACCGAATATTTCAACACTTCCTGATGTTTGTGACAAAAAACCGGCAATCATATTCATTAAGGTAGATTTTCCTGCACCGTTCGGGCCTAAAAGAGCAATTATTTGGCTTGGATAAGCGGTAAACGACACACCATCAACCGCACAAATATGACCAAAAGATTTTGAAAGATTTTTAACATCAATTGAACAAGGCATTTTAGATTCCTTACTTGTTAATTTCATACAAAGCTATTGCTGCTGCCGTTGCCACATTTAAACTTTCTGTCAAAGGCGATATCGGAAGTTTTACCGAAACATCGCAATTCTCTTCTACAAGCCGACGCATTCCTTTTCCCTCAGATCCCATTATTATCGCTGTCTTTAAAGGTTTTTGGAAATTATCAATTGTTATTTTGGCATAACTATCCATACCCACAGTCCAAAAACCTGCATTTTTTAACTTTTCGATTGCCCGTGATAAATTAGTAACTCTGACAACCGGCAAATGTTCCATCATACCGGCCGCAGCTTTCGCCATTGCACCATTTTCTTGTGGTGAATTTTTGTCTTGCATAATCAAAGCCAAAGTATTAAAAGCCACCGCCGATCGAATTATGGCACCTACATTTTGCGGATCAGTTACTTGATCCAAAATCAAAATATGACATTTTTCTTTTGCTTCCGCCATATCAATAATTTCTTCCAAGGTATAATCTTCCAGTCTGTTGCAAAACAAAGCAAAACCTTGGTGAACGGCATCTGTCGAAAACAGCTTATCTATCTCTTTTTTTTCTACAATCTGCGGAACGATTTTTGAAATTTTTCTTATTTCTTCAGCATTTTCTTTTACGCACAAAATTTTATTTATCTTTCTTTTGGGATTAGCCAAAGCGCTCAAAACAGCATGTCTTCCATACAAAATATTTTGTTGAGAAATCATTGGTTTACCATTAAAATTTTTTGCCATTTTATATTACCTTTCTCAAAATACCGCCATTTAATTTTAACAATTGCTCGGCCTCTTCTTTCGAACATTTTTTTATAGCCATAACACAAGCTGTTTTTACCTTGTTGTCCGATTCCCTTAAAAACACCTTTGCTTCTTCATACGAAATTTTTGCAATCTCTGCAACGATTCTTGTTCCTCTGTCGACAAGCTTTTCATTAACCATCCGCA
The DNA here is from genome assembly GCA_017501665.1 of Alphaproteobacteria bacterium. GTDB lineage: Bacteria > Pseudomonadota > Alphaproteobacteria > RF32 > CAG-239 > CAZU01. The sequence goes on along the minus strand of JAFVWM010000038.1, from coordinate 994 downwards.
CATCTATCATATAATTTTCATATGTTTTGCCTATCCGTATCATCGCACCTGTTGACAACATATTAAGTATCATTTTTTGAGCTGTTCCCGATTTCATACGTGATGACCCCGTAACCGGTTCTTCTCCCACTACCGGATTAATAAATATATCAGAATATTTTTGTAAAACCGCTTCGGGATTCGAGCTTATACCGATGGTTTTGCACCCTCTTTTTTGTGCTTCTTCCAACACTGCCAATACATACCTTGGTCCTCCGCTTGCGGAAATACCGACAACAACATCTTTTTCATTGGGATTAAACGATTCTAAATCCTGCAATCCTAACTCTTTGTTATCTTCAGAATTTTCTATTGAGTAGCGTAAAGCTCTATCTCCTCCGGCAATAAAACCGTTTACCATACCATGCTCAACACCAAAAGTGGGCCAACATTCCGAAGCATCCAAAACCCCCAATCTTCCGCTTGTTCCGGCCCCGAAATAAGCCAATCTTCCGCCTTTTAGAAAGGACTGAGCAATAATTTCTATGGATTCGCCTATTTCAGAAATACATTTTTCAACGGCTAAAGCTACTTTTTTATCTTCCTCGTTTAATACTTTGGCAATTTGATTAGCATCCATAATATCAATATTAGTGGTATTAGGATTTCTTTTTTCGGTTAAAATAATGTTTTTCATCAAAAACTCCATATAAAAACAAAAAGTATAATATCGAAAATAACGTAAAATAATTAAGATTTATATAAAAAAGATATTGACAAACGATGTAAAATAATATTATTTGCATAGGTAGTGCAAATACACTGACACTTAAGGAGTAATCCTTTGTCCTTATAGTAAAACAAGGAGGGGTGGCAGAGCGGTCAAATGCAACGGACTGTAAATCCGTCGACTTAGTCTACGATGGTTCGAATCCATCCCCCTCCACCACTATAAGATATGTAACCTTGGATAATGGTTTGAAAAAGCGGGTGTAGCTCAATGGTAGAGCAGAAG
>JAFVWM010000037.1 GCA_017501665.1 Alphaproteobacteria bacterium | reverse complement strand
ATTAAAATTCGATAACAAGTGGTTGGAATCATACCTGAAAAACCAATAAAAATACCGGCGTTTGCCGGTGTTTTTTATGCACAAAAGTAAAATAATTATACAGTATAATTTATTTGCAAATCTAAATTTTATTGTTATAATAGTTGTCGCTTGGGTGGTTAGCTCAGTTGGTTAGAGCGTTACGTTGACATCGTAAAGGTCGTTGGTTCGAGTCCAATACCACCCACCATGAATTTTTCCCAGTTATCTGGGATTTTTTATTTTTTGAATCATCCATGGTACCGAACCGCGAAATTTGATCATTCTTAGATTCCCGCCATCTCAATGTTTTCCAGCATAAAAAACAACCATGAAACATTCAGGTGGTACCAAAAGTGAGACATGTATATATAAAGAACTTAGTTTTACGAAAAAAAATTTATTATTTTCGCATTTCTTTCAAAAAAAGTGATGGAAAGTTCAGTTCTATAAAAAAGAGCCTAGGAACAAGCGATCTAAATTTGGCTATCCAAAGGCTCGCATTAGTGAAAAAGGAGCTTTCTATGCAAATAATAAATAATGTGGAACTGGATACCACTAAACCAGTAACTATTGATCAATATCTAAATCAAATTGCACAAACCGATGAAGAACGAGCGCGCATTATAGAAAACGAATATAAAAATTTATCGGACACTCAAGCTATTGATAAATATTTCAAATGTGAAGAAATACTAAGACTAAGCAAAACTGGAAACAGCGCTACATTGACAGAAAGATGTTCCGCGGGCATGGCTGCAGAATTAGAACGCAACAAGCTTCACATATTGATCCATTTTATTCGCGCAAAGACCAACCCAGCGATACAGTATCAATTCAAGCAACATCAACAATTATTTACACCACAATACACGTCTTGGGAACAAATGGTATACGGCACACAAACTATGATACCGGTAATGCCCGCAATCAACAAACAATACATGCCACAATATCCAAGCATGCAAATGCCCCAAAATACCATAAGAGAAATTCTAACAGAATCTCTGAAACGTAATAGTGATACAATCAAAGAGAGATTCCCGCGGATATTAGCAACATTATTGAAACCGGTAAATCTATCTCTGGACGATGATTATTCTAAATTGAACAATGAAAACGTGATAAAGAAAATAGTTGAAGCGCTAACTAGCAGAACCAATCTAAACAATGATTCTAAAAACAAAACAATGGACGTATTGCGTAAGGTTATAAAGCAGGCTCATAAGAAAGAACCAGAATTTTACAAAGGGGAAAAATTACTTTATTACACAGAAAGGTTACCAGAAACACCAGCGGGCGAAAAAGAAGAGTTTGGCACGTTTACCGAAGAACAATTAGCAAAAATTTTTGACCCAAAATATGATTTCTTCAAAACACATCCTGATGAATTTTTAGCATGTTTGGTTGCATTGTTTTCTGGTTCAAGAACAAATTTAGCTGTCACTTTGCAGTTCGGAGATTTTATTGAAAAAGATGGTGTTCATTGTATTTGGTTCCGTAAAAACCATACCAAGAAAAACAGAAAAAATAAAGCTAGTGAACGAAAATTAGCTATTGCAAAACAATTATTAGATTTTGGTTTTTTAGATATGATAAAGGCACGACAGAAAAAAATGGGTGCGCAAGAGACAGATTTTATATTTGACCGCGCAGCTAGTTCAAAGGGCGATCCTGCTAAAAAATTTATGGCACCATGGGAACGCTTTATACAGAATGAGTTAGGAATCGTATCACGTGATGGTAATAAATACTCTTTTCATTCTTTCCGCGACACAATAAGCAAACACACAAAAAGACTAAAGATTGACGATTCCATTGTTGATGACATTATTGGTTGGGAAGGAAGCACTATACGGCAAAAAAACTATCTAAAATACTCTACAGAAGAAATCAAAGAAGCTGTTGATAGAATTGAGTATCCAGAAGAAATTTTACATCTTGATTATTGGAAAAAAATAATCCCAGATCTTTATATCAATCCAGAAAAGATCAGCACTAAGCGCGGAAAATACAAACCACACATCAACATTGATTAGGTTTTATGGGGTGGTAGGAAAAACACATCTTACCACCCCATTCGCGAAACAAACCTTGTGATAGTCATAGGTTGTACTTCCATCAATTTCGCAATCTTATATTTTGATATTCCCGCATCTAGTAATTTCCGGATGCGTTTTTTATTTTTAGCTAATTTTAGTTTTTTAGATTGAGCAGAAACAGGTCTACCCAATCGTTTACCTTTTGCGCGAATGTTATCCAGAGATGCTTTTGTTCTTTGACTTATAAGGTTACGTTCTATCTCTGCAGAAAGACCAAAAGCGAAAGCCATAACCTTTGATTGAATATCGTTTCCTAACCTATAATGTTCTTTCAACGTCCACACCTGACAATTATTATTCAGGCAAATTTCCAAAATATGCATAACTTCTAACAAAGAACGCCCAAGCCGCGAGATTTCTGCCGCGATTAGAATATCATTTGGTTGTATTGTTTCTAATAATTCGCCTAGTTTACGTTTCTTTAGCGGCTTTCGTGATGATATTGTTTCTTCTACCCACTGATCTATATTGATATTTTGTTGTGCCGCGAATTGTGTTAGTTCGTGTTTTTGATGTTCACATGATTGCTTGTTTGAAGACACGCGGATGTACCCAATTATAGCCATTTTTTATACCTTTATGTTGTAAAAATCCTTGTTTTTTTATAGAACGATAAAATCAACATATTTTTAGCTTGTTTGAAATGGTTAGATTATAAAAAGTCCAAATTTATAAATCCCAGAAAACAGGCATTCTTTCATATTCAAATAGATTGCTCACTTGAAAGCGCGCAATCCATAACAAAACGTTGGTTTATGTAAGTATTTCCAGGGAAGATTTTACAACAAATTTTTGAATACCAGGAAATACAATATGAGAAAAAATACAGGGCTTATTGTCGCGAATACAGCAAAGAAAGATGAATTTTATACAAGCTATGACGATATAAAAAAAGAGCTTGTAAACTATGCAAAGTATTTCAAAGGCAAAGTCATATACTGTAATTGTGATGATCATTACGGTATTGGCAAAGGAACACCTAAATCAAATTTTATAAAATATCTCGCGGACAATTTTCAAGCATTCGGAATCAAAAAAGTTATCGCCACACACTACGAAGCCGGCAAAAAATCAACGATGTATATTTTGAACAAAGATAATACTGGCGATGGCATTATATGCAGTGAAGATATAGAAGAAATACCACTAAAAAGCGATGGGGATTTTCGTAGCGCGGAATGTATAGAATTATTGAAACAGGCTGACATAGTAATAACAAATCCACCGTTCTCGCTGTTCAGGGAATATGTGGCTCAGCTCATGGAATACAAAAAGAAATTTATAATCATCGGAAATCAAAATGCAATAACGTATAAAGAATTTTTTCCATTGATAAAAGCAAATAAAGTATGGCTTGGCATGACAATGGACAGTTCAAACAGATGGTTCGCGGTACCGGACGATTATGAGCAATATCATAAAATAGAAAATGGTGTAAAATATGCTTTTGTTGCTGGTGTTGTATGGTTTACTAATTTGCCGCATAGTAAACGAAACGAAAAACTAGAAACAGGGAAAACATATCATGGCTTTGAATCAATGTACCCAAAGTACGATAATTATGATGCTATAGAAGTTGGAACTGTTAGAAATATGCCAATGGATTATGATGGACTAATGGGAGTTCCTATTTCGTTTTTGCATAAATATAATCCTGAACAATTTGAAATTTTAGGTTTAGATGATCATAGAGTTGAGTGGCGCGGCAGGGGTCCAGATCTAAATGGAAAGGCATTGTACAGAAGAATAATCATTCGTAAAAAGCAAGGAGCATAATAATGACTATGACAATAACAACACCAGTTATAACTATTCGTGAATTGGTAAAAAATTATAAAGATAGTGGCGATAACGGTGTTGTTGCCTATCATGGAACTTTGAATGTAAGACCAGCATATCAGCGCGCGTTCGTATATGAACCAAATGATCGTGATCGCGTTATGATGTCAGTTTATAATGGATTACCACTGAACAGTATGTATTGGGCAATCAATCCAGATGGTACATACGAAGTAATTGATGGGCAGCAACGCATTATTTCAATCTGTCAATTTATTACTAACGATGACGGACATGGCAACCCAATAGCAATCAATTTCAATGGGAAAAACAATCAATCTTTTGAAGGATTATCGCCAGAGAAAAAGGAAGAGATTTTAGATTATCGGTTGCAAGTGTATTTATGTAATGGAACGGATGATGAAAAATTAGAATGGTTTCATACTATAAACATTGCCGGCAAACAGATGACTGAACAAGAATTGCTGAATGCGAATTATACAGGATCATGGTTATCAGATGCCAAACAGTATTTCTCTAAAAAAACCAATAACAAAGCATTGAGCATATCTTTTTGCGATAATGATGATCGGCACATGTTGGTAAATAAGGATGCTGTCGCGGCAAATCGTCAAGAATTGTTAGAATTGGCATTACGGTGGCGCATATCTAAATCAGATCAATATCCAGAGATAAAAGATTACATGGCACAACATCGTTTTGATGAAAACGCAAATGAACTTTGGACTTATTACAAGTCTGTCATAGAATGGGTAAAAACAACATTCCCAGAGTATCGTAAGGAAATGAAAAGTATTGATTGGGGAACATTATATAACAAATACGGTAATAATCAGTACGACCCCGCGGTATTAGAAGCCGAATTGAAACGATTGTTTGACCTGTACAATGTTGATCCTGACGGGTTGAAAAAGAGTGGCTTTTATGAATACGTGTTGTCTGGAGATCGTACATTGATATGGCATCGTATATTCAGTGATAAACAACAACGTCAGGCTTATGCGAACCAAGGTAAAAGATGTGGTGGACGTTGCGGACGCGAAATGCCGTTTTCTGAACTAGAAGCGCACCATAAAGTAGCCTTTATAGATGGTGGCGAAACGACAATAGATAACTGTCTGATGTTATGCCACGATTGCCACGCGGATATAACAGCAAAGCAAAATCACGATAAGTAATAACAAAACGTCCCTTCTGGACGTTTTTGTTTGAATACCGCGACAAAAATCAAGCAATATAAAATTTGCCCCAGTTTATCAAAAAACGGCTTTCTGGTATAGTTTGTAGTGTTTGAGAAAAAAGCGCGCTATAGTCCGATTATAAGCGATTTATCATATGTTTTATAAACAGATCCTGCGCGCATGTATAAAACAGGCTTTTTTATGGTTTTTTGCATTGTCCAAAATGGGTACACTTAGAATATACAAATAAAAAATGTCTAAACTAAGTTTTTTTCTTGACTTTTAGACACGATTCAGTATAATCTAAACAGATATAAAGAGTTAGGTTAGACAAAAGGATAAAAAAATGAAATTCTTATATTGCCGCGTGTCGTCAGTTTACCAAAACACCGACAGGCAAACTTTGGACGAAAAAGGCTTTGACCGCGTGTATACTGACAAATGTAGCGGTAAGGATAGAGAACGTCCTGAATTGGTAGCTATGTTGGGTAATTTGAGACCAGGAGATGAAATCACATGCCACAGTTTAGACAGATTGGCTAGAAACTTGTTTGATTTGCAGTCATTGGTAAAAGAAATCACAGATAAAGATTGTTCAGTGGTGTTTGTGAAAGAAAATTTGCGATTTGAACCAGGGAAAGATAATGCAATGAGTACGTTGATGTTACAAATTTTGGGTAGTATCGCGGAATTTGAGAGAGCATTGATAAAAAATCGCCAAGCAGAAGGAATCGCAATAGCCAAAGCCCGCGGAAAATTCAAAGGTGGAAAAAATAAGTTGGATGATGATGATATAACAGAATTGAAAGAGTTGGTTCGCAAAAAGAAAATGCATATAACAGAAGTTGCTGAAAAATTTGGACTTTGTAGAGCTTCCGTTTATAACTATATGAAAAAACCAGAAAAGGATAAAAAATGAGTATAGGTGTTGGTTTTGAGTGGGTAGGCAAAGATGTGATAATTCGTAGTCTGTCTGGAAATTATCTCTATACAGTCAAAAATGCAAAAACAGCCTATTACCAAGGGGGAGATGTTATAGTCCGCGGTAATAGCTATGAGACAATTCTTTTTACAGCGGATGGTATTAGGCGGTATTTATAGTTGTTGTTTGTGTGTCTTAGCTGATATTTATGGGAGTTGACCGCGGGATATTAGCTAAGCCCACACAGTTTTTTTATCTTGCGAATTTTCCTTTGGGTTTTGGTTAGGTTTTTCTTTTTAGTTGGTTGTTTTGGTAAGGGGTTGAATAAGGTCTTGGGGCAATAAATACGATCAGAACACAACACATTACCTTGGATCAATTCTTTTGTGCAGTAGCCTATAACAGTTTGAATATCAGAGTAAGGAACAAGCTTTATTTTATAGTTTATTTCTCTGTCTAGTCCGTAATGTTGTTTGAATCTGTAACTAGCCTTTTGCATCGTTTCTTCTATAAGGTTTTTTGGTAATTGCGCGCCCGTTGTTTGATCTATAAATGTTCCAAGTAAGTGTAGATGCCATGGTTCAGTTTGGTCTACATTTTCAAAGAAGGCATCAAAATCATATACACTATCTATCCACAGTCTTTTACAATTCAATAGGTGTTTTATAAATTTAGACAAGAGATATTTCATTCTATCCGCGAAGCAACCAATATCATACGTCTTGAACTCATAAGGTAAAGTGATAGTTATAAAATAGGTGGATGTATCGTGCGGAATTTTATTGTATATAGTTTGTTGTATAGATTCTAGTTGTCTTTGTAATTCTTCTTCTGTCATTATTTAGTCCTTATGCTTTATGTGTTATACTTTAGGGGGAAATAAAATAAAAAAAGAACTTGCATCAACGTGGAAATTGTATGCTATTTTTCTTAGATTTCTACTGATTCCGAGCCGCAATGATTCCCTTATAGAGTGCCAGCTAATCAGTGTTTGTATATCTTTTGCCGCGGTGGATCCCTTTATAAGCTTGGTGGCAATAAGATAGAAAAATTATTGTGTCTACATCGTTTTTACCCCATAGTTTTGTCTGAGTAAATTACAGAGACACGATGCGATATAAAAGCCGGCTAAGCAAACGTGGCTCTATGGTTCAGGATTGTTCAAAAAATAGTAGCTTGGGGGATTTTACGGACTACGAAGAAACCCCATCAAGCCATTCACAAAAACTTGGTGGGGTTACATTAGTGAAACTCTATGCAAATCTTGTGAATGTATCCAGGTAAAAAATCAGTCTATTTGTCTTTCACTAATGTCTGATTCTTTATCTTTTCAAATAATAGAACTGTTATTTTTTATTTTCTTGCGTTGTTATGATTTTACTATCATTCAATTCGTACTGTTTGATCTCTTGGCGCGCGATTTCTTGATCTACTTGTCTTAGGATGTTACTTACGATTTGCTTTCTTACTTTTGGGCTATCTACTGTAAAATTAGACGGAAAAGACACTGAATACTGATGCCGCGGTGCAGAAGTGTAATATACCCTAAAGCCGTCAACATGCAGCATTTTCTCAAAACACAAACTAAACGTACCAACCAATATATCTTTGTCGCGATCTAGTTTTTTTACTGTTAGTTCTGTCAAATTCATTACTTTTCTACCGTATACAGATGATTAGAACTATAAAAAATCTTCGGAAATATATCGCGGGGAATAACCAAGTAAAAAGCCCCCGATCGTAATCAACCACCTTGTATAAAGCGCGCAAATTTGGAAGTATTTACTAAAAAGTACTTACTATCATCAGTACATACTAAGGTTCAGTATGTACTAAAAAAGTACTTACTAGAACAAAATTTAGGGCATTCTATTGACATTCGCCATTTTTCAATATATACTTTGCCTACGAAAACACTGAGTGGCTGTCGTTGGTACCGGAACCACGAAAAAAGGTACTGGAAAAATGAAAAAAGTGGGAGATTCCTGGGACTTTTTAGGTCGTGGAGAAAGTCCAATACCACCCACCATTATTTGCCAAGATGGTAAATAACATAATCAAAATCTGGGAATAATATGCGAATGCACAATTAATCTTTAATCTGGTTTCAACGGGTTTCAATGGACGCCCCGTTGGCGTCTGTTTTTTTGT
>JAFVWM010000036.1 GCA_017501665.1 Alphaproteobacteria bacterium | reverse complement strand
TGCAGACAAAAACAACCGGAGCAACGGTTGTTTTTGCTTAGCGTTCGTCTTAAAGAACGCGGGAGAGTAAGGCAAAAGCCAGATCTTCTAACCATATTAATTCGCTGCTTTGATCTTCTTCCTTGTTTATGTTTGTTAATAGATATCCACGGGTTTACCCGTGGATATCTATGAAATTTTTTATTGATTAGAATTTTGTGATAATAAGAAAAATAATGGAATTATTATTTTGTTTAATTTTTAAATTTGTATTATAAAACAATTCATTAGAAGAGTTACAGATGGCGGAATGTATCATTTGTTTTTATCTGAAGTCGGAAACATCAGATTGAGCTTGTTTACGGTAGCTTGCATTTCTTCTATTATTTTTTCGCATTCATCTTTTTCTTTTTCAACCAAAGTTTCGTGGGAAATGTTAATTCGTTTCGAATCTTCGACAAATTTGTTGAAATCAATTATTTCGGCGCTCATAGTGTTTATCCTTGTTGTTGTAGTTTTAGTATAAAAAATATTTTGAGTTATGCAATAAAAAAACAGAGCTTAGGTTATTTTTTACCTAAGCTCATTAAAATTATACTTTTCTTCTTAATCGTCGATAATACATCTGTTTTCCCAGCACAGGAAATATAATATGATACATTATCTGAATTAATGCGATTGCGATAGTGGCAATTATTACGTATGGTGTTAGCGTAACAAAGGCCAATAAAGCATAGATGCCGGCTAGAAATGTTAAAATATAACCAACATCAATAGCCTGTGATAGTGTAGAAATTTTTACATTTCTATCGGATGAGCCGATAGTTAAAATTTCTATGATACCAAGTATGTAGCCGGCAATTGCGCAAACACCTACAATTTGGTATGCTAACATGTTTTCTGTTATTAATATAACAGATGCCGGAATAACCATCGCAAAGGCGATGCAAACGGCTAATTTTTTGATTGCTTTGTTTTTCATTTTTTTTAATTTTTTTAATTTAACAATAATTTTTTGGTCTTTTTTGTATAGCAGATTTGAAATAAAAGTAAAGTGTATAAATACAATTTTTTTATATTATATTTTCTTTGAGAATTTGAATTTTATATTCGCGTAATTTTTCTTTGAAGTTTGCATCTTTGTTTATTTTTTCAAAGTTCGGTATATCAGAGGCTTTTATATTTTTTAAAATATTCATCATTTTTTTGAAAAAATCTTCTTTTTCCTTTTGAATTTCTGCCGGTTTTTGTTTGGCTCGTCCGAAATAATCTGAGCGGAAAAAGTATATTAAGTCATCGATATTAAATTTTTGAAGAGCAAAAAGAGTTTGATATAAATCTTCGGGACTGAGTTTTAGGATATGATAAAAACGATCGTGATATAAGCATGATGTTTTTGCAAATTCTTTAAAATTATTTGGTACCTTTAAGCGCAAACATATTTTGTTTATGAGTTCAGGTCCGGTTATCTCGTGTCCTGCATGGTTAGGAAGTTGTTCTTTTGGGGTTAAGGTTTTGCCGACATCGTGCATGAGTGATGAAAATTTTACAATCGGCGGACATTTTGCAACGTGTTGAATAGCAAGAATGGTATGAGCTCCAACATTTCCTTCGGGATGAGTTTGAGGATTTTCGGGAGTAGTAAACATTTCATCAATTTCCGGTAAAATTACTCTTAGTGCCCCGCATTCACGCATGGATAAAATAAATTTGTCAAATTTTGATGTATTAAGAGCCTTGTATATTTCTTGCCAAATTCGTTCGGCAGACAAATGTGCAAGTGTGCCTTTTGAAACCATTGTTTTAGCTAAAGATAGGGTTTCCGGTTCTATTTCAAAATCAAGTTGGGCTGAGAATCGGCACATACGCAAAACACGTAAAGGATCCTCGGGAAAATGAACGGAATTAACGTGGCGTAATACCTTGTTTTTGATATCTTCAATGCCGTTATGATAATCGATTATTTTATTATTTTCTTTATCATATGCCAAAGCATTGCAGGTGAAATCACGACGTTCTAAATCTTGTTGTAAAGTTATATCAGGTGTAAAAATGAATTTGAAGTCGTTGTGCTTGTTACCGGTTTTTATTTCTTTGCGAGCGAGAGCATATTCTTGTCCGTTTTTAATAAATACCGGAAAATTTTTGCCAACTTGTTTAAAGCCTAAGCTAAGCATATCTTCAGTAGTTGCACCAACAACAACATGGTCAAAATCACTTGGCTTTCGACCAAGTAACTTATCTCTGACACATCCTCCGACTTCGTATATTTTCATATTTTTACCATAATAGCATTTTGTTTGATTTATTTTTATAATACAAATAAAATCGCTATTTACAAGCAATATTCAAATGTGTTAATTTGTGTAGGAAAAGAAATAGAAAATATAGGTGTGATTGATGATTGACTTGCATATGCATTCGCTTTTTTCTGATGGTATGTACTCACCGGAAGATTTGATGATTAAAATTGTCGAAAAAAAATTAAAGGCTGTTGCTTTGACCGATCATGATTCGGTTTTGGGATGTGAAAGATTTGCTTTAGCCGGCGAAAAACACAAAGTTATGACTATGCATGCAAGTGAAATGTCGGTTAATTATCCTAATATTTCGATGGAAATTGTTGCTTTGGATATACCTGAAAAAAATTTATCATCATTTATTGAATTTCAAAAAAATATGAGAGATGAAAGAATTCGAGTTACCGAAGAAAGGCTTAGTTTATTAGATAATTTAGGTATTAAACTAAATCGTGATGATGTGTTTTTAGATAGTGACGGTATGCCGAGAAATCAGGTCGGTAAACCTCATGTTGTAGCGGCAATGTTAAAAGGCGGTTATATAAACAGTTGGGATGAGGGATTTACAAAATATTTGAATAAAGGGTGTTGTGCATATGTGCCAAAGAATGAGCCGATGTTTTGTGATGTGATTGAGTTTGTTTCAGATAATGGTGCTGTTCCGGTTTTAGCACATCCGATACATACAAAAAAAACAGGTAGAGATTTGTTTGAGTTGTTTAAGGAATTGAAATCGTGCGGTTTGGCCGGTATTGAGGTTTTTCATTCCGACCATAACAATAAATTGAAAAAAGAATATCTTGAAATGATAAAGGAATTGGGCTTGATTTCGTCCGGCGGTTCTGACTATCACGGTGGTGCGCATCCTGATGTTGAAATAGGTTGCGGTAAGGGTGATTTGAGGGTCCCCGATGTAATATTTGAAGTTATTAAAACAAGGGAAAAAACATCTGAAGGATATTATAGCGATTTAGCTGAATATATCTAATCTTTTATGCGCTTGTTTTTGAAAAAATCTTTTAGGATTTGTGAACATTTTTCTTCTAAAATTCCGCCAACCACATTTGGTTTATGATGGCAGGTTTTTTGTTCGTAAAATTTAACACCGTTTATAACTGCACCACCTTTTTCGTCATAGGCGCCGAAATATAAATTTTTTATACGGGCAAAAGATATGGCAGATGCACACATAGTGCAAGGTTCTAGGGTTACATACATATCCATATCCCAAAGACGATTTTGTTTTAGAATTTGGCAAGCTTGACGAATGGCCAAAATTTCGGCATGAGCAGTAGCATCTTCACTATGTTGGCTTAAATTGTGTGTGGAAGTTATAATTTCTCCGGTAGCAGAATCAACTATAAGACAACCGACGGGAATTTCGTCTTGTGTTGTAGATATTTTTGCTAAATTTAGAGCCTTTTGCATATATTCTTCAGGTGTCATTTTTAGTGGCCTTTTTTTGTTGTATTTTTTTTGGATTATGATAGAAGATTAAAAAAAAGGAAAGAAAAAAATGACGATGAGAATTGCAAAATATTTGGCTCGTTTAGGTGTGTGTTCAAGGCGTGAGGCAGAAAAGCTGATTGCGCAGGAACGTATTACAATAAATGGTGAAGTCTTAAAAGATGTGGCATTTAATGTTACAGGTGATGAAAAAATATTATTGGATGGAGAAAAGTTGCCTAAAAAACAAGACACGCGTTTGTGGTTATATCATAAGCCGGCCGGTCTTGTTACAACCCATAAAGATGAAAAAAACAGACCGACAGTGTTTGATAATTTGCCGCCTAATATGCCAAGAGTGATTTCTATCGGTCGTCTGGATCTTAATTCGGAAGGGTTGCTTTTATTAACTAATGACGGTGAACTTTCGCGTTATATTGAGTTACCGTCTAATGCGTGGGTCAGACGATATAAGGTCAGAGTGTTCGGTAATGTAGATGAAAAAAAATTGAAGGATTTGCAAAACGGAATTGTGGCTGACGGAGTTGAATATGGTCCGATTAAGGCTGTCGTTGAAGCTAAACAAGGTGCAAATACGTGGTTGATGGTTTCTTTGTCTGAAGGTAAAAATCGTGAGGTAAGAAAAGTTATGAAACATATAGGATTGGAAGTTTCGCGACTTATTCGTTTATCTTACGGACCTTTTCAATTAGGAAGTCTTAAAAAAGGAGAGATTAAGGAAGTACCACATAAAATATTGGTTGAACAGCTTGGATCAAAGTTTGAATTATGAGAATAATCGGCGGAAAATACAGAGGGAAAAAATTGTTTTCACCTCAATCAGAAAATGTAAGACCGACTTCTGATAAGGCCAGAGAGGCTTTGTTTAACATTTTGCGTAACAGATTAGGTGCAAATTTTAGCGAATACAAATTGTTAGATATTTTTTCGGGTAGCGGTGCGGTCGGGTTGGAGGCCATATCTCAGGGATTTGCAAAAGTTGCATTAGTTGATATCGATATAAAGGATTTGCAAAAAAATGTTAAACTTTTTGAAAATGATAAAGCTAAAATTAATGTTGTAAAAACTGATGCAACAAAGCCTTTACCATTGGACGAAAGGTTTGATGTACTATTTATGGACGCGCCCTATAACAAAGGATTAAGTGAAAAAGCTTTACTTAATGCCATGGAATATCTTAATAACGGAGCGCTTTGTTTGGTTGAGTTGGAAAAAAACGAAATCTGTAATTTTCCTGAAAAATATCACGTTTCAGACGAACGGCGTTATGGCATTGCCAAAGTTGTAATTGCTGAATTTATTTTGTAAAATCTTTTAATGGTAAGTTTTCGATAGTCAAGATTTTATCGGCATATCCTATCGGTGTTGAAATGGTTAGTTCTTCGTCATCATCGTTTATTTTGTAGGCTTTGTTTTTAAGCATTATGTTGGCAATGAACACATTGCTGGAGTCTAAAACTTCGCGCTTTTGCAAATCATTTAACAAAGTTAGCAGTCCTTTTGATGAAGTGTTAAAGTAAATTCGCGGAGAAAAATTTTCGCTGAAGCTTATATCACCACGTCCGACAAGTGTAAGAGGTTCCCACTGTAATATGATATTAGGAACATCTATAAGTCCGCCATGCAAAATCCAATTTTCAAGAGACACTTTTGCAAGTTCGTCAGGAATGATTTTTCCCATGATATTAGCTTTTGCATAAATTAATTTTAAATTAGATGACAGGGGGTAATCAACAAGGCCGTTTATCTTTACATTGTTTACTTCAAACATTGATGTGTATGAAGGTGTGGTAAACGAGGCTACTTCAGGTGTATTTTCGGATTTTATTAGAAATACAGCTTTTTCAATTTTAGCAAAATCTTTTATGTTTATATTTTCGGTATGAAAAATCAGTTCATCAAATTTTGATTTTTTAGTTATGATATCAAGAAATGTCTCTTCAGAGGTCATATCAGAAGAAAATTCGTTAAAGGTAAACGTGCCACCATCAGTGGGTGTAAAACGGATTCTTTGGGTGCCGATAAGATTAGGATAGGCTTTTACTGTTTTAAATTTTATGGCCCAGTCATTTAATGATGTTACACTGTAAAATTTTAAATTTTCTATTTTGACTAACGGGTAAAACATCATAGAGTTGAATTCAATATTATCGTAGGCAACGTCGAGTCCAAATTCATTTAAATATGAAATTGTTTGCGAGATGTTTGCTTTTATTTGTTTGATAGCTAGATTGCGTGATGCTGTAATATATATTCCGCTAAATACTATACTAAACGAAAACATACCGGCAAGTATCGGCTTATATACGGCATTGACATTATTTTTTAGTGAAAACCTAAAGCTTGCTAGGATATCGGCAAAAGTTAAAAGGATTTCTTTGAAAAACGGTTTCACTTTTTATTGTTCCTTCTTATACAACATGTTACTAACATAAGGATAAGCGTTTATGGTTTCAATATTAAGTTCATTACATTTTTCTTCAATAGTATTTTGTAGTTTTTCCATAAATTCTTGTTTGTTTAATCCCGGTTGAATCGGAGGCATAATTTCATAGATGATTTTTCCGGGGTAACGCAAAAATGAGTTTTTAGCCCAGAAAAATCCGGTATTTGAAGCAATCGGGATTACCGCTAAATTAAGATGTTGGTATAAAAGGGCAACGCCCGGTTTATAAGCCGGTTCTTGTCCCGGTTTACGACGAGTTCCTTCCGGAAATATAATAATCGGGCGTTTCTTTTCTACCATTTCTTTTGCGCAACGAAGCATATTTTTCATGGCGGCCGATCCTGCCGAACGATCAACAGGAATGATGCCGTAAAATGCTTGAGCCCATCCGAATACGGGGATCTTTGTGAGTTCTTTTTTCATAACATAGGTTGCTTTGGGGATCAATGTTGTTAAGGTATATGTCTCGACAGCAGATTGATGTTTACCTGCATAAACGGCATTATCTTGGTTAAGATATTCTTTTCCGCGGACTTCAATGGTTATTTTGGCTATGTGTTTCAGTAATAATATTACAGTAGGTAAAACAACATAATTCCATACTTTTATAGTAACGTCTCGATTGAAGATTCCTATAATGGAATTTACAATGCAACCCAGCCCGATAACACTGTATGCTAAAATATTAAATACTAAAGAGCGAATGTAGATCATATAACCTCACTTTTTTTTAGTTTGTTTATTATGTATGCGCATAGGAGCTTATTATATTCTTTGAAAATAAGCGAGAAAGTTTGCCAGCTAGTCCACCATTTTTTTTCGATGTATTCGGAATATACAGGATGAGGCAAAATTTCTGTATCTTTTATGTTTTTTCTGAATTCGAGTAATGAACGATATATATGATAATTTGATGTAACCAGACGTATTGATTTTATGTTGTTATTTTTTATCCAAGCGGTGGTTTCATCTGCATTTTCTACAGTATTGGCGGCATTATATCCTATATCGACGTTTTGAACGTTTTTTATCTTGATGTTTTGGGTGTTTTGAATGTTATCTAAGGTTATATCTTTGGCTACACCTGAAATAAATAAATATTTTGCTTTGTTTTCGTTAAAGAGGTTTGTGGCTTCGTGAATACGATTCCGTCCGCCGGTCAAAACAATTATGGCATCGGTATTCTTAGAGGTATCTGCATTTAATCGGTTGATTTTGTAAGCAAACAAACAAAATCCTCCAATCCATAATATAAAGGGTATTAAAATTATTGCTTTTTTCATCAGAGCATCTTTTTTAGAGTGTTTTTAACTGTATAATATGCCGTCATCATTGAAATTGACATTGAGAATAATGGTAAAATTAAGATGTATAGCCAATCATTAATACCTAGAGTTGCTTCGCTTATGATACCTCCTTTGATTGAATTTGCTAAGTTTCCTATGAAAAATATTGCGGGTATGGCAAATATAAGACCAAATATTCCGCCAATTAAGCCTAAAAACCCCATACGTTTGGCGTATTGTTGTGCAATGTAGGTATCTTTTGCTCCGATAATATGTAAAATTTCAATAATGTCTTTATGTAGTCCCATACTCATTTGTGTTGTGTAAAAAATTGCGCCGGAGGTTATGGCAATTACCAATGTTAAAATTGTTGTGGCAATGAGGTTTAAGCCGTCGGTCAAGGCTATTAATTTATTAAGCCAAATTTTATGATTATCTAAAGATGCTTGCGGAGATGCTTGAGATAAATCTTCACGCAGTTGATCAAAATCTATGTTGGCATCTTTGGCTAATTTTACATCGATTATGCGAGGAGCCGGTAAATCAGATATTGATACGTCATCACCAAGCCAAGGACGGAGTAAATTGTCTAATTGTTCGTCGTTTAACGGTGTTACTTTTATTATTCCATTTACTGATTTTAGAAATTCGACAGCTTTTTCTTCATAAGCTAAAAGTTGTGTTTGTACTTTTTCTTTGTTGGAATCGGGTATCGGTATTATTTGAACGGTAATAGAACCTAAGATGCTTTTGTTCCAATTACTTATCATGGAGTTCATTGATAAAACACCTGATAGTGTTATTGCAAAAATAAAAATGGCAATAGATATTATTATTTGTAAAAATAATGAAGTGTTTTCGCCTTTTAGAGGAAGTTCATTTTTTCTGGATATTGTTTGCAAATCAGCCATTTATACCTCGCAACATTGATGTATCAGATGGATAATATATGTGTAGCCCCTTGTTTTGTAAGTGAAGTCTGGGGTATGCAAAATCATGAATTATTT
This sequence comes from Alphaproteobacteria bacterium, assembly GCA_017501665.1. GTDB lineage: Bacteria > Pseudomonadota > Alphaproteobacteria > RF32 > CAG-239 > CAZU01. Next base: position 214,012 of record JAFVWM010000036.1, on the reverse strand, counting down.
TGTCAGAGTGAGTGGCAATAACAACGGTTGTTCCGAGCTTGTTAAGTTCAACAAATAATTTCATTAATTTGCCGGCGATTATATTATCAACGTTTCCGGTTGGTTCATCTGCCAGTAATAAATCGGGGCGGTTGATAACAGCACGGGCGATGGCTATTCGTTGTTTTTCACCGCCGGAAAGGGTTGAGGTTTTTTTGTTCATATGGGAGTCGAGTTCAACCCATGTAAGTAATTCGGTTACTCTTTTTTTTATTTCGTATTCATTCATGCCAGCGACTCTTAGAGGGAGAGCGACGTTATCGAATGCAGACAAATGTTCGATTAAATGAAAGTCTTGAAAAACAACACCAATTTGACGACGCAATACAGCCATTTGATCGCGATCGGTAAAATTTATATTATGCCCAAAAACGCTTAACTGTCCGCGACTTGGTTTTTGTTTAAGATACATAAGACTTAAAAGAGAAGTTTTACCGGCACCGCTCTGTCCGGTTAAAAAATGAAAAGACCCTTTCGGTAATGATAAATTTATGTCACTTAAAATTTCGGGACCTTTATCATAACGAATACCGACGTTTTGCATTTCTATGATGTTTTTTGTGTTATTTGCCACGAGAGAATCTCCTTTAATTGTCGAGTAATAAGATATAGGTAATTATTCATTTAATAAAGTGTTTTTTTTCTTTGATTAAAATCTTTTTCCTTTTTATAGTCGGAATGGAAGGAAATTAAAAATGTTAATGTATTGTCCCAAATGCTCTTGCGGTTATGAAATTGATGAAGAGCTTATTAGAGATAAGTCTAAAAAAGTCAGGTGCAGTCACTGTAATGAGATTTTTGATGTTGGCAGTTTGGTTGAAAAATCTGTGGACAATAGGGTTTATGGTAATGAATTAGAAAATATAAGTGAAGAAAATGCCTTTGATGCTTTGGCTGCATTAATGAGAGATGCTGATGCTTTGCAAACTTCGGAAATTTTTCCAAATAGAGATTTTGAAGCCGATAAACTAGAGATTGTTGCCGAACAAGAAACTCAGGTTTATGAAAACCAGATGTCGCTACAAACTGAAGTTGGTGAAATAAAAGTAAAAAATATATCAGATGTTCCCGATTTGATTAAAGAGAGTGATTTAGAATCGGAGAAAAAACAAGCAAATGAAAATGAACAACAAGAAGATGAAATTATTGATATTGAGAGTATATATGAACGTTTGTCAGAGCACACGATACATTTGATAGAACGTGAAAAAACTTTACCCTTTTATGAAAAAATTTGGCTGAAAATCAAAGATATATTAGGTTTTCATTTTAAAATTAAGTGGAAATATATAGTGTTAGCTTTTTGCGTGTTTGTTTCATTGTCTTTGTATAATAACAGATATGATGTAGTACGAAAAATTCCTTTTATGAATGGTATATATAAGATTTTGGGAGTTAAAGCTAAAATTGCTGGTGAAGGATTGGAATTTCAAAACATTACGTGGGACTATATTGTTGACGAAGGCATAAGAAAAATGGAAGTAAAAGGCTTTATCAACAATGTTACGTCGGATACTATTGATATTCCAATAGTACATATTGAAATTTTGGATAATAAAACATCGTTATTACAAAGCTTTAATGAAAAACTAAAGGATGATAAAATTTTTTCTTCAGGAAGAATACCGTTGCAGGTTGTTGTAGAGAATCCGGCTCCGACCGCAAAGTATATTTATATTACATTTATTGATAAGGAGTAGTCTTTTATCAGTTATTGCGTGATATAATAAAATCTGCTAAACTATACAAGTCTTTTGCGCTATTGTCGAAATATGAAATTACATCTTTAGCCTGAGAAATCAGATCTTTGGCTATTTGGTTTGCTTGTTCCAGACCATATAATGAAACAAAGGTCAGTTTGTCTTGTAAGACATCTTTACCAATAGTTTTTCCCATAAGAGCGGAATTACCTATTACATCTAAGATGTCGTCATATATTTGGAAGGCTATGCCGATTTTGCGCGCATAGGATGTAATTACATCATATTCTTCTTCTGTGGCTTTGCCTAAAATTGCACCTGCTTGACAAGCGTAGGAAATAAGGCAACCGGTTTTCATTTCTTCAATGTGTTTGATCACTTCTTCACCTGAAAGAGATGGTGATTTTTCAGTTTGCAAATCGAGCATTTGTCCGGCTATCATCCCATTAAAAGCCCCTGAGCGCTGGGATAGAAGAAGTATCAGCTTTATTTTGGTTTCGTTATCAATATCAGGGGCTTTTGACAATATTTCAAAAGCATAAGTAAGTAAACCGTCACCGGCTAAAATGGCCGTAGCTTCGTCAAATTGTTTGTGGCAAGTCGGGTTACCTCGGCGAAAATCATCATTATCCATGGCCGGTAAATCATCATGAATAAGGGAATAAGTGTGTAACATTTCCAATGATACTGCCGGTGATAATGAAATTTTTTTATCTATTCCGAAAATTTCGGCTGTTTTACACAATAAGAACGGACGAAGTCGTTTTCCACCGTTACTTAGTGAATAGTACATGGCTTGACTCACCCGTTTTTCTGATCCTTTGGGGTAGGGGAAAAAAGAAGGTAATACGGCATTAAAGTCGTTGCTGAATTTTTTTAAGGATTTTTCAAAATCATTCATTGTTTTTTTAATTCTCCGGAACTTCAAATTCGGAAGATTTGACCTCATCGGATGAATTAATATCCAATTTCTCGATTTTTAATTGTGCTGATTTTAACTTTGTTTCGCAAAGTTGTTTTAATTTCATGGCTTTTTCATATGCATTAACAGCGTCATCAAGTTTTGTTCTTCCGCTTTCCAGTTCTTTTACAATTGACTCAAGTTGGTTAAGAGCATCTTCAAAACTAAGTTCGTCTAATTTATCTTTTTCCATAAATTTTATCCTATAATTTTATTTTTCATTATCCATATATTAAAATATTTAATTTTCGTTATCAATACCTAAGTATAGATGTAAACTTTTATTTTTTTTATTATATTTAAGACATATTTTTCAATTATATAAACGGTGTAAAAATGAATAATCATAATATTGAAAGTTTAGCCAAAAAATTAAAAGCTATTGCTAATGATAAGAGATTAAAAATTTTGTATTATATCAATAGTGATGAAGAACTAAGTGTCGGAGAAATTGAAAAATCGGTTGATTTGAGCCAATCGGCACTTTCACAGCATTTGGCAGTTTTACGCAAAGAAGATGTAGTTAAAACAAGACGCAAAGCACAAACGATTTATTACAGTATAAAAGATGAAAAAATAAGGCAGATATTAGCTTTGGTCGATAAGTTATATTTATAGGTTGTTAAAGTCAATAACTCTGGTTTTGGGGTTGTATGAAATTGAGAGTTTTCCGGCTTTCATATCTTTGGCTTTAGCACCGAAAATTTCATAACGCCAACCATGCATAAAAGGTACACTTGCTGTATCATCATGACAAAAACTTTTGAGATCATCTTCGGAAGCTATTATACGAGCAACGGTTTTTTGTTGTTGGGCGGTAATTTTTAAAAGGAGTTTTAAGAGTTCTAAAAGCGAACCATCCGCACCGCAAAATTCCTTGACAACAGGCAATGTTACATAATCACGCTCACTCAAAGCCTTAACTTTTTCGATAATCTCGATAATTTCATCGCCTATTTTACCCATAGCCAAATCGCTACGCATTCCTCTTACTTTGCAGAGGTCTTCTTTGCTAGTGGGACAATCAGAGCAGATGTTAAGTAACATATCATCTTTTATAAATGATTGACGAGGGACATTTTTGTTAATGGCTCTGATTTCTCGCCATGCACAAAGTTCACGCAGATAGGTTAAAAATTTTGTGCTGTGAGAGCGGTGACGTATTTTTTGCCACATATTATACGGATTGATTTTATATAAGTCTTCATCGCACAAGGCATTCAGCTCATCGTTAATCCAATCGAGGCGGTTTTCATCTATCAGTTTAGATTTCAGCCATGAATATATTTTTACCAAATGGGTAACGTCGGAAATTGCATAATTCAATTGATTTTCATTTAAGGGGCGATTACTCCAATCGGAAAGACGTGATGACTTATCAATAGTGATATGTAAAATGTGATTTACCAAATGTTCGTAACTGATTGATTCTCCAAATCCGGCAACCTGAGCGGCAATTTGGGTATCGAACAGCGGGGTTGGTATTTTTGATGAAAGGTTATAAATTATTTCAATATCTTGGCGACCGGAATGAAATACTTTTACGATTTTTTCATTTTGCATTAAATCAAAAAACGGTTGTAAATTTATATCTTCTGCCAACGGGTCAATTATGGCTTCATCATTTTGAGATGCAATTTGGATAAGGCAAAGTTTGGCAAAATAAGTATGTTGGCGTAAAAATTCCAAATCTACACAGACAAATTCTTCGTTTGAAAGTTTGTTGCATAAAATCGTTAAATCTTGGTTGTTTTGTACAAATTGCATATCATTATCCGTTTGTTTATATATAGAAAGCATACAACCTTATATTTTATATAAATGCAACAAAAAAATCGATTGATTTTTAGTTTTTTTAAGGATAAAAATTAATATTCGAGAATAAAATTAAATATGAGGATTTTATAATGCAAACATATCGCACGCATACTTGTGGTGAATTGAGAAAAGAAGATGCCGGAAAAAGTGTAAAACTCGCCGGTTGGATACAGCGTAAAAGAAATTTGGGTAATTTATGCTTTGTCGATTTACGAGATCATTACGGGATAACTCAATGCGTGTTTGATTCTTCTTCGGATTTGTTTGCAAAAATTGAAGAGATAAGGGTAGAATCGGTTATAGGTATTGATGGCGAAGTTGTTGTACGTGAGAGTATTAACAAAAATATGCCTACGGGTGATATCGAAATTAAAGTTACCGATTTGGTGTTGCACTCATCGGCTGAGGTACTGCCTTTCCAAATTGCAGTGGAAGATGATGCACCGGAAGAAATAAGACTTAAATATCGTTTTTTGGATTTACGTAAGGAAAGAATCCATAATAATATTTTGTTGCGTTCGGCGGTTATTCAACGTACTCGTGAATTGATGAGAGAACAGGGATTTACAGAATATCAAACTCCGATTTTGACAGCATCATCGCCGGAAGGTGCTCGTGACTTTTTGGTGCCGTCTCGGTTGAATCCCGGAAAGTTTTATGCTTTGCCTCAGGCTCCGCAACAATTCAAACAATTGTTGATGGTTTCGGGATTTGATAAATATTTTCAAATTGCGCCGTGTTTTAGAGATGAAGATCCCAGAGCTGACAGAAGTCCGGGAGAATTTTATCAAATGGATATGGAAATGAGTTTTGCTACTCAAGATGATGTTTTCAAGGTTATTGAACATACATTGGGTACAATCTTTAATGAATTTGCCAATGGTAAAACAGTTGATCAGGCTCCGTTTATTCGTATTCCTTTCAGAGAGGCTATGGCAAAATACGGTTCTGATAAACCAGATTTGCGAAATCCGCTTATATTACAAGATGCAACTTCTTTCTTCGGAGAAAGCGGTTTTGGGGTTTATGATAATTTGGTTAAAGAAGGTAAAATTGTTAAAGGTATGGTGGTTGAGGGAATTGCCGAAAAACCGCGTTCGTTCTTTGATAAGTTAGATGCATATGCCAAAGAAGAAGGTATGGGCGGAATTGCTTATGTAGCTTTTGCTTCCGGTGGTGCCAAGGGTATAGCTAAATTGTTGAGCGAAACAAAGCTTAATGAGTTGAAATCAACCTATGGTGTAAAAGATGGTGATGTAATTATCTTTATGGTAGGTAAGGGCATTAAATTTGATAAATTCAGCGGTCGTTTGCGTAACAAGGTTGGCGAAGAGTTAGGTTTAATTGATAATAATTCTTTCAAAATGTGTTGGATTGTTGATTTTCCATTTTATGAAGAAAATGAAGAAACCGGAGAAGTCGAATTTTCACATAATCCTTTCTCTATGCCACAAGGTGGTATGGAATCGCTTACGACCATAAATCCGTTGGAAATTTTAGCTTATCAATATGATTTTGTATGCAACGGTGTTGAATTGTTGTCGGGAGGTGTCAGAAATCATAGTCCGGAAATTATGTATAAGGCTTTTGAATTGGCCGGATATGGTAAAGAAGTGGTTGAAAACAAATTCGGAGGTATGTTGAGTGCATTTAAATTCGGCGCTCCTCCGCACGCCGGTTCGGCATATGGTGTTGACCGTTTGGTTATGTTGCTTTTAGATGAGCCGATTATCAGAGATGTTATTTTGTTTCCGCTTAACGGTAAAGCGCAGGATTTGATGATGCAGGCTCCGAATAATCCGACAGAAAAGCAGTTGAAAGAGTTACATATAAAGCTGGATTTGGATAAGGATTAAATGGTTGATTTGTAAAGACCTTCGCTTAGTATTCGGTGAAGGTCTTATAATTTTTTGGAGATTTGTTTGATGGTATCAGCTTTGTTGTTAATTTTGGTCGGTTTCATATTACTTATCGGTGGTGCTGATTGGTTGGTAAGAGGTGCGGTGGCTATTGCCAACAAATTAAAAATACCTTCAATTATAGTCGGCTTGACTATTGTAGCTTTCGGAACTTCAACACCGGAGTTTGTGGTTAGTATAAAAGCCGCACTAAATGGTGCGGGAGGAATTTCCGTCGGGAATATAGTCGGATCCAATATTGCCAATATTTTGCTGATTTTAGGTGTAGCCGGTGTTATTTCTTCGGTTACGTGTGAGAAAAAAGTATTTTTGCGTGATTGGTCGTTTATGATGTTTACTACCGTATTGTTTACGGTTTTTGCACTAACCGGAAAATTTGTTTCTTGGCATGGTTGGATAATGTTGGCGTTATTACTGGGCTTTATTGTATTTAATTATATCAATTCAAAAAACTCAGAAGAGAGCGAAGAAACTCAAAGTCCGTTAGCCGATAAAAATTGGTTATTGGTTATAGCAGTGACGACACTCGGATTGATAGCAATTTTATACGGTTCGGACTTGTTGGTCAAAGGGGCTGTTGATTTGGCCAAAATTTTCGGTATTTCTGAAGCTATTATAGGTTTGACGATTGTGGCGGTGGGAACTTCTATGCCGGAATTGGCAACAACCGTAGTGGCGGCTGTGCGAAAACAAAATGGCGTTGCTTTGGGTAATGTTGTGGGCTCTAATATATGGAATATCGTGTTTATTATGGGAGCAACTTCAACTGTTGTGGATATTGAGGTTGTAAGACAAATTTTGGTTTATGATATATGGGTGATGATGTTTGCAACTTTTATTTTGTTGCCGATTATGATGACACAAGCAAAATTAAACCGTATTGAAGGAATACTGTTTTTATTGTTATATATTGTATATATTACTTCTCAGGTCTTAATAGCTCAGGGTGTTTTGACTTTTTAGTATGTGGAAATGAAAAAACGCACAATGGTTAAATTGTGCGCATGAAAGAAGTTTTAATTACTGTTTTGTGGCGGTATCTATTCACTCATGTATATGTTTTGGACAACGAGAATCATTTTTGAATTTTAGAATTTCGGATTTAGGGCTTCCGTTGTCGTCAAGTTCTACTTCTATGACTACGACATCACCGATACCGGATAAGGAGACATCAGCATAGGTTGAATTGACAACCTTTTTTTCATATACGTCAGGATATGAATCGGATATTGATAAAGTGGTATAAAATTGTTTATAGCCAAAGTAGTGAGCTTCAACTAAAATTAATACTGCAGGAACAAGGTTTGGAATGTTTACCTGAACCGGTTGTGAGGCAATAATACCGACAATTGAAATAGTTTTCATAATGATAAATATTAGTTAATAATTGATTTTACGTTCAATATATAAATGTTATTTGAGATAAAAGCAAGCTAAATTTATTGTAGACAAAAATAAAAAATATGGTACTGTAAACGAAGAAGAAAATTATATAATAATTATTATTATGAGTAAAAAAAATGTAATCATGGTATTAGCCATGATGTTGATTGCAGTTCAAGGTTACGCGCAATCGACAACTCTTCAGTTAAATGAAAAATGCATGATGAATGAAAGTTTTTCAGAAGAGAATCGACAAAATGAAAAGCTCTTTGGACGAAAATCATATCAACCCAAAGGCATAATAATAAAGGATCATATAATTGATCCGCTCCATGAAAGGAATACTCAACACGGGTTTAAACTGAATCAAAACCTAGAATGTATACACCATTCTCATACTTGTGAGTTTGATGATTGGTATTGGGTTGAGTTTATGGAGTATGAACAAAGGTTCATGTCAGATAGAAATCAAGATAAAATATTTTTTGATTTTTATTTTGGAGTATATATTTTTGAATCTTTTAATGCATCATCAAAACCGGAAGTTAAAGATATAGAGTTTTGGTGAAATAAGATAGTTGTTTATGTTGTAATAACATGAAAAATAGCTATAGCTTGTGGGAACATAGGTACATAGTCTATGAAATAGGTTATAATAAATTGGAAATAATAACCGGATACGGTTATGCAACAGTGTATATACACGATGTGTATGGAAATTCTGTAACCTATTATTTTTGAGTTTCGAAAAGAGCTGTTAAAAAAACAGCTCTTTTTTTATAGAAAATGGGTGATATCTAATCAGAGAGATAACCTTTTTTCTTTAGGTCTTTATCTGATGATACACCATTAATAAAATAGAAGATAAAAAGCAACACATAGATAACTATGACTGTTAAAGTTATTTTGGTAAATAGTTCGGGATTTATCCAATCGGTCCATATGCAAACAAGAAAAAATCCGGCATATAAACAGCTAAGAATTAACAACATATATCGTATAAATTTTGCCCACATTATTTTCTGTCCCTTTCTAAAATGAATACTAAAGTTTCACGGGTAAAAAAGAGTAAGGTGCGGCGGTTTTCTTTTTCCATTGTTTTTACCTCCCAACCTTGTTCAGCTTGTTCGTTCAGTGATTCGGTAAGGCGTAAGGGATTTACTTTACCGCCATTAAAAAATATTGAGGAAAACACGTTTTCGGAATATAAAAATACTTTGTATTCTTTCATTTGTCAGCCTTTTGAAAAGTTTATTTAATACGAAAAATATAGCATAAATCAGATAATTTGCAATCAGAATATTATTTTAATTTTATGTATAATAAAAATTTATAATTATGAATTGTTTTATTGTCTGAAACAAACAGTTATGCTTAATTTTTTAACTTGCGTTTAAAAAAAATATATATACAATTGTGCCTAATTATATATTATTTATAAAATTATTAAAGGCGAAGGGTCGATGCTGTATAACCGACAATAAAAAAATGAATGTTTCTATAAAACAACAAGAAGAAATGTTTACAAAAAATAATGCATCACAGGTGGTGTTGGATTATGTAAAAAATGGACACTTATTGTGTCAAGAAGCACAAGTTAAAGTTTTTGAGCTTTATAATTGGCGGGAGATATTCAATGAATATTTGGAACATCATCCGCTGGCCTATTCAGCGGAAGTAAAATTGTTTGAACAAAAGGATTCATATGATTTTATTTTCGACTATGTAAAATCAGGTAAACGGCTGTATCCAAAATCTCAACTCAGTATTCTTAATCTTCCTAATTGGGAAGAGATTATAAGATTGTATATTAAAAATAATTACTTGAATACAGAAACTGAAATTGAGATATTAAAGTGTTCATCTGATGTTAAAAAGTTTGTTGAAGTATACAATGAACATTATGCGTTCTCTCCGGAGGCACAGATAAAGTTTTTTGAACTTAAAAATGCCTGTGAAGTGGTTGATGTTTATATCAATAAGCGCCCGCTTTGCGACGATGCTGAAGTGTTGATGATGGCTCTTCCTAATGCAGAAAGTCTTGCAAAAAAATACGTTGAACTATATCCTAATTTCTTATGTATTAAGGCGCAAGAAAAAGTATTTGATTTGTCAAATGCGGCAGAGATTATGAAAATATATATCAATTCATTTAACCGAATTAAACCTGATTATATATTGGGTGAAGTTTCTCAAATTAAGCTGTTTAGTTTAGATGAGGCTAAGGAATTGGTAAAAGTTTACATTAAGAAATGTAAGATGTCTGATGATGCGGAAGTGCTAATGTTGGATGTCTTAGATTTTGAAGATATTGAGTGGTATATTAAAAATTATACCCTTGGTGTTAAAGCTCAGTTAAAACTGCTGAAAATGGCAAAATAAAGATAAAGCCCTGACAATTTATATTGTTAGGGCTTTTTGTTTTTAACTACTTGCCACAGAACTCCAGATCTTAAGAGTCTCATTACTGAAAGATAATATTTTTGTTCCGATAATTCCGGTGGGATTTAAGGAAACTCTGATGCAAACGTCATCTCCGATCGATGATAGGACGACATTGGAAAATACCGCGTTTGTCAGATTGTTAATGTCGGAACATTGTTTTTCCTCCAGTTTGCAAGCAAATTTTTTGTAACCGTCGTCTGTTTTTACCAAAATAAAAGCAACAGCTGTATGTTGCATTGAGATAACAACCGGTTGTGTGGCAATTTTACCATAAATAATAATAGAACTCATAATAAATATTTTAATAATTGTTTAGTCGATTGGATGATAAATTATTTAATATGGCAGTCAAATCTTTTTAATCATTTTTACCTTGTATTTTTATTTATAATATCTTATGATTTCGGCAATAATAAAATTATTGTGTAATTAAAAATGAAAAAATTATGAAAAGAATTATTTTGTTATTTGCTTTTTTTGCATTACTGTTTACATCGTGTGACTGGTATGCTGATCCTCAAATCATAGGTCATTCAACAGTAGGTGTTGACGAGAATGAGCGTTTTGTTTGTATGGTGGATAATGCCTCTATTTATTATGTCGACAGTCTTTTGACATTTAAGGACGGGGCGAGAATTTATGAACAACCGGTATCGGGTGATAAAATTACCGTATTCATATTTGATGGGGATAAAAATGTTCGTTTTTATAAAGGACATGCTTCATCAGAAGAAGTAAAGGATACATTCTTCTATGGTGATAACGGTAGTGCCGGTATAAATATCTTTTTGACTATGAGTGCTTTACTCTGTATGTACGGATATTCCTCATATCAGTTAGGTAAACAAAGACGAAACAACAAGAAAAGCTAGTAAAAAACAGAAGTCTTTTTAAAAAGACTTCTGTTTTTTTTGATTAAATTGTTTGAATGTATATTGTAGCAAAAAAACAGTTGCGTGTGGTAATAATTTGTGTTAAAGCGATACCTTCAAAAAAATTATTGATTTGTTATAATTATAAAAGGCGAAGAGTCGATGCTGTATAACCGACAGGTATTTTTATGAAAAGAAAGGATAAGAAACAACAGCTTGAAATGTTTGAGCAAATTGATGCTCCACAGAGGGTATTGAATTATGTAAAAGAGGGAAACTTTTTGTACAGTGAAGCTCAGTTGAAGATGTTAGATCTTCCGAATGTTATTGAACTTGTACGATTGTACGTTCAACACTATTCATTGAGTGAAGAAGCTCAATTGAAGATGTTTGAACTTACTAATGCCGAATTGGTTTTTGTTTTGCATATTCGCAGATGTCCGCTTTGTGAAAAAGCCCAATTGCGTATGTTTGAGGTAAAAGATGCTGAACATTTTATAAAGATGTATATTCAGAGTTATACGCTCAGCCCCAAAGCTCAAATGATGTTGTTTGATTTACCGAATGGTGTTGAGATTATTCGAGAATATATCAAAAAGCATTCGTTGGCTGATGAAGTTGAGATAAAACTTTTGGATAGTGACGAAGCTAAAGAGGTATGTAGAATATACTGCCAAAAGTATTACCTCGGATATAAGGCACAAGAAAAATTGTACGAGATGCAAAAAAACGAATAATAAAATTTTGTTTTTAAATCACGTGCTTTAGGAAAAACCCCTTGCAATAATAAAATTGCGAGGGGTTTTTTGCATGGGTTAAGGTTGTTTTTTTGTTTTGGCGTCTTCTTCAAGTTGTTCTTTCATTTTTTGTTTTTCTTTGTAAATAAAATGAAGTCCGGCGATGATGAAAAATACCAAAACAGATGCCGAAACGGCCATTAGACCGTATAAAATAAGCTTAAACATAACTTTTTTTTTTATAATTAATAATAAGTAGTGTATTTAAATATTGTTTATGTCTTTTACATTGTCAGACTCTATGTCGTTGTAATAACAATAGAGAGCTTTATTAATATCGGTAGTCGGTGTAATCATGGAGTTGTTTTGAATTAAACTAGGCATATACAGGCATTCCGATATTCTCGCTTAACGTTTTCATTTCCTTTAAAATTTCTGAAAAGTGAAACATTACATAAGGTTCAATAATTATTTTATTGAAACATTGAAATTCATTCTTTTTTTCATTTATATAATATTTAAATAGTTAGGCATCATAATTTCGAACGATGGGGGGATACTAATCTAGTTATTAAAAAAAATCAATATTATTTTAAACAAAAAATATTCGAAAAGGTATGTTGTTATTTTTTTATTAGCTTAGCTTCTTTAAGTTAAGTAAGAGTAATGGAATTTATTTGTGCTAATATCTATATGATTTATTACTTGAAGTTTTTAAAAAAAATATATATAACTACGTTTACTTATGTATTATTTAAAAAATTATTAAAGGCGAAGAGTCGATGCTGTATAACCGACATGGAAGGTATGGAATATATCGAAATATTCTTAAAAGAACTTGGTTCACAGGGATGGTTTCATATAATTCTTTGGGGACTATCCGGTGTGTTTTCGGCGGGAGTAGGAATGGGTATCAGAGCGTGTATTGATATGCTGAGATACTATACATCATTTGATATAGGATACTTATGGTATACCATTATAATGATGTTATTATCATTTTTGTGCGGAGGATTTCTATTTGTATCTCCGATGCCGATAATACGGTCGGTAATGATTGTGTGGACGCTGTTTGCGATATTTATGGGGTGCTTAATACCAATGAATCGTGATTAATTTAAAAATGCCAACAAGATAATAATCTTGGAGGCATTTTTTTAATGGTTATTTTTATTTATTACTAATCAAAAGGAGTTGATGAACAATTATCCGCTTCCAGTTTTTCTGTTTTTTTATTGTACACCATTCCGTTTCTTTTTATTCTGTTGTACGTTTTTTTACTATGTGATAAAGATATCAAATTTAATACTCTTTCCACAATTTTTTTGCTCGCCCAACAGGCAACGATTGTACATAGTACAAGACCAAAGATTTTTAATGTAAGCATAATATCAATGTTTTTTTAATGGTTATACGCTATATATATTGTCAGTATCTATATTGTTATAATAACAAGATATGATTTCATCAAGATTTGTTACTGATGTAATGCAAAGTTTTTTACCATTAAATACAGCCCTTACAGGTAGTTTGATAAAAGTACTTAGAATTTTCATCTCTTTCAAAACATCTGATAGATCAGAGCCAGAATATGGTTCAATAATAACTTCGTGGAAAGTTTTGGGTTTATCACCATGAAGTTTTTGTTTTTTCTTCACTTCATTACTGTATTTTTCCGCTTTTTTCAGTTGTTTTCCAAATACTTTTAATAGTGCACCGAAAATTACAAAAAATGTAATAGCACAAAAAGCAATTACCGACCAAAAAATAATTTCATTTGTTTCCATAAGATAATATTTAAATAGTTAGACATCATAATTTTGAATTATGGGCAGAGAATAACTTACTTTATTATAAAAATCAATTGTATTTAAAACAAAAAAAGCACCACAAGGGTGCATTTTTGTTTTAATGGTGCGAGTATTGAAGCCTTCTTCGAATCATTTAGAGAGATGAATATTGAGGAATTATATGCTACTGCATTGCAAATACAAGATTTTTTGACCGCCACCCTCATATGAAAAGAGATTTATATTAACTATTTTTAAAAACGGTATTAATTTTTAAACAAAATATTTGAAATATTATCATAAACAATGTATCATCTGCTTTAGATGTAAAAAAGGATACCTTATGAAAAAGATTGATTTGTTACTTATAAACTCTCCTTTAAAAAATTACGATACAGAAAAAAAGTATAACAATCAGACATTACCTGTTTTAGGATTGGCATATATTGCAACAGTAGCAAGTAAACAAGGTTTTAATGTTGAAGTTATAGATGCTGAAGCTAAAGGTATGGGGATTCGTGAAGTAATACAACAGACAAATAATTTATCACCGAGGTGGGTGGGATTAAATTTATTAGCACCTACATATAATAATTCTTTAAAAATATTACAAGGTTTAGATTCTTCTATAAATGTTATGTTAGGTGGACATCAGACAAGAGCAATGTCTCAAGAAATTCTTAAAGATAGTAAAATTCCGAGAATTGATGCTATGATTATTGGTGAGGCAGAACTGAGAGTTGTAAGTGTTTTGGAAAATATAAATAATAGAGAAAAACTTCCCCTAACATATTGGCGAGATATTAAAGGTGAAATTCATTCGGGAATTTGTCTAGAAAATTCATCAAAGTGGTTGGTGCCAGATATTAATAATATACCATTTGTTGATAGAAGATTTTTATCTAATGATCCTTTTATATCTGAAGATGGTAGTATAGAAGCCAATATGGTTGGTTCAAGGGGGTGTCCATATGACTGCTCATTTTGTGGAGCTGCAAGAAGTGTTACACAGGATGTTAAAGCAAGGAGAAGGCATTCCTTAAATATTCTGCAAGAGCAAAAAGAATTAAATCGTCTTTATGGTGTTACATCTTTTAGGTTTGTTGATGAATTATTTTTAGCTGATTCTAAAAGTATTTCCGAATATGTAGATTTAGTTTTGAATGATTCGATTGCAAGACAATTTAGGTGGGATGCAAATGGGCGTATTAATATATTTGAAAAATTAGATCTATCATTGTTGTGCAAATTAAAAAAATCCGGTTTGCGAGAAGTTGCCTTCGGGATAGAAAGTGGTGATAATGATATGTTAGTGAACATTGGAAAACAAACAAACGTCCAAATGATTCGAAGATGTGTCAAAAAAACATTAGCCGCTGGAATTAATGTAAAAGGTTTTTTCATTATGGGCTTCCCAAATGAAACTGAAACGCAAATTGATAATACAAAGAACTTAATAGAAGAATTAAATCAATTAAATAGTGAGTATTCAGCACAATTTAGAGCTAGTGTTTTTGAGTTTAGACCATATCCAGGAACGAAAGAATGGAATAGGATACTTGACAATAGTAATGATTTATCATCAGCAGATCTTTTACAATATAGCTCTATAGATATAACTCAGAATGGAAAAAATAGAGAGTTATATGATAGAGATGAGTTTTCTTCATCTTTAAATTATTCTTTTTCTAAAATGCCAATTGAGCATGTAAGACAAACTATTTCTGAAATAATGATTAATCAAAAGAACAGATTGGGTAAATAATGAGCTGTCCTTGTTATAATAAAAATAAAATATACACTATTGTTCCAACAAATTGTGATGTTATGTGGGTAGGAATATCATTAAAAAAAAATATGAATATAAGCGATGCTCTTAATCCAGCTTTTGCAAGTGGAAATCTTTTATATAAAATAGAAGAGAAAAATACTAAATTAACTTATTATAGAACCAATATTATAAAATGTGCACCCATTAACAAAAATAATAAGTTAAGATATCCTACATACCAAGAAATGGAAAACTGTTACCCAACATTATTAGAAGAAATAAATATAGCTAAACCTAAATTTGTTTTTTTGTTAGGTTCTTTAGTTGCTAAATTTGTTTTTGATAAATTAAATATTTCTCATTCTTTGCTTCCCAAAGATTATAATTATATTGTTAAAGATATTGAGGGAATCAAATATGTAGCAATACATCATCCCTCATATATAAATGTATATAAAAGAAATAGTGAAAACGAATATATTAAAGCGGTATTGAAATTAATGGAGTGTAACGACTAATGAAATATAAAACTATAGAACAAAATGATTTACAACTTCCTTCTAAGCCAACCTTAGCTGATTTTCAACAATATGTAAAAAAAATGAAAACAATCAGAAATTTTAATGTAACAGATCCTTTTTATGAGTGCTGCTTATTTATGGAAGAATGTGGCGAAGTTGTTTCTGCAATACGTAAAAACTCTAAAGGTGGAACAATAGGAACAGGCTCCAAAAAAGGCAATATTGAAGAAGAGTTGGCAGATGTTTTTATGTATGTGTGTTCTTTAGCTAATATGTTTGATGTAGATTTAGAAAAGGCATTTCGCCAAAAGGAAGAAATTAATAAAACAAGATTTTGGAAAAAAATATAGGGATATTTATAATATTTACCTTAACTTTTAATCGTAATTAAAAAACAAAAAAAGCACCATGAAATGGGGAAGGGAATGAAATTTGTATAAAGAAAAGCCCATGGGGGCTGTCAGAGAGACTCGTTCTTGTTCGTAAGTTCGCCTTTGGCAATTGCTACAATTCCGACTAAACTTCGCTTTACTTCGATTACTCTCGTTTGCTCAGTAAGTCTCATTGCGTCTCCTTATAAAAAGTGCATTCAAGCACTTTTTATTACGGTCGTACTTCGGTCACCGCCTTTGTAACACTTGTTTCGCGTCGTTGTCACTAGCTCACAAGCTAACAAAAGCGTAACCTACGTTGAAAAAAGCCAATTACTTTTGGCTTTTTTCTGCCTCGCCCCGACCCAAGTGGGTCGGAAGTTCGAACCTCTTATCGACACTTTAAAACAAAAAAAGCACCACAAGGGTGCATTTTTGTTTTAATGGTGCCAACAGAGAGACTCGTTCTTGCTCATAAGTTCGCCTTCGGCTTACTAACTCGCTTCGGTCACCGCCTTTGTAACACTTGTTTCGCGTCGTTGTCACTAGCTCACAAGCTAACAAAAGCGTAACCTGCGTTGAAAAAAGCCAATTACTTTTGGCTTTTTTCTGCCTCGCCCCGACACCAAGTGGGTCGGAAGTTCGAACCTCTTATCGACACTTTAAAACAAAAAAAGCACCACAAGGGTGCATTTTTGTTTTAATGGTGCCAACAGAGAGACTCGAACTCCCGACCCACTGATTACAAATCAGTAGCTCTACCAACTGAGCTATGTTGGCATAACCATCAGCTTTATACATATAAGTTTTTTTATTGTCAATATAAAAAATAATACTTTTTTTATATGTGTGGGAAAAAATTAAAAAATTGCTTGGTTTTAATCTTAATAAGCTTAAAATTATCGCTAGTTTTATTTAATTTTGAAAGGTTTTTTATTATGGCTTCCAATAAATGGTTCGGAACAGACGGTGTCAGAGGTGTTGCTAATGAATTTCCTATGGTGCCTGATTTTGTAATGAAATTGGCAATGGCTTGTGCTGTGAGTGTTTGTGTTAATAATAAAAAAGTTGCTATTGCCAAAGATACTCGTATTTCGGGTGATATGTTGGAAGCTGCTTTAATTGCCGGTTTTACTTCTCAAGGAATCGATGTTATCAGACTTGGAATTATACCAACTCCGGCTGTTACAACTTTTGTTTCCGAATTGGGAGTTGATATGGCGGTGATGATTACCGCTTCACATAATCCATACCATGATAACGGTATCAAACTTATTGCCGATAATGGTGATAAGTTTGCCGATGATGTAACCTCGGAATTAGAAAATTTGATAGAAAAAAACAACTTTTCTTTTGATAAAGATAAGTTGGGTAAGATTTTTGAAGATAACTCCATTAAAGAAAAATATATGCAAATTGCTTATAAGATGTATGGTAAAAATGCCACACTGAAAGGGATGAAAATTGTTGCCGATTGTGCTAATGGCGTATTTTCTGATATATTACCGAGTGTGTTGCGTAATTTGGGGGCAGAAGTCGTGGAGCTTGGCGTTGAACCGAACGGTGTTAATATCAATCGTGATTGCGGTTCACAACATCCTGAAAAAATGTTGGAAGCTATTGTAAAAAACAGTGCCGATTTAGGCGTGGCTGTTGATGGTGATGGCGACAGAATCAAAGTCGGTGATAATAACGGTAAATTAATAAAAAGCGAACAGCTTATGGCCTTTTTGGCTACATATATGCAAGAAATAGGTGAAAATAAGAATCGTGCTTTTGCCTCTACAAAACTTTCTAACACCGCGTTAGAACGCTACATTACCGAAGAAATAGGCTTAAAATATGTTTCTACCGGAGTGGGTGAGCGTCCGGTTATTAAGGCTTTGAAAGAAAATGACGGTGTTATCGGAGGTGAGGAATCTGGACATATCGTGTTGCTTGATTATGCAAGATCTGGTGATGCTATGATGACATTTTTAAAGGTTTTGCAAGGATTAAAGCAAAAAGGTAAAAAGGCTTCGGAACTTTTTCCGCTGTTTGATGATGACTTTTTATTTTTTCAAAACTTTAAGGTTAAATCAAACGAAATGGTTAAGGTTATAACGTCTAAACCGGAGTTGAAAAATTTGGTTGATGAACTTTCCGCAAAAATAAAAGGACATGGGCGTGTAGTTATCCATCCTTCCGGTACCGAGCCGAAAATCAGAGTATGGGTTTGCGGTGATGATGAGCAGATTGTACAAAATTTTGGTAAACAATTATGGAATATGATTGAACAACTGAATGTCGGTTAATACTTTGTTAATGACTTGAGCGTTATACTATTCTTGCTTGAGATTATTTGTTTACTGGTTTGTATAAGGAGATGTTGTATGCGCCAACTTATTGAAAAGTCTGCTTTTGATTGGAGCAGAGGTGAAAACAAGAAGATTATGGCTAAAGGTGTGACCGCTATGGCAATTTTGAGTCATAAGATAGATGCATATGGTAATATTGTTTCTAAGGGAGCTACTCGGTGTGTGTGGAATAATCTTCAAAGCAAATCCGATAGTAGATTTTTAGAACGCAGGGTTTGGGGGACTAATGTTTAAGGGAATTATTTCCTTATTTACTTCCGGTGTTATTTTCAGCCCGTTTGTCTTATTGGGAATTGTAAGCGGTTCTTGGTGTTATTTTAATATGCAACCGGAAGAAATCAGAAGCCTTTTGTTAAAAAAAGAAATTTATGTAATTGTTGCACTAGCGTCATCGGTATTTGTTTGTTTATTTGCAAAAGTTTACGATAATGGCGGAAAGTATATTGATTGGTCAGCAATGTTTTGGCGTATAATCGCCAATATTATAAAATTCTTTCTATCATTTGTTTTAGTAATGTCGTTTATAACGATGATTAGTATATTTTAGACATTTATATCTATTTGACTTCCTTTATCTTCACAAACCGGTGCGGAACGTGAGGCGTCGAGCAATATTTCTGCAATTTGTTGTGTCGCTTCATTACTTTGCTTTATAATGCTCATTTGTAATTGTTGCATGGCAACGGCGTATGATGTTAACGGACCTAGTGTGTTCATGGCATATCCTCCCTAAACTGTTTTTCATTATATCATAAAAATTATGAAGAATGTACTAATTTTTTTCATGTTTAATCTGTTGTTTTATGTTGAAAAAATAATATATCGTTTTTTGATTGAAGTATAAATGAGAGGTTTTTTATGTGTAAGTTCTTTTTAATGTTATCGATGGGGTGTTTTTACATTTATAATGCTTTTGCAGGAGATGTGCCGACAATTGTTTATGGTGAAGCTGATAGGGCAGATGGAGGAAAAAATGTATTTGTGGTGGAACAACCGCAAGATGCTCCCAATCCTTTAGGTAATCCGTTGCCAAATCAGGATAAACCGGTAGAGGTGTTTGGAAATGTTTATCCGCCAAATACAAATAAAGCGGTAAATTATAATTCGGATCAGAATTACAATACTGAAGTTGATCAGAATAAGGCTCAAACACTTAAAAATTTGGGGGATGATTTTGAAAATACTCTATTGGAGGCGAATGGACGAGTATACGATATTCAATCATATCCCAAGGCTGATTTTAAGGCTATGGAGAATCCGGCTACGCCGGCAACCATTTATTCTCCAAATGTCAATAATTAGAGGCATTCAAGTTGTCTGCGGTCAAGTTTGCGACATTGCCATTTATCAGTCAATAATTCTGACGGTTCTAAAGAAATCGATTGCTTGCTTTCATCAATTGAAGAACCTAAATGACGTATGTATTTGTCATCACAATTTATGTCGTCATTGTTTTCGGCTAACAAAAATTCACTACGATCATATGTGCTGTATATTTTTGCATTTTTTTGTATGTGAAGACTACTTAAAGTGTTAGGTAAATCAGGATTATCTGATGTTGATACCAATTTAATATAAGCAGTGTCAACAATTGCACGTTGCCTTATCACAACATTAGCTGTTTCGGCAATTATACCACCGGATATTTTGGTTTTTGTACCACAGCCGAAGTGTATGCTTTCTGTATCAGGAGAATTATTTGCCGAATCTTTATATTTTAATATTCCTTTGATTAAGGTTTCACTTTGTGTGCCTGCTTTAAGATAACCGAATACATTACCTTTTACTCCTAAAGAAGCATATTTTTGAAGATCTATATTTCCTTTAATATTACCGGAAGTTATAAATTTTCCGTATTCTGCAACAGTAATATTTGCACAAACATTATTAGCACCGGATATATTAAGTGTTCCGGATACATTAATATTGCGTCCTTTTAGAGCACACTCAGCTTGGTTACCGGTTACCTTTATTCTGACATCGTTAAATTCACCATTGATGTCAAGTTCGATGGGCTCAATAAAATTTAACACCAAAGTTACGTCACTTATCGTTCTGTTTAAGATGTTGCCATACATATCCATACTGTTGCTATCAATGTTTAGAGTGATTTCAGGACGTTTGTTTGATATACAAGAATCGGATATTTTTCCGTAAGTTGATTTTAGGATGTTTTTGGTAATATCTAATTTCGGATCGGTAATATCGGAATCTATAATGTCTGCATCAGGGAACATTAAGGATGCTAATTTGATACAGTTAAGCGAGCATTTCATCAGATTATTATATTCCGGGCAAAGTTCACTGTCCTCGGTGATGGAACACGACGTTTGAGTATATCCCTTTTCCTCGCACAGCATTTCGGCTGTTTTGCATGCTTGATATAGTATTTGTGAGCCTTTTTGACAAGATGCCGTCTCTGTCTTTTCCGGACCATAATCGCATGTTATGAAGCCTTCGCAAGGATTTTCTATAATGTTTGTTTTTGTAATATCATCACAATTTATACAAGTAGGACCGTCAGCAATGTAGCCTGCGGGAATGTTTTTTATATCATGTGAAAATCCTTCGCAATTAGTACAACAGATTCCGTAGTCATCGCTATATGGGCACTTTTGAGGTGTAAGTTTGCAATTATCCATATGTGAAAAACCTTTGTCTTCACAGGCTTTTTTTATGTTTTGTCGGCAAGCTCTGTAAATTTGTGTTTTGTTATCACACATTTTTATCGGATAAGAAGGCAGTTGACAGTCTTCGGGTTTAAATGAGTAGTTATTATTTTTACACCATTGTTCTTGAGAGCAACTTTTATAATAGCTGTTGTGAAAAGGGCAAGGATCTGTCGGTGCCGTCATTTTAGGGCATGTTTCGTAAGTGCTTGTATATCCTTCATCCATACATTTTTTTTCGGAACGGGAAGGGGACTTTTTTGTATATGTGTTAGTGGCATATTCAGTAACAACCGACGCTATTGCAGGAGTAGTTAAGAGAAGTAAAACAAGTATAAATAACTTATTGATACGAAACATGATTTATCCTTTTTTTCGGTTTAATCGGATATAAAATTACCGATTCAAATAATACTTTTTTTACAAATAGTGCAAAATAATCGATTTTTTTTTATAAAAAAATGTTTTTTTGTACTAGATTTAAACCTAATTTTGTGATATGTTAGCATCCGCAATGGAAAATTACAACCATAATAATGAAATAATAGGCAGGTAAATTATGAATAAAAAAATTACTGTACATAATCCATATGCAACCGGTGAATATGTTGTTTATCCGGCTCATGGAGTTGGTAAGGTTTCTGATGTTACCAAACAGACTATTGCAGGAACCGAGCTTGATCTTATTGTTGTTAACTTTGATAAAGATAAAATGACTTTACGTATTCCCATGGCTAAGGCTGAAACAGCCGGACTGAGAAAGATTTCCAATGCCGATACCATTAATGATGCTTTGACAACCTTAAAAGGCAAAGCTAAGGTTAAAAAAGTTATGTGGTCAAGACGTGCTCAGGAATATGAAAATAAAATAAATTCCGGAAATCCTGTTGCAATTGCCGAAGTCATTCGTGATTTACATCGCAATGAAAATTTAGCAGAACAGTCATACAGTGAAAGACAAATTTATGAACAAGCTTTGGACAGATTGTCTAATGAATATGCTGTATTTGAAAATATTTCAATTGCTGATGCAACACAAAAAATATTAGATGTTTTAACTAAATAAAATTTGATTGAAATATAAATAAAGCCTCAAATGTTGTGTTTGAGGCTTTATTTATATTTGAGAAATTTGCGCATAAATATGTGGATAAGAATCAAGCTTACTTGTTTTATGAAACTTACTGATTAGGATGGTGTTAATATTTTGTTAATAATTTGAGGTTTTATACAGTGAGCATTTCTGACGATTTAGTTAGTTTACAAACGAATGGAATCGTAGTTTCCGCAGGTCCGGTTTTAGTTGATGAAGAGGCTGAAAATCGCTATATGTGGGGATATTATCTGTGCATAGAAAATAATACTTCAAAAAAAATTCAGTTAGTTGGTAAAGATTGGAATATTACCGATGATAAGGGGAATCGCTTTAATGATTCTTCTATGGGGTTTAAGGGTGAATTACCCGAGTTAGAACCCGGAGAATATTTTGAGTATACTTCTTATGCTCCGCTTCAGGCGAAAAATGCTGTATTTTACGGTTCTTGCAAGGTTAAGTCAGACGGAATTGAAAGCAATATTAAAGTGCCGACGTTTAGTTTGTCGGCACGTAAGTATTTTGCGAATCGAACTCTTAATTAGTAGTAAGTAGGCTCTATGTCTTTATTCTTTATAAAGGCATTTAAATTCTGATATATTTCGCTGGTCATTCTTTCGTTAAAGTCATTGAATAACTTTTCAACCATAGAATTCCAATATTCTTCTTTTTTTACAATATCTGTGTTTGCCGGAATTGTAAGTGTTCTCCATGCTTCTACATCTGTTGAGGCGTGTGACATTGATTCGGGATCAGAAATTTTTACCGATATAACTAAACGTGCTGAATATTTTACTTTATCTTGTTCGAAGATTTGTGAACTTTCTTCTATTTCTTCGGTCACAGAAGCATCTTTAATAATAACCTCGGCAATTTTTGAAGAAGAGAAATCAGCAGCTTTTAAGCGATCTTGCCCCCATAACTCGGCTGTTTTTTCGATTGATATCGGGAACAAATGCTCAACATTGGGTCTGGTAAAGCTCGGAGTAAATTCTGATATGATGTCAATCTTATTTACGTTTAATTCAATCGGAGGTTCATTTTGAAAACGAGGTTCTTTATATCCGGAAATATCTTCAGATGTTCCAAATAATGTACCGCATGCACTTAGAGTTATAGTTATACCAATAAGTGATAAAAATTTTTTTGCAGAAATCATTGTTTTTTGCCTTATATAAATAGAAACACAGCTATAATTCAGTTATAACTGTGTTTAGTATTATATAAATAAATTAAAATCAGGTTAACTTATTGTTTGATTATTTCAGCTGGATCAAAACAATATTGTTCCGAACAAAAATGACAGGTTGCGCTGATTTTTCCGTCCTCAATCATACCGTTAATATCATCATTAGAGAATGTACTTAAGGTTTGAAGCAATTTTTCTCGAGAACAACGGCACGAAAAAGTATAGTCTTTAGTTTGTTGAATGTTCAAATTGTTACCGTGGAACAAACGATGCAAAATATCTTCTGATAAAAGATTAGCGTCAAATACTTCGTCTTCGGATAAGCTTTCCATAAATATTTTAGCTTCATTCCAAGCTTCTTCAGCAGTTTCTTTATCAACTTCATTACCGCCTTTGGTAGGCATTTTTTGCAACATGATACCGCCGGCAATCCAAGATTTGCTTTCGCCTTGAGGTGCATGCAAGAATAATTTCAGGTCAGTATCAATTTGTTCGGACTGTTTGAAATAGCGTAAGGCACATTCTGCTAAAGTTTTGCCTTGTAAATCAACAACTCCTTGGTAAAGATCGGTGTTTTTACCTTGATCGACGGTAAATGCCAAATGTCCGCCACCCAAAAGATGAGGAGTTGGTTCGATTTGTCCTAATGTCTTGCGCAATTTTTGACCGGCATTTAAGCGATCTTCATCAAAACGAGCGCAAGAACGTATCTTGCCGTCAGATGTTACATCAACAACAACCATCGGGATAGGTCCGTTGCTTTGTGTTTGAAGTGTAAACAAACCATCATATTTCAATGTTGAAGCCAGCATGGCTGCTAAAACAGTTGTTTCAGCTACAACGGCAGAAACAGGTAACGGATAAGAATGTTTGTTGATTATGGTATCCAAAACATTATTTAAGCGAATAAAACGACCTTGATAAGCACCGTTGTCGATAAAGAAAGATACACAATTGTCAAAATTTTTATTAGGCATTCTCTAAAATCCTTAGTATAGTAAAACAAATTTTCTTAATTCTATAATCTATATTGTGAGATTTTTCAAGTGTTGTTAGAGTCAAAAAAAGAATATAATAAAAAAAAGCTTAAAAAGATAACTCCGCAAAGATTAAAAAATATTGCGCTGTATTATTTAAAACGTTTTGAGACTTCAGAATATAATTTGCGCAGTGTCTTAAAACGCCGAATTGATGATTATGCTTATTGGAATAAAGAGTTTGATAAAAAAGAAGCTTACCGTTGGTTAGATGAATTAGTAAAAGATTTTGTAAGATTGGGATATGTTGATGATGAACGTTTTGCTGAAATCAGAATTAGAGGATATTTGTCGGCAGGAAAATCACCGAGATATATTTTGAATAAGCTAAAAGAAAAAGGTATAGATGAAGATTTGGCTGATAAGTTGTTGAATGAACAAGAATATAATCCTTTCGAATCGGCATTAAAATTGGCAAAAAAGAAAAAAATTGGACCGTATTATGAAGATAAAAAATTGCGCAAAGAACGTCGAAATAAAGATATGGGGGTTTTAATCAGAGCCGGTTTTGATTATGATGTGGTGCTTAAGGTTCTAGAATTTGATGAAGAGGAATAAAAAACGGCGGATGATTGTTCCGCCGTTTTTTTTGTGAGGTTAGTTCATTTTGTGTTGGACAGATTCTTTTAGTGAACAACTTGGTGCAAAAGCTAGTGTTATGGCAGATAAGGCAACCAATGTATAAACAATTCGGCTTAAGATTGACATAGGACCGAATATAAAAGCTACCAAGTCAAAACTGAACAATCCGACCAATCCCCAGTTAATACCACCGATGATGGTCAAAACTAATGCTGTAGTGCGCATCCAATTACTCATGATTTAAATCTCCTGTTTATTTTTGAATACTTTTATGATATATAATTGAGATAAATATTTTCAAGTTATTGCAGGTGATGTTTATGTATAGCGAAAAGTTTAAGATTTTTATTGATATGTGGCGTGAGGAATTTGGTATAGAGCGTTCTATTGACGAGAAAATTTGTTTGGATAGGGACGGCAATCCAATTCCTTGGTACACATATCCGGCGATTGAATTTTTGTCGCAATTTGATTATTCCGATAAACAAATTTTCGAATTCGGTTGCGGATATTCGTCGTTATTTTGGGCAAAAAGAGCAAAAAAAGTTACCTCAATAGAGGATAATTTGAATTGGTTTGATAAATGGAAAAAAGAATTTAATGAGCCGAATTTGGATATCAGATGGCGTGATGAAGGTGAGATTTACGAACAAGCAGTCTTTGAAGATGAGATAAAATATGATGTGATTATTGTTGACGGAAAGCGCCGTTTTCAATGTGCCGAGTCTGCGGTGAAAGTCTTGAATGAAGGCGGGATGATTATTCTAGATGACAGCGACAGAATTAACACATCACAAGAATATGTTAAGGCAGTTGAGATATTAAAAAAAGCAAATTTGTTACAGGTCGATTTTTACGGCTTTTGCCCGATGAATAATTATACCAAAACCACTTCAGTGTTCTTTTCACGTGATTTTAATTTTGAATCTCTTTACAAAGTTCAACCGATAAACGGGTGGGGTAATCTTTGGTCAAAGTCCAGAAAAGACAGAAAAGAATTTTACAAAAAATCGGTATAAAAATAAAAAACTCCGGATACTGAAAAGTATCGGGAGTTTTTTATAAACGACTCTGTAAATTACTCTTCGCAAGAGTAAATTTCTACACCTTCCAACTCTATTGCGAGGCCTTGGCCTCGTTCGGTAATAGAGTCTATTTGAGTGTTACCTTGTATGTAAACAAAGGTGTTGTCTATGCGTCCTCGGTAATTCTTATACATTGAGCGACTAAGTTCAAAAATTACAAACCAATATTTTGAATTTTGGTATGCTTTTTTGATTTTGACACTAATTGTAATATCTTCCAATTTGGGAAGAGTACGCAAAAATGTTTGTCCGACATACTCAATCAAATCACCGCGACATTTTTCCAATAAAAAGTTTTCAACTTTTTTAACGTCGAATTCTTCTTTGTAATGAAATAACTCAAAGCCCAGAAAATAGGCATGGTTATTAATTAGGATTTTTTCCATATTTTTATTTTTTTAATTTGTTAATAATAGATTTTGTATTGCGATTATATTTATACTTTTTATTTAGTCAATAATTTAAGCTAAAACTTAAATTTATTTATTTAAAGCATATATCTTACAAAGGAGGATGAATATATGCTTTGGATTATAAACGGATTAGTATATGGTTTTTTTATGGCTTTGTATACCTTGGTAAATCAGCGACATAAGTTTAACGGCTATGTTTTGGGGGTTTGGAGAGGATTTGGTATATCACTGTTATTTTTACCGTTTTTGTTTTTAGTACCTTTACAAACAGATATGAGGAATTGGATTCTTCTTATTATTCAAGGTTTGCTCATCGGAATATATGATTCACACATATTTTTTGCTTCGGCCAGATACGGAGCGTCGGTTACTTCTAAATTATTGGTGCTAAGTGTATTGGTAACGACTTTGATTTGGTGGGCAATCACACCGGAATTGTTTTTAGAGTTGGTAAAAGAAGAAAATGTGTTTATTACACTTATTTTAACAATGTTCGGGTTTTGTGTTTGTTACTGGTATATGCTTAAAAGTAAAATTACGCAAAATGCTTTTTGGTATATGATGCCGGCGGTATTATCACTTGCCGGTATGAGTGTGGCAACTAAAGAAATTGCAACCATGGGGCAAGATGTTTGGGCTAACATTTTGTATTATCTGGTAGTTTCAACTTTTATTTCAGGTATATATAATTATATATTACTGATAAAAAATAAACATGCTAATTTTGCGCTTATAAGAAAGATGATTTTTAATCGTGAGGTTGTAGAAGTTGGAATTTATATTGTATCTTTTTCGGCCAGTTTAATTGCAGCCAAAACCATGGCTATGAGATTGGCACCGAATCCGGGATATGTGGTAACATTGCTTTTGACAGCTCCGATATTTGTGTATTTATTGGAAGGAAATAAAAAAGCATCTTCTATTTCGGAAAAAGCCGGTTTTGCTATGTTGTTTTTTTTGTTTTTGATTATGATGTTGTTGGTAAATAATTTTAATATAAATGACTAAGAACAAAGTCCTAAGATAAGATAATCGAGAAGTACAAAACCTTTGAGTGTAGCTTTAAGAAAGGCGTTGTTGTTGATTAAAAGACCTTTATTTACAGCCTCATTTGCAAAATCTTTATTTATAAAATCATCAATATTTATTCCGCAGATTTGATAAAAATTTTGTTTGTTAATACCTTCGGTTAAGCGAAGATTCATGATTATCAATTCTTCGGCACGTTCTTCATTTGAAAGTTCTTCCATATTTATCGGGTCAGTCATGGCATAGTGTTTATTGTTTATTTTTAAGCGTCCATGTGCCGATTTGCCGATGCCGATATAATCTTTTCCAAGCCAATAAGCTTTGTTGTGTATGGATTGAAAATCGGGTAAGGAATAATTGGAAACTTCATATTTGTGATAGCTTTTAGATTCCAGATAATCTTCAGTCAATAGATACAATTCGTTGGCTTTTTCTTCATTTAACGGTTTAATTCCTTTTTTATAAAAGACAGTATTTTCTTCAATCATCAACTGATATAAAGAAATATGCTTTAATCCGAAATTAGCGGTTAAGGATAGTTGTGTTAGCCAATTTTGTTTAGACTGATCGGGTAGGGCGTACATTAAATCGATAGAGTGATTATCAAAATTTTTGATGACTTCTTCAATAGATGATAAAGCTTGTTTTGAAGAATGGGTTCTACCTAAAAATTTTAGGTAATTATCATCAAAAGATTGTACACCTAAGGATAAGCGATTGATACCGGCATTTTTTAAATCTTGAAATAATGTCGGAGTTTGAGTATTTGGATTGGCCTCTAAAGATATTTCACAATTTGAAGAAACTGTCCAAAGTTCGCTTATTTTATCAATCAATCGTGAAATATTTTGTGGGGTAATAAGCGAAGGTGTGCCGCCACCGAAAAAAACGGAGATGATATTTTTATCGGGCAACATTTCTTTGTATTTATTCAGTTGCTCGATATATCCGTTTATGATTTCATCTTGATTGGTATTGTGTTTAACTTGGGAAAAGAAGTCGCAATAAGGGCATTTGCTTTTGCAAAAAGGCCAATGAAAATATATGCTTAGTTCTTTTCCCATTACAGTCCTATAATATAAATTTAGACAGGTCGGATTTTACGGTATATTTACTCAATTTTTCTTCAACAAATTCTGCTGTAACATTAAATTCCTGACCGTCTTTGTCTGAAGCCGAAAAGCTTATGTCTTCAAGCAATATTTCCAAAACCGTATGAAGACGACGAGCACCTATGTTTTCAACATTTTCGTTAATGGCAACAGCAATATCGGCAATTTTTTCAATGGCTTCGGGAGCGAATTTTAAGGTGAAATTTTCAGTCCCCAAAAGAGCTATATATTGCTCGATAAGGTTAGCTTCGGGTTCGGTCAAAATACGCACAAAATCATTGTGAGTAAGGGCTTGAAGTTCGACACGAATCGGTAAGCGACCTTGAAGTTCAGGTAACATATCGGACGGTTTAGCCAAATGGAATGCTCCAGAGCAAATGAATAAAATGTGGTCGGTTTTTACCATGCCGTATTTAGTGGTTACGGTTGTTCCTTCGATCAATGGTAATAAATCGCGTTGTACTCCTTCACGTGATACATCGCCGCGAGTTCCTTCAGATTTTCCGGTGATTTTATCTATCTCGTCAATAAAGACAATGCCATCGTTTTCAACTGATTTGATGGCGGTATCAACGATAGTGTCATTATCTAATATTTTATCGCATTCTTCATCAATCAAAATTTTGAAAGCTTCTTCAACTTTTAATTTACGAGTTTTGTATTTTTGCGGGTTTCCCCCCAATAAATCGCCAAGACTTATCATTCCCATAGAGGCACCGGGCATTCCGGGAATATCAATAGTAGGCATTGATGAATTGGAATTATCTAAAAGAGATATTTCAACTTCTCTTTCATCTAATTCGTGATTTCTGAGCATATTCAAAAATTTGGTTTTGGTATCTTCGCTTGCGCTTGCACCGACTAAAGCTTCGATTATGCGTTTTTCGGCAAATGATTCGGCTTTTGCGCAAACACTTTTACGCAATGTTTTGCGAGTTTGGTTGATAGATATTTCTACCAAATCTCTGATGATACTTTCGACATCGCGTCCGACATAGCCGATTTCGGTAAATTTAGTGGCTTCAACTTTGATAAAAGGTGCTTTGGCAAGTTTGGCCAAACGGCGAGAAATTTCAGTTTTACCTACGCCGGTGGGACCGATCATTAAAATATTTTTCGGTACGATTTCATCTTTTAATTTATCAGGCAATTGCATGCGGCGCCAGCGATTACGAAGTGCAACGGCAACGGCTTTTTTGGCATCTTGTTGGCCGATAATAAATTTATCTAATTCCGAAACAATTTCTCTGGGGCTGAAGTTAGTCATTTTCGATACTTTCCATAATTACGTTGTGATTGGTATATATATCAATATCGCCGGCAATTTTCATAGCTTTTTGGGCAATATCTTCCAAAGATAATCCTTCAATATCATATAAGGCTTTGGCGGCTGACATAGCATAGTTTCCGCCTGAGCCGATACCGATAATGCCATCGTCAGGTTCCATAACTTCTCCGGTGCCTGATATTACCAAAGAAGTGTCTTTATCGGCTACAATCATAAATGCTTGCAGTTGGCGAAGATACTTATCCATGCGCCAATCTTTTGCCAACTCGACAGCGGCACGTTTTAATTGATTGGCATGCTTTTCTAATTTTGCTTCCAATCTCTCAATCAAGGTTATACCATCGGCAGCGGCACCGGCAAATCCGGCAATGATTTTGCCATTACCGATACGGCGTACTTTGATTGAGTGTGATTTGAAAACAATGGCTTCGCCAAGGGTTGCCTGACCGTCACCGGCCATAACAACCTTATTATTTTTTCTGATACATAAGATTGTAGTCATTAACTTATATCCTTAAAAAGTTTTTCGATTGATATATATGTAGGGAAAAAAACTTTATCTTGCAATAGTAATTTAAAAATAAAAAAAACTCCCTGATTTTTTTATCAGGGAGGTTTTTTAGTTATTTGCGTTCTTTACTTGTTATCGGTTTTGGTGATTTATCTTTTTTAGAGTTGTCTATTGCATCGGCAATCGGAGTATAGACACGAACTGCCTTCGGTTTTTCACCAATACGGGATTTCTGACCGCAAATATCAAGACCTACGGATTTAAGAGCTGTTTCTATAGGAATAAATAAGTCGGGTGAGTTATCATCTTTTTTAACTTTGTGTGAAATACCGATAATATTTCCCCTTTGGTCAATCAATGCGCCACCCAAGGTTGCAGTTTGTACAAAGGTATCAACAATAATTTCAGCCCCTTTATCATCTGACCAACGATATCCGACAACGCGACCTTCATTATCAATATAGTTTTCTCCGTTTTCATCAAAGTTGAGCATACCTAAGGTTAAAAGAATGTCTTTGTTTACTTCGGGTAGTTTTAATGACATAGGTAAGGGTTGATATTCAGCTTTTTTATCTAATATTAAAGCAGCTACATTTTTGTTGGGGTTAACTCTGAAGGCTGAAGCGTTGTAGCGTTTGCCGTGCAGGGTTTCTAAATTATATTTGTTGTTTTCTTTGGTAATAAGGTCAGCTGATGTCAAAACCATATTGTCGGCGATAAGCAAACCGGCTCCTTTCTGACCCTTTGAGTTTTCGACCGATACAACAGATGCACGCAATTTGTATAAATTGTATGGATCCAAACTTTCAAAAGGCGGATTGTTAACAATGCAGAAAGAGTTACTAACATTGGCATAGTTATTTTCGCCAACGGTGTCTATTTCAATATTTTGTGTCGGAAGCGGGGTAACATTTTCTTCAATAACGTTGCTTTGAGATGTCGTTCCGCCGTCTTCAATAATGTCAATAGCTTCAACTGTATCAATTTCAAGCGGAATATCAACAAAGATATCATCAGCTAAGTTAATATTTACCTCTGGTTCAATAATTGTGTGACAATTGCCATGTTCACTACATTCTTCAACTATTTCGGCTGTTTGACACTCGTCGGCAACAGTAATGGTGGTATTTTTTTTGTTTCCAACCATCTCCGATATTGCATCAACTAAATCCGAATTAGAGCTAGAGCTTGAAGTTCCTCCTTCGGTTAAAGCTATGATGGAAGAGCAGGCACTTCCGTTGCATGAAACAGGAGTTGTTTGTACAACTACTTTTTCGGCTGGTTTCAGCTCATCACATTCTTGCAGCAATTCAATAGTTTTTAACTCTTCGGCATATTCAGCGGCAAAGCAGTCTTCACAATTTTCACTCATATACAATTTAGCGAGCTGTATTTCCATATCTTCAGCACATAGACGTTGCGATAAGGTTTGGTTTACACAACTTATTTCAGGGAACTTAATTAAAGCATCTTCAAAAGCTCGTTCTGCGAGCAAGGTTTCGCCATTTGGTTCTCCCTCCATTATTTGACCATAGCCGGTTGTTGTACCTTTGCAATATACTTCATCTTTAGCCAAATTCATAATGCGCCAAACGACAGTCATTTCCGAAGTCCCGTTGCGAAGTCTTTTGTTTTTGGAAGCTTGCCAATCAAATTCATCGCATATATTCATAAAATAATCGGTAATTTCAGCAGTTATGACATATTCGTGCTGTTTAATTTTGTCTGAATCGGGGTAATACACGTTTGAGGGTTCAACAACAACGGGATAGTAATCGTTTAAGGTCTCATAAAATACGTCGAAGAAATGCATATCTTTTTGCATAGAACGACCTTGATTCAAAAAGGCGTTTTTGGTTTCGCGACGACAACCGAAAATGCGGAAACGATAATCACCGAGTTTTGTATTGTATTCGTCGTATTTTTTATTCTTTTTAATGCGAAAATCTACATTTTCAAGTTTTATCGGAGCATAGGTGTCTCTGGAGTTATGTAAAATAGAGTAAGCATCATATTGTTCATCGGAAATAATTAAAGATTGATAGTTAATTTTTTGGTTGTCCTGAAGGTATGAAATTTTTCGTACCGGTTTCTTTTTAGCCGGTTCACACATACAATCAAAGATTCCCAGTGTCGAATCGGCATTGGGATTGCACATACAAGGAATTAATTCAGGGCTTTCAACTTTGCATGCAGATAACAACAATACAGATGATAATAAAGATAAGCCTATGTTTTTACGCATTTTTTTATAAACTCCAATAAACAAATCAAAAATATCTGCTTTGGCGATAGGACAAAGCCTCGGCTATGTGCAGTTTAAGTATTTTTGATTCATTTTGCAAGTCTGCAATTGTTCTTGCTAACCGCAAAGTGCGATGATAGGCTCTGGCGGACATTAAATTTTTTTCTGCAAAGGTAATTAAGAGCTTTTCGGCCTCGTTGTCCATAATACAAATTTCCTCTAAAATCTTACCTTTAAGTTGAGAGTTTGTGTTTATGTCGGTGATATTTAATTGACGTAATCTGTTTATTTGAAGTTCGCGTGCTTTTATAACTCGGCTTTGGATAACTTTTGAGGATTCGCCTTTTTTTACTTCGGAAAGTTCCCAAGGAGATACTTGAGGAACTTCGATTTTGATGTCAATTCTATCTAATAGAGGACCTGATATTTTTGACATATATTCTTGAGCACAGATAGGAGCTCGGGTGCATTCTTTATCTTTTTGTCCTAAATGACCGCAACGGCACGGATTCATAGCGGCAATAAGCTGAAAATTTGCCGGAAATGTAGTGTGTGCATTTACTCTGGAAATTTGAATTTCACCATTTTCTAATGGTTGGCGCAAAGCTTCTAAGGTTGTTCGATTAAATTCAGGCAATTCATCTAAAAATAATACCCCGTTATGTGCAAGTGAAATTTCTCCCGGAGTTCCCTTGCGACCACCACCAACCAAGGCTGGTGTTGAAGCACTGTGATGTGGTGCTTGAAAAGGGCGGGAAAAGCAAATGCCGTTTTCATTTATTTGACCGGCAATTGATTTTATCATTGATGTTTCAATAGCTTCATCAATTGTCATTGGCGGAAGAATCGTTGTTAAGCGCGAGGCTAACATTGATTTTCCCGAACCGGGAGGACCGACCATTAAAAGATTGTGCCCGCCGGCAGCTGCAACTTCTAAAGCTCGCTTGGCTGTCTCTTGACCTTTGACTTCGGACATATCCAAAGAAGATATTTGAGATATATATTCTGTCGGTTGAGGATATGGTAAAAGCTCGGATTCTTTTAAGTGATTTATCAGGCTGAGCAGATTAGGAGCTGCGATAATATTATCAACTTTTGCCCAAGCTGCTTCCGATCCGCAATTTTGAGGACATATAATTCCGAGATTGTCATTTTTTGCTTGAACGGATGCCGGTAAAACTCCGTTTACGGGTAAAATTGCTCCGTCAAGTCCAAGCTCGCCCATTACCATATATGATTTTATTTTGTCTTTGGGAACGATTCCCATTACAGCCAATATAGCTAAAGCAATCGGTAAGTCAAAATGTGATCCTTCTTTCATTAAATCAGCAGGCGATAAGTTTATGATAATGCGCTTTGGCGGGAGCTGAAGTCCGATAGATTGAATTGCCGAGCGAATACGTTCTTTACTTTCGGCAATAGATTTGTCAGGTAAACCGACAATTATAAAATTGGGCAAACCTGATGATATTTGAGCCTGAAGATCGACTTTTTTAACTTCAATGCCATTAAATGTGAGGGTGTTTATATGGGTTATCATAATTGAATAATCCTTACCAACGAGGAGATAATTCTCCATTCCTCCAACGTCGTGTCGGGTAGGTGTCGACAGTCAAGAAATCATATTTTGCCGTGCGAGAGGGAATGTCGCGAAAACGTGTATAGCCTTGTGTTTCATAGTATGAAGCACATTGCTCGGCTGTTGTTTGTTCATTATCGTAACAGTAAACAACAGTACGAGAGCGTAAATTTTGCAGACCGATATAGTAGTTATTTGAGGCCTTGGATATTCCCATAAGCATTATGTAAAAAAATACAATGATTGAGCAAACACTGACAAATTTGGTTAAGGTCATGCTTTTTTCCTTAAACTTAAAAAAACAACTTATATTTCGTTTATCAAAAAAAGATTAAATCTTCATTAAAAAATATATATAAAAAGCTTGCAAAATAAAGATTTTGTGATATAAAGCGTTTTGTCCTTGCTTCGGTTAATTATAATCGGGGCTATACAAAAGGCGGCCAAAATAACGGATGGCGCGTGTAGATTCTGAGTTTTTTCGGATCGACATATAAAAATAAATCCGCTGTTTTGGTCATGTTGTTGAGAATCCATAAGGAGTTAAATTTAATATGAATAAATATGAAAGCGTGTTGATTGCACGTCAAGATTTGGGCGCTTCACAAGTTAACACTTTGGTTGACGAATTGAAAAATGTTATTTCGGCTCAAGGTGGTGAAGTTGTTCGCGTTGATAACTGGGGCTTGAAAA
This sequence comes from Alphaproteobacteria bacterium, assembly GCA_017501665.1. GTDB lineage: Bacteria > Pseudomonadota > Alphaproteobacteria > RF32 > CAG-239 > CAZU01. Next base: position 178,803 of record JAFVWM010000036.1, on the reverse strand, counting down.
ACCTTGCTTATCGCATTAAGAAAAACCGTAAAGGTCACTACGTTCTTATGAATATTTCTGCTCCGGCAAGTGCTGTTGCGGAATATGAGCGTGTTATGCGCGTTAACGAAGATATTATCCGTTATATGACTGTCAGAGTTGAAGATTTTTCTGAAGTTTCTTCTGATAGTGACGGTGTAGATTCTGTTGTTGAAGAATAAGGAGAACGATAATGGCTAAACAAGTATTCTTTAGAAGAAAAAAAAGCTGTCCGTTTTCCGGCGAAGACGGTCTTAAAATCGATTATAAAGATGTAAAATTGCTTTCTCGTTATATTTCCGAAAAAGGCAAAATCATCCCAAGTCGTATCACTTCAGTTTCGGCTAAAAAACAAAGAGAATTGGCGAAAGCTATTAAAAGAGCTCGCTATCTCGGTTTGTTGCCGTATGTTGCAATGTAAGTTTAAGGAGAACGGATATGGAAGTTATCTTGCTTGAACACATTGAAAGACTCGGTAAAATGGGTGAAAAAGTAAACGTGAAGAACGGTTATGCCCGTAACTATTTGTTACCTCAAGGTAAGGCTTTGCGCGCTACTGAAGCAAACTTGGCTGTTTATGAAAAACAAAAAGCTGAGTTGGAAGCTCACAACAAACAGTTGTTTGATGAAGCTTCAAAATTGGCTGAGTCTTTGAAAGGTTATTCAACAGTTTTGATTCGACAAGCTGCTGAAACAGGTCAGTTGTATGGTTCTGTTACTATTCGTGACATTGCCGCTGCTGTTAAAGATGCAGGTTTTTCTATTGAACGCCGCCAAGTTTATTTGGATAAGGCAATCAAGGATTTGGGAATTTACCAAGTTAAATTAAACTTGCATCCTGAAGTTAGCCAAACAATTTTGGTTAACGTTGCCAGAACAGAAGATGATGCTAAAAAACAAGCTAAAGCTTATGAAAATAACTAATCGGTTTTTTTAGTATTTGAATTTCAAAAAAAAGGCTTTTGTCGAAAGACAAGAGCTTTTTTTTGTGATCTTGTAGAAATTATCTACTTTATTGGTGGATGAATAATAAGATGTTGTAAAACAGCATCGTATTCACGCCAATGAGCGTAGTCATACCATAATGTTTGTTAAATAAAAGGATTATGTTTACGCGAGGTTATCTATTGCTTTTGTTCTGATTTTATGGTATAATATGAAGTATATTATGGAGATTTTATATGCAAGAAAACATAGAAACAACAAATTTGATTGATGAATATGTACAAGATGTTATTACTCGTAATGACAGTATGTTAGCATATAGAAATGTGTTGCTTGAAAAATATAAGAGGTTGCCGTTGGATGAAGTAAAATCTCAGTTAAAGAAAGTTATGGAAGAAGATAGGGTATATAGAGGTTTTGGTGATGATGAACGAAATTCGGCAAATGATTTTGAACTCTTTGAAAAACAACTTCCCGTTACAATTGTGCAATTACATTTTGGTGATAAGCAAGAAGTTAAAAATATAATGCAATGTTATATGGATGAAAAAAACTATGTTCAGAGTAGCAATACTCTATCTGACAATGCAAAAAAATTGAAAATGAATATTATTGAAATTCGATTAAATGATAGTTTAAGAGATGTATATAAAAATAATTTATCTGAAATAAAAGAAAAAGGGTATGAAAAAGACTATTGTTCGTGGGTTCTATCCGGTAAAGAAGCTGAGTTTGAAAATAGACGTATAGTGCAACAAGAATTTAATGCAAATAAATCAAATGATGAAATTATGGTTTTTGATGAGGAATTGGACAAAGGTTGTTGTACTAAGTCATTGACGGTTTCCTTATATAAATTGCAAGAAAAATATGGTTTAGATATATTTGGAAAATTGGATGATGTTGAAGATGTTGCTCATCCGAAAGCTATAACACAAAAATTAAATAAATATATGAAAAGTTCTGAAACAGGAAATGTGGAAGATATTAAAATGAAACGAGGAGATATTGTTTTTTTGACATCTTCTGATGGTTCACCACGACATGCAATGTTATGTTATGATATTGATAAAGACACAAACGAACCATTGTTGTTAGGTTTTTCAAGTATACAAAATAAAGTTAAGTCATATAAAAACGGTAAAGGAGAGTCTAGAACAGGTGTTGTTTTAGATGTTAACACGCTTATTAGAGATGCTCAACAATCTAAAGAGAAAACAAATCACGTTCAACAACATTTTGTGAGTCGTGATCGATAAAAAAATTCAGTCTGATTTTTGGGACAGTTCAATATAGCAAATGTTTTTTGTGTTATCCTTTATAAAGGGAGCTTTGCTTATATTTGGTGATGGCAAAGCGGGTTAAAACACCGATTACCGCAGCCAAAGGTACCGCCATCATTAAACCTAAAAATCCTAATAATACACCGCCGGCAAGCAAAGCAAACATTACCCATACAGGATGAAGTCCGATTGAATCTCCGACTAATTTCGGTGTTAAAAAATTACCTTCTAAGAATTGACCGACAGCAAATACGCCAATAACTTGAGCAATATGTACCCAATCACTGAATTGAGCAAATGCAATACCCATGGCAGTTATAAATCCGACAATGGAACCGACATAAGGTATAAACGAGATAATACCGGCAATGAATCCGACCAACATTCCGAGATCTAATCCTACAAATGACAGACCTACGGCGTAAAATGTTCCCAAAAGTACACAAACCGATAATTGTCCTCGTATAAATGAAGAAATAATCTTATCAATTTCTTTGGCTTGGGTGCGGATTTCTTTTTTATATGCTTTGGGTAACAGGCTGTCTACTTTTTTGGTAAAGTTATTCCAGTCACGTAACATATAAAATGTAACTATCGGAGTAATTAAAACCAAAGACAAAATGTTAAATACGGCATAACTTCCGGAAATAAGTTTGCGTAAAAGACTTCCGATAAGTTTTAATCCGTTTGACATATTACCGCGCAAATACTCGCGGAATTTTTCTTGATTAAAATTAGGGAAATTATCTTGAATATTAGCAATAATCGGTTCGATTTTTTGCGAAAGAGCTTCCATATATTTGGGAACAGCAGAAATGAATAATGCAAGTTGTTCATCGATCATACCGAACAGAGCGATAATTGTCGGTATTAAAATGATAGCAAACGACAATAACACCAAACAAGTTGCTATGGTTCTGTTAATTTTTAACTTTTCTAAACGTGTAGCCAACGGATCTAATAAATAACCGATAACTATTCCGACTACAAACGGTAATAATACCGAACGTAAAATATATACTAATAAAGTAAATATTACTAAAAGTGTAATCCAAAAAATCCAATTTTTGTTTTCGTTTTTTGTCATAAATAATTATTCCTTTATATCGTGTAGTATCATGTGTGTATCGGCGTTTTCAAGATTATATCCGATAGCTTTGAATTGTTCTTTTAATACTTTTGGACTTCCGGAGAATGAAATTTTAAATTGAGCTTTACCGGGAGCCATTGCTTGAACTTGAATGTTTGAAATGCTGGTGATGTTTTTAATCTTTTGTTCAGCAGAAATCCAATATTTTAAACTCGGATAATGATATAAGATGACAACTTCATTTAGTTTTTCTTGATATTGAGAAGTTTTTAATAACATGTGTCGTTCAATTTCTGTTTTTGATTGTTGAACTGCTTTTTTGAAAAGTTCGTCACTTGATGATTTTGTACCTTGAACTTCAAATTCAAATTTATCGCCTGAAATTGAGGTAACCATAATATTGAGGCCTTCAATACCTTTATAAGATGCTTCAAGTATGTAAATATCTTTTATTCCTGAAGCTTCGGACAATGCTTCGAGGGCATAATAATCAGCATTTGATGCTTGTTTGGCATCTATTAAAGATTGATAATTCGGATTATGTGAAATTGATAAAATTTTTATTGCCGAGTTATTTGTTGAAGTATCCCAAGCTTGTTTCCATAAATTATTTTCTTCCCAAAGAATCGGAGTATCATCGGAAAACTCTCGGAATACGGGGATAACAAGTACTGATGTTGCGTTTCGGTATACGACCGGTATTTCACGCTCTTTCATATATTCTTTTAAGAGTTCTTCATTAACAATAATTTTTAGTTCGGCTATATAACGAACGTCAGAATTTTTTTCGGAGATAACAGAAGTTTCTTTGATAAAGTTTATTATTTGCGCATCATTCATATCGGCAATTTTTTTAGCACCGTCAGAAGTAGAAAGTCTTTTGGCAATGGCATTTACAGCAGCTCTGGTTGCGGAGTTGATGGCTTTTTCTCGAGCAATGGATGCGTTTTCATCAGATACATCTACTTTTATTTCTACGGCATATTTTTCGTTTTCGGCAAAAGCGTTACCGGAAAAAAGTAAACATACACAAACTATGCAGGTAAAAAATTTTAACAATTTAAAGTACTCCGATGTTAATTAAAAATTTCAACTTGAGAAAAGAAGAAGTTTATTTCTTTAGAGGATGCTTCCGGTGAATCAGATCCGTGAACCGAGTTTTTATCAATGGATATGGCAAAAGTTTTTCTGATAGTTCCTTCTTCGGCTATATCAGGATTGGTTGCCCCCATAATTTTACGATATTTAGCAATAGCATCTTCTCCTTCAAGAATTTGCACAATAACCGGAGCAGAGGTCATAAATTCTACCAAATTATCATAAAACGGGCGATCTTGATGTTGAATATAAAAATTTTGTGCTTGCTCTTTTGACATACGAATCATTTTTTGAGCAACAATTTTAAGTCCGGCATTTTCAATCATGGAATTAATTTTTCCGGTAATGTTTCTGGATGTTGCATCAGGTTTGATTATAGATAAAGTACGTTCCATTGAGAATAACTCCTAAAATAAAAAAATTCTTATGTAAGATATAACACTTTATACAAATAAGCAAAAGATATTTTGACTTTTATATAATAAAGTTGTTTATTATAGTTAATTTATTTTTTTAATCTGCATTGTGAAGGGAAATTATATGAGTAAATTTGTTGATGATATGATTGAAAAAGCTAAAGAGGGCTTTAAAACCATCGTTTTACCGGAAGGCGAAGATGATAGAGTTATTGAGGCTGTCGGTGTGGTTGTAAAAGAAAAAATTGCCAAGGTTATTTTGCTTGGTGATATTGAGGCTATTCAAGCAAAAATGAAAGAAAGAGGCATTTCGTCGGATGATATTGAAGTTATTAATCCGGTTACTTCAAATAACTTGCAAAAATATGCCGATTTATTTTATGAATTGAGAAAAGAAAAAGGTGTCAGCAAAGAAGATGCTTTGGCAACAGCTAAAAAAGCTAATTATTTCGGAACATTGATGATGAAAGCAGGAGATGCTGATGGTATGGTGTCTGGTGCTGTTAATTCAACAGCTGATACAGTTCGTCCGGCTTTGCAAATTATTAAATCATCACGTAAAGATATGGGAGTTTCTTCATTTTTCTTTATGAATAAAGAAGATAAAACTTTTATATTTTCCGATTGTGCAATTACACCTAATCCGACAGAACAAGAGTTGGCTAATATTGCAATTCAATCTTCTGAAACTGCTGTTAAGTTCGGAATTAGACCAAAGGTTGCAATGTTGTCTTATTCAACATATGGTTCGGCAAAAAGCGAAATGGTTGAAAAAGTTCAAAATGCTACAAAATTGGCTAAAACAATGGCTGATAATGAATTTAAGCACTTGGGTGCAGTTATTGACGGCGAATTGCAAGTTGATGCTGCATTGGTGGAAAAAGTTGCTAACTTAAAAGCTCCGCAAAGTCAACTTCAAGGTCAGGCAAATGTTTTAATATTCCCTGATCTTAATGCCGGTAATATTTCTTATAAATTGGTACAAAGGTTGGGCGGTTATGATGCCTTCGGTCCGGTTTTGCAAGGACTGAAAGCTCCGATTAACGATCTTTCTCGCGGTTGCAGTGCTGAGGATATCGTCTTTACCGTTGCTTTAACGGCTGTTCAAGCGATGTAATTTTTTTGTTTTAACTAAAGGATAGACTGATATGAAAAAAATCTTGGTTTTGAATTCGGGTTCTTCTTCATTAAAATATCAATTATTTAATGTAGAAGGCGATAAGTATGATGTTGTTGCCAAAGGTTTGGCTGAGAGAATCGGAATCGACGGCTCTAAAGTCAGTATTAAATATGCTGATGGTACTAAAAAAGAAGTTGTTAATCCTTTGCCGACACATAATGAAGCTTTGCAAGAAGTGTTTAACTTATTGTTGAATGGCGCCTTGACTGATTTGAATGAAATTACTGCCGTCGGTCATCGTATTGTTCATGGCGGTGAAGTTTATGCTAATTCGGTGGTGATTGACGAAAATGTTGTTAAAACAGTTGAAGATTTGTCATCTTTGGCACCACTTCACAATCCGGCCGGTGTTTTGGGTATCAGAGCAGTACAAAAAGCTTTACCTGATGTGCCTCAAGTAGCTGTGTTTGATACGGCTTTTCATCAAACAATGCCTAAAGAGGCTTTTCTTTACGGTTTGCCGTTGGAACAATATACCAAACATCAAATACGACGCTATGGTATGCATGGAACTTCACACAGATATATAGCTCAAGAAGTTGCAAAAATTTTGGGTGAAAATAAAAAAGTTATTGTTTGCCATTTGGGTAATGGCGCTTCGTTATCAGCTATTAAAGACGGAAAATGTATAGATACATCAATGGGATTTACCCCATTGGCCGGAATCATCATGGGTACTCGTTCGGGTGATATCGATCCGTATATTCCGCTTCATATTATGAAAGAACAAGGCTTGAGTGTCGATGAGGCTAATAACCTTTTGAACAAACAAAGCGGAATGCTCGGTTTGACCGGTTTTTCCGATATGCGTGATGTCGAAGCAGCATATTTGAACGGCGAAGAAAAAGCTGTTACAGGTATGAAAACTTATGTGTATACCATTGTTAAATTTATAGGTAGTTATATTGCTGCATTAGGTGGTGTTGATGCAATTGTATTTACGGCCGGTATCGGTGAAAACTCACCGATTATCAGAAAGCTTATTTTGGAAAGATTAAGCTATTTGGGAATTTCGGTTAATGATGATGCAAATAATCGTCGCGGTAACATTGAAGAAATTTCAACTTCTGATTCTAAGGTTAAGGCTTTTGTCATTCCGACAGATGAAGAGTTGATGATTGCACAAGATACGGTTAATCTTACAAAATAAAAAACTTATCTAATGGTCTATTAATACAGAATTAGCAAATATTTTGTTCGGTCACGTACTTCTTTGTACGCTCGCTTAACTAAAATTTCTTAATTCTTATTATTAGACTCATTATCTAAGTTTTTTGGGAAAAACTCGTATAAGTAAATAAAAAAAGCACTCAGTTGAGTGCTTTTTTTATAAAAGTCATCGCTTAGAACGAAGTGAGGTCCGTGGGGATTCTTTGTTTTTAAACCTAATTTGAAGATCGCTAACCTCGTTCGCAAGCTCACTCAAGCGATGACATTATTTTTGCATAGCGCCGAGCGAGGAATAACTCTTTATTGTTATTACTCAGGAGATGATATTTTAGATTAAAAAAAGCCTCGATTTTTATCGAGGCTTTTTTTATTACATCGGTGGAGCGACAGGAACTACTGCCGGTGATTCGGCTTGATTGTCAATGGCTTTTGGCCTTTGGGGAATAACCGGTCCGTTAGGGTTGCCAATAACTTTTGGTCCTTTGGAAATAGCTGGTCCGTCAGTAGCAGAATTTTGACCTTTTGTTAATGCTTCAGGAGCTTTGTCAGGTATGAGGGTATCGCTGAGGGTTGTTAACTTGTCAAATGTCGTATGTTTTACAAAATCGCCTACTTGAATTTTGTGACGATTTACTTGTCCGGCATTAAGCTCAATTACAGCACGAACCGGACTTTTACAGGTTATGCGATTTTCGGACATAGGGGTTGCTTTTTCTTTAATCATGATAATTTGACCATTAGCGGCAACAAAAAGCATATCTAAAGGAAGTTTGGTATTTTTCATCCACATTTGAACAGGACGAACAGGGTCAAAGATAAATATCATACCATTATTAGAAGGCATTTCTGTTCTAAACATAAGACCGTATTGTAGTTCTTTAGGAGTTTGAGCTACTTCAACATTGAAACGAACCTCACCATTTGTTGATGTGGTGACAGTCAGAGGAGTTGTCGGTTGTTGTTCAGGTGCTTCACCACAGGCAAATAAAAGTATTGTCGCTAGCAGAGTATATGATATTTTACGCATGAAATGTTGTTCTCCTTAGGTTATATTATTTTTTTAATTTACGAGGTGTCCATGCCGATACTTTGACAGGGCCGTTTTGAGATATCATAATTTTTGATTTGTTTTCATTTTTTTTATTTCTTATGGATGTAGCAAAAGAATCGATAAGATTAAGCGGATTTATAATTATGTTGTCATTCTCATTGTATATATTTTTGAAGCAGTTGAGGGAATGTACAAACTCTTGTAATTTTTCATCAGAAAACGGGGCATATTTTTGCCATATAAGATCCAAAAAATCAGTAACTTCAGTTTCAAACTCTGGAATCGGCATTAAAGGAAATCCGTAGTTCATTATGGTGCGAACCGTAGGATCATAAATTTCTGAGTTTGAATATACAAAAAGAGACGGCATTAGAAGATTTTTATATTTTATTGTATAATGCATTTGAGATAATAACAATAAATATTGAATTTTTGTTTCGCTGAGTTTTGTTTTAAGCTTGTCGGTTTTGCGATAAAACCAATATGCAATATTTATGTTAGAGTTGTTTTTTTTGTATGTCATTAAAAAAATCCGAATGTTTTTACAAAGTTATTTTTTTTCATTATAGTGTAACGTATGATAATTACAAACAAATATTGCAAGATAATCACTTTATTTAATTATTTGCTAAAAAGTCAGTTTTTAAGCTTGTTAAAATTTAATAAGTGTAATATCTTCTCTTAAGAATTATTTTTTTAACGGGATAAAATAATATGGTAATACAAAAATCTTTTGGAAAGTCTTTGATTATAGTTGCAGGTGTTTTGTTGTTAAACGGTTGTTCCAGCATGGTTTTTCCTGATTTTGCCGATAATACCGATGTTATTATTGATGACGGCGGTAAGGTGGAATTAAGGAAGGTTAGTAATGATGGCATTTTAGTAGCCGATAAAGAAAATGCCGTTTATGATGATGAGAATGCGGATGATACACTTTTTGTTCAAAAAACTGATGAGGTTGAAAAAGCAGAGCCAGCCAAAACGATAAAAGTTAAGACAGCAACACTTGACCCTGTTGAAAAAGAATTGCCTGATACAACAGAAAAAAAGATTTCGAAAATTGCTGAAACCAAAAAAGTCGAATTAAAGGAAATTGCATCTGAAAATGTTATAACTAAGGAAGAAAAATATATTGAACAGGTTGCTGAAGATAAACAAGATATCAGAGTAAATATTCCGACAATGCATTATTTAGCCGAAACAATTTATTTTGATAACGGAAGCGATGTTGTCGATTATAAATTTTATTCGGCTTTAAAAAATATTGCCAAAACGGCAAAGGATAATAATGCTTTGGTTTCAGTTAACGGATATGCTTCTTCTCGTACACGAAATACAGATCCGGTCAGCCATAAGTTGGCTAACTTTAATGTTTCGGCAAGAAGAGCCGATAATGTGGTAAAAGTTTTACGTAAATATGGTGTTAAATCTGATAGAATTATATCTCGAGCATTGTCTGATACCATGCCGGTATATCAAGAAGTTATGCCGGAGGGAGAACGTTTGAACAGGCGTGTTGAGATTTACTTGACTTATTAGAAATGTGCGGGGAAAGAGAAAATAATATTTCCATAGGCGGTAATTTATGGCATATTACCGATGAAAATGTTCGGCTTTCAGAATTGATTGCACAGAGATATAATTTACCTTATATTATGGCAAAAATTATTGCTTTGCGCGGGATTGAGGTTGGTGAGGTCGAATATTTTTTGTTACCGAAGATTAGTACATTAATGCCTGATCCTTATGTGTTGAAGGATATGAAAAGAGCTTCTGATCGAATTGCCGAAGCTATTATCAATAAGCAAAAAATAGCCATTATCGGTGATTATGATGTCGATGGAGCTACATCGACATCGGTAATGAAATTGTTTTTACGTTCTGTAGGGGTTGAACCGGATGTTCATATTCCAGACCGTGATGAAGGCTATGGTCCAAGTAAACAAGCGGTTGATAATTTTGCTTTAAGCGGTTGTGATTTGCTTTTGACCTTAGATTGCGGGACATCTGCGTTTGAGCCGTTAGAATATGCTGTTGAAAAAGGTTTTGATGTAATTGTTTTGGATCATCATGAAGCTGAAGTTAAATTACCGAAAATTTATGCAGTGGTAAATCCTAAGAGACTTGATGAAAGTGATGATTATCCCTCATTAAAATATATGGCAGCGGTGGGTGTTGTTTTTATGACTGTGGTTGCTGTTAACAGAACTTTGAGAGAAAAAGGTTTTTACAACAACAAAATCAAAGAACCTGATTTAAAAAAATGGCTTGATTTGGTGGCTTTGGGGACTGTTTGTGATGTAGTGCCGTTAAAAGGAATTAATAGAGCATATGTTGCGCAAGGGTTGAAGATTATGGCGCAACGCGGTAATATCGGACTTACAACCTTGATGGACAAGGCTAATTTGTCGGAAACTCCGACAGCTTTTCACTTAGGTTATGTTTTGGGACCAAGAATTAATGCGTGCGGGCGTGTCGGAGATGCCGATATGGGAAATCAGTTGTTGTGTTGTAATAATGATTATCAGGCTCAGCTGTTGGTTGACAAACTAAACGAGTTTAACGCAGAACGCAAAGATATCGAAAATCATGTTTTGCTTTCGGCGATAGAACAAGTTGAAGGATCTCCGCAAGAATATCCGATAGCTTTTGTGTATGGCAGTGATTGGCATCAAGGCGTTATCGGTATTGTGGCAGGGCGGTTAAAAGAAAGATATAATGTTCCGTCTTTTGTGATGTCGATTGAAGCTGATGAAGTTAAAGGTTCGGCAAGATCTATTCCGCAAATCGATTTGGGGGCTTTAATTATTGCTGCCAAAGAAAAGGGAATTTTGACCAAAGGCGGAGGTCATGTTATGGCGGCAGGTTTTTCTTTGGAAGAAAGTAAAATAGATGAGTTTAAGAAGTTTGTCGGTGAATATGTTTTAAGTAAAACCGGTAATGAAAAAGTTACGCCGATTTTAGAAATTGATTCCGTTTTGGATGTAGGGGGAGCTAATGTGGAATTGGCTGATTATTTAGAAAAATTAGAGCCGTACGGAGCCGGAAATAATGAACCTAAGTTAATGTTGAAAAGGGTTAATATTATTAAGCCTGTTTTATTTGGAACAGGGCATATAAGATGTGTTTTGACGTCACAAAACGGTGGAAATGTGAAAGCTGTGGCTTTTAGAGCAGGAGATAATCAAATAGGATACACTATGCTTAATGTAAAAAAAGATTATTTTGATGTTGTCGGTGTGCTGCGCCATGATAAATGGAACGGACGCAATGATGTACAATTTATAATTGAAGATATCAGAAAGGCAAATGATGAATAAGAAAGAAATGAAAAAACGTGCAAAAAATATAAAAAATATAAAGAAGAAAAAAATTGAAAATAAGGTTTTTATGAAGCTTGGGGCAAAACTTAGAGCTTATTTGTTTACCGGTATTTTAGTAACGGCTCCGGTGGCAATAACATTTTATTTGGCTTATAAGTTTATTTTGTGGGTTGATGTTTTTGTAAATAAAATTTTACCTCCGCAGTATAATTTTGCAAACTATATGCCGATGACAATTCCCGGCTTCGGTTTGATAATTTTAATCGGATTTTTAATGTTGGTCGGTATGTTTGCTGCCGGTTTTTTGGGAAGATTTTTTATTCGTCTCGGGGAATGGTTTGTGGCAAAGATGCCTCTTATTTCATCAATATATTCACTGCTAAAACAAATATTTGAAACAGTATTTTCAAGTAAAACTCAAGCATTTAAAAAGGTGGTTATGTTGGAATATCCCAGAAAAGGAATTTGGATTTTGGGACTTGTAAGTGCAGACCTTCAAGGCGAGATAGAAGAAAAATTGCCTGATGAAATGATTAATGTTTTTATTCCTACTACACCTAACCCGACATCAGGTTTTTTGATTTTTGTACCTAAAAAAGATGTTATCGAAATGGATATGAGTGTGGAAGAAGCAATTAAGTTTATTGTATCCGGCGGATTGGTAGAACCAAAAGATGAATAATGCTTTTTTAATAATTATGTGTTACAAATTTTAACAGGTATATTTAAATAAAGGGATAAAATTATGATTGGTATATTGTCTTTATTGATTGTTATTTTATATACAACAAAAGTATGGGCAAATCCGGCTTGTGCAGTTTGTACGGTTGCGGTTGGTGCTTCGTTGGAAGTAGCCAGAAGATATGGCGTTGATGATGCCGTTGTCGGTGTTTGGGCCGGTGCAATGTTGGCATTATTAGGTTATTGGTTGATACTTTGGTTTGAAAAGAAAAATTGGAATTTTGCCGGTCGAAATTTGTTATTGATGGTTATATCAGTGGCCTCAATCGGATTTATGTATGTTGAAATGCCATATGCTCCCAAAATAATCGGTGTGTTTTATATGGATCCGCTGTTATTTAGCACGATTTTGGGTGCTTTGACTTTTATTTATGTATCAAAATTTTATCAATGGATGAAAGCCAGAAACGGCGGTCATGCGCATTTTCCGTTCGAAAAAGTGGTGTTGCCGGTGTTGGCTCTTGCCTTATTGAGTGTTTATTTTAATTATTATCCGTTAGGCGAAGCTTTGCCGGTAAAGGCTGATTTATTGGATGCTTCGGGTTTGTATGAATTTTCGGGAGATAAATAGATGAAAAAAGCAAAAGATGTGAAAGAATTTGTTGAAAGAGTCGATCAAGCAAAAAAGGTTAATCCGAAAGATTTGTCATCTGATCAGGACTTGACTATTGCAATTATGAATCTTATTTCAATTGAAGAACATTTGGTTTTTTCAGGTGCAAAGACAGGCAAAAATTCTTTTTATGATTTGGTTGAAGGTGTCAGAGAACTTAGAAAAAATCTTATGCAACGTGTTATCCCTGAATATGAGGGGGAAGTTTGGTGTATTTCGAAACACTTGTTGTCATCTTCTATGCGTTTGATGGAAGTCGGTACAAAACAGCAATCATTAGGGCACAAAGATTTGGCTTATGATTTGTTTAATCAAGCTTATGATTTATATTGTCTGTTTTGGGGACTTAATATGAAGATGCTTGATGTGTCTGATGTTAAGTGGGTGGAAGATAATTTGGAAGATATTAAAAAAATATCGGAAAAATTAGAAGAAAATAAAGCACCGGTTAAGAAGAAAGAAGTAAAAGAAGAGGGCGGTACTTTGGCAAAAATGAAAGCTTTTGTGAAAAAAGCCGTTGATTGTTGTATTGAATAGCTGATATAAGATTAAAAAAAACCTCCGAAATTTCGGAGGTTTTTTTATAATGGTTGTTCTAATTAGAACTTGTAATTTACAGACAAGCCCCACATCTTAACCGAGTTTTCATAATCAGCTTTTACACCGGCAGAAGTTCCTCTTGGAGCAATATCAATGCTGGCTTCTTTAGCTTGAATGTATGTAAAGCCCATATCAAAAGTCAAATTGTCGTTGTATTTGTATTCAAGACCTGTTGAGTACCAAATACGTCTTGAATCAGGTACACGAGGTGTACGATAGTCAACTTTAACGGCAGAATCATCATAAGCCAAACCTAAACGAAGCTTCCATTGATTGTCAATTTGGTAAGAAGCACCGATTGCATAAAAGTTGGCATCTTCCCAGTTTTCAGGAGTGTTTGATACTAAACTAGGAGTATCTACACCATAGATATCAATAGCATCAAAAGAGTTCCAGAATACACGTTGATATTCGGCCATAACAGCCCATTTGTCATTGATTTCATGATATGCACCGACAGACAACAAAGCCGGTGTATCAATACGAGCAGAGATGTCTTGGTTATAGATAGGTCCATAAGAAGTACCTGCAAATGTTTTCGATTCAACTTCGCCTTTTAATTTGTGATTGATTTCACTGCGATAGTTTACACCAACACGAGTCTTGTCATTAAATTCGTACAAAGCACTGAGTTGATATCCCACATCAACAGAGGCACCTTCAATAGCTACATCTGCCGCTCCCGAAGAAGATTGGGCAGTAGAAGTCAGTCTTGCTTTGAAGTATTGGATAGGCAAACCTGCACCCAAAGACAATTTATCGGTTGCTTTATAAGCAAGCATCGGGGTTGTGGTTACGGCAGTAACTTTAGATGTTACGCCATCAGCAGCACCTGCCCAACTTTCATCATATTTGGTAATCATACCGAATGGAACATTGATACCTAAACCAAAAGTAAATTTGTCATCAATTTGTTGTGAATAAGACATATTCGGAGCAACGGCAGAGTGTACGATGTTGTGTACATCAGATTTTTCACCGTTTCCTTTGATATTGCTGGCTGAAGCCTCCGGAGCAATGTATGTGCCACCGATATTAAATTGTTTACCTTTGTGACGGGTAAGACCGGCAGCGTTAAAATAAGCATAAGAGTTGTTTTCTGCACCGGCAGTAGCACCGGCAAAAGCATTACCCAAAGCGGCACCGGATTGTTCACGAAGATGGAATCCGGCAGCATTAGCGTTAGCAATAGCCATAACAGAGGCTAAAGCAGTAAAAGTAAGTAGTTTTTTCATAGTACAAACGTCCTTATTATTAAACACACAATAAGGACGTTTATAACATAAATTTTGATTTGTCAATCAATCGATTGATTTTTTGTTGATATTTATTTTTTTAAGTAGTCTAAAATGAAGTCAATTTGTGAACTGGTATATCGCTGTAACTCAAGCGTAGCCTTGTCATCATAGTCTTCCCATTCCATGAGTTTGCATATAGATTCTTTGCGAGATGCAAAAACAAAAAGCTGTGAAAAAAGCGGGAAAATATAAAAATAGCAATTTTTTATATCAATTGATTTATTGCTGGCCAAATGAAGCAGGTTAGACATACGATCATGCACCGGACGAATCAGTTCATCATATAAAATATTGAATTCGTCGGTAGGACTGGAGTATTCGCTTAAGAAAACCTTTTTGACATTGGGCGACAATTCTTTAGAGCACAAAATGTTTAAGAAATATTCGGACATTTCTTTTAAGAGAATACGAGCTTGTTTCGAATCCTGTTTTTCAATAACTTCGGAGTATCGAGAGTTAAGCTCTGCTGTCATTTCGTTAATTGTATCGACAATTTTTTTCAAAGCTGCGGTGTAAATACCTTTTTTACCGCCGAAATAATATAAAATTGAAGAAATGTTGATGTCTGCTTTGGCTGCGATATCTCTGGTCGAGGCACCGGAAAAGCCGTTTTTGGCAAATTCCTCAAACGCTGACCACAACAGCTTGCTTTTTGAATCTGCAGGCATGGATAAGAGTACTCCTTTAAATATATATGTTGGTCCAGACAATTAATTTGTTTATATCAGATATTTAAAAATTACAATCAGGTTTTATCCACTTTTGTGTAAAACTTATTTTTTTTATAAAAAACAATATGTTATTGATTAAATCAATCGATTGAATATGTGGATTGATTTTTTTTGCTTTACAGTTGCTTATAAAGTGGGTTAAAAAAGAGTTAACGTGAACTACTGGAGTTATATATCGTGAGAAATTTTGTACGTTTTTGCCTTCGTGTTATTTTTACTGTTTTCAAAGTAAGATGCAACATTCAGTTTGATGAAAATAAGCTTCCGACTAAGGCTGTTTATGTATCGAACCATGTATCTTTTTTGGATCCGATTATGCTGTTTGCTTTCTTGCCGGGGAATCCGGTGTTTGCATTGAATGGTCATTTATATCGCAATAAATGGATAAGAATGATTATGCAAACGGCAGATGTTATGCCGTTTAATCCAATTGAACCGGGTGATTTGAAGGAATTAATCGCCAAAATTGATAGCGGAAGATGTTGTGTTATATTTGCCGAAGGTCGTATGACGGAAAACGGCGGTTTGATGAAAATTTATGAGGCTCCGGGTTTGGCTGCCGATAAATCAGGAGCACCAATCGTTCCGGTATGGATTGACGGTCCGCAGTTCGGTTATTTTTCAAAAACCAAAGGTAAGTTGCCTCATCGTCCGCTTCCGAGAATTACTATTACGGTCAGAAAGCCGGTAAAGTTTAAGTTAAAAGATGAATTACGTCGTCAACGTGATCACATCAGTAACGAAGTTTATATGATTATGCGCGATATGTGCTTTGATGCTTCTAATAATGGTAATATATCTTTGTTCGGTATGTTGATGAAAGTGGCAAAAATTAACTCTAAGCAAGGTTGGTTCCGTCGTGTTAAGTTTTTTGAAGATATTAATCGTGTTCCGCAATCTTATAAGGATATTGTTATCAAATCGTTTGTTTTGGGGCGTTTCTTTAAGAAAATGACACAACCCGGTGAGCATGTAGCTTTATTGTTACCAAACTCATTGGCTACGGTTTGTTCTTTCTTCGGTTTATCGGCTTATGAACGTGTACCGGTTATGTTAAACTTTTCTGTCGGTGCAAAAAACATGGTTTCGATGTGTAATACCGCTCAAGTTAAGATGATTATTACTTCGCACTTGTTTATCAGAAATGCCAAAATGGAAGATGTTATCGAAGCTATGCGTGAAGCAGGATACAAAATCTTTTATTTGGAAGAGTTACGCAAACATCTGACATTAAAAGACAAACTTGGTGCTTATATCAGATACAAGGTTAAACGCGTGCCACATCCGGTGGGCGGTAATAAAAAAGCGGTTATTTTGTTTACCTCAGGTTCTGAAGGAGCTCCGAAAGCCGTTGTTTTGAGCCACTCTAATATTATATCTAACGTAGATCAATTGAATTGTATCGAAACGTTGAACAACAAAGATACGTTGCTTAATGCTTTGCCTATGTTCCATAGTTTCGGTTTGACGGTTGGTACTTTGTTCCCCATGTATAACGGATGTAAATTGTTCTTGTATCCGTCGCCGTTACACTATCGTGTTATTGCCGAACTTTCTTATGAAATCGGTGCAACAGCCTTGCTTGGAACAGATACATTCTTCAGAGGTTATGCAAAAATTGCACACCCGATGGATTTTCATAGCCTTCGTATTATGTATGGTGGTGCCGAGGCTGTTAAACCTGATACTCGTAATCTTTGGGGTGAAAGATTAGGTGTTTCGGTTAAAGAGGCGTATGGTTCAACCGAATGTTCGCCGGTGGTTACGGCTAACAACCGAATCTTTAATCGCTTTGGCTCTATCGGTAAATTATTGCCTAAAATTCAACACAAAATTGTTCCGGTTGACGGAATTAAAAATGGTGGTGAATTGTGGGTTAAAGGTCCTAATGTTATGATGGGATACATTCATCCTGATAATCCAGGGGTATTAGAGCCATTGAAAGATGGTTGGTATCATACCGGTGACGTGGTTGAGATTGATGAGATCGGCTTTGTATATATTCGTGACAGAATAAAACGTTTTGCAAAAGTCGGCGGTGAAATGGTCTCATTAAATGCTGTTCATGAAACTGTGGTCAAAGCTTTTGAGGCTGATGGTGTCGAATGGGCATACGGAATCGTTGCTGTTCCTCACGAAACCAAAGGTGAGCAGATTGTTTTGGCTACCAATAACAAAAAAGCTACTAACGATCGCTTGCATGCTTACATTAAGCAAAACGGTTTGCCGGAGCTTTATCTCCCGAGAGTTATCGTTTATCGTGATTCGTTGCCTGTGTTTGCAACAGGTAAGGCGGATAATGTGACGCTTAAGAAGGAGGTTATGGCTGAACTGGGTATTGCTTAAAACTTGTATAACAGCTCATCTAGAGCAATTTTACGGGGTAGTTAAAAATTCACGTAGCTATTTGTACGCTAAAATTTTTAATACCCCTAGAAATTACTCTATCTGAACTATTCTCCAAGTTTTTAGAAAAAACTCGTGTAATTGAGAACTAATGCTAGAAAAAAAGAAGGCTGGAAAATTTCAGCCTTCTTTTTTTGCTTCTATTAACCTCATTATCTTAAGTTTTTTTATTTTGACTTTATCTAAACTGTTCTTCGACCTTAACGGAGAATGTATGAGTCTTCTTTTTTTGCTTCTATTACTTTGGTTATTAGCTATTTTTTATTTTAAGATAATTGATGTTAAATCAGATTATATATTACCTTACGGTATTTTCTTTATATAGTTTAACGGAATTGGGGTTTATATTTGTTTGC
Source organism: Alphaproteobacteria bacterium (assembly GCA_017501665.1). Classification (GTDB taxonomy): domain Bacteria; phylum Pseudomonadota; class Alphaproteobacteria; order RF32; family CAG-239; genus CAZU01. The sequence continues at coordinate 160,484 of JAFVWM010000036.1, read as the reverse complement.
GTTGTTTTGAATGGCGGTTTTGGAGTTATACCACGAAGTTCAGCTATTCTGTCGGAATTAATTTTAGTATTTGTCTCCGGATATCTTTCGTTAAGAAGTTTAGCTCGGGATTTTAGTAAAGAGTCTTTTTTTGAGTTTAGATTTTCCTTAAAAGCTGTTATTGATTTTTCATAACCGGCATTTTGGGCCATTTTAGCGCCAAGGATGTCTGCAAAAAATTCTTGTTTATCTTGTAACATACCGGTATAACCCAAAGGACGTTTGGCAACATCTATAAAGTGACCGAATTCATGTGCTATAACCATGGGCAACATCTCTTTACCTTTACCGGATTCAGCAAATAAAGAGCTTTCCAGATTAATTGTTACAGTTTTTCCTTCGCTTCTAATGTACTCATCATAACAAAATTTGCCATCATTATCTTTACCTTCAAGGATTTTAAAGTTAACCTCTTTATCTTTAAGTGCTTCTTTAAAAAACGGATTTGCCTCTTTGAGCTTTTCTAAGATATCTTCAGCTTTTTGATAATACTCTTTATTTTCTTCTCTTTTTAATTCTGTTTGAGGCATAAAATCGAAAGGTAGTAGTTCTTGGTATTCAACTTTGTTATGTTCTTTGATTTCGGATGAAGGAAGGGTGCCAATTTGGTATTCTTTTTCGAGATTGTCAAAGTGTCGATTGAGAAATCCATCAGGATCTCTGCCGTCGATTTTTTCATTAAACTCTTTTTGTCTTTCTGAAACAGACATTAAATTTTTAAAAGGTTCGTCATTTCGGGGTAGTTCGGAACGAGCATAGGACAAAGCACTATTAAATTGTGTATAGTGTTCTTCGGAAATATTTTCGTAATTATTTTCTTTTAAAATATTTAAAATTTCCAAAATTTCAGAAAATCTTTTTTCATCAATAATTTCTTTGTTATCAGTCATAATTTTTCCTTTATGCTTGTTCTATTTATATAAATATTATCATAAAACAGCAAAAAAAACAACAAAAAACCGCCTCAAGCTAATGAGACGGTTTAAGATTTTTGTTTGAAAAACTCTAAATTAGAATCCTTCAGTATCTAAGCGTTTACGCAACTGTTTGCGAGCACGACGAACGGCTTCAGCTTGACGACGGGCTTTCTTTTCAGAATTTTTTTCGTGACAACGGCGAAGTTTCATCTCACGGAAGATACCTTCACGTTGCATCTTTTTCTTCAAAACTTTCAAAGATTGTCCAACGTCATTACCAATAACAGTAACTTGAACCACTTAAATCACCCCTTTTCATGTAAAATTAAGGTTAATCCAATAAATCATAAGGTTTGTAGCACTTTGAATATTAAAAAGCAAGCACTTTTTCTATACTAACATATTTTTTGCATTAAAAAAAGTATTTTTATAGCGTTTTTATCTTTTTTTAATTTTTTTAACAGTCTATCTTTTTGAAAAACAACAAAAATTAAAAATAATTAAAAAATAATTCAATCGATTGATTGATTTTTTATTTTTTTATGTTATAACAACTTTCGTAGTTAAACAAAAAGGATTTTTATTTATGAAAAAACTTCTTACATATACAGCTTTGGCTTCTGTTATGGCCATCACAAATGCAAATGCTGCCGGATTCCATCTTCGTGAACAATCCGGTGCCGCTATGGGTAATGCTTTTGCCGGTGCTACCGCCGGTGCAGAAAACAACTCTTATGCTTATTTTAATGTGGCAGGTCTTACACGCCAAAAGGGTACTCAATTGAATGTTGGCGGTACATATATTGCTCCGGAAGCTTCAGCCAGCAATATTAAAAATGTTGGCGGACAAGGTGATGAATCAGATGTTCATAATATTGTTCACTCTGCTGTTGCTCCGAACATGTCATATTCTCATCAAATAAATGATAAATATACATTTGGTTTGGGTGTTAATGTACCTTTTGGTATGATTACTAAATATGATGCCCGTTGGGCCGGTGCCGATCATGGTGCAACTTCAAAAGTTACTGCCGTTACTACAACTCCGATGATCGCTTATAAAGCTACTGACAAATTATCACTAGGTGTCGGTTTGCCAATTCAATATTTCAAAGCAAGATTAACATCTACTGCTATGGCCGGTAATGCTGATGTAGCTATGGAAGGTGATAGTGTTGATGTCGGATATCAACTCGGTGCTATGTATGAGTTTAGTGATAAAACTCGTATCGGTATGGGATATCGCAGTGAAATTAATCATAAATTAAAAGGCGAAATTGAGTCTAAATTGGCTCCTGTATCTACCTATAATCAAGATATCACTGCACGTATTGATACTCCGGCGATGTTGTCGGTCGGTGCATATCACGAAATCAATGACAAATGGGCTGTTATGGCTGAGTATCAACGCGTATTTTGGAACTCGTTTGATAGTATTGATATTTATGGTGCAGATACTCCGTTCTTAAGCCACACTCCTGAAAATTGGGAAGATGCCAACTTTTATGCTATCGGTACTTCTTATCAAATTGACGATCAATGGAAGCTTCGTTTAGGTTTGGCTTATGACGATGCAGCAGTTAAGTTGGATTATCGTACTCCGCGTATTCCGGATTCAAGACGTATTTGGTATTCAACAGGTCTTGAATACAAATACAATGAAAACTTAACTTTTGATATGGGCTTTACATACATTCAAGCTAAAGAAGCCAGCATTGATATTGCTCCAAGAGGAACTTCTGCCGGTGTAAAAGCTGATTATGAAAACTCGGTTAAGATGTGGGGCTTGTCTGTAAACTACAAGTTCTAATAAAAAAGTTTCTTAACGGCGGCAAAAGTTACTTCGTTTTATTGCTCCCGTTTTAAGAAAATACTCGGATTTGGTGAAATTTATATTTGCGTCCTTATTTTGCTCACCAATCCGAGTATTGTTTTTTTGTATTGTTTTTTGTATAAGAATATGATATTATTTGTCTATGATTTAACATTTAAAGGAATTTAAAATGCTTGATTCAGATAACAAAGAAACACTCAATATTTTGAAAAGAGAGTTAGAGAACTTTTCAAAAGAATCTAAAGTAGTAAACGGTATGTTTGAAAAAAAATATCATACGGATTATGACTTTTCGATAAGAGAGGATAAAAGAACGAATAAAGAAATTCACAAAGAAGAACTGAAAAAACAAATTGCCGATCATATTAAAAGTGTTTCAAATTTGGAAGATCAAAAATATCTTGCGGGAGCTTATCTGTTTGAAATAATGAAATTGAGTCAAGGTGATGATGAAACGGTAAAGAATCGTTTTTTTGTTGATGGATTGGAAGTTATTTCGAGTATAGCCGAAAGTTTTCCTTTGACAGAACAAACCAGAGATAAAGTTGTTAAATATATTGCAAAAAATAAAGGTACGATTAAAAAAAATAAGGCTAACACAACAGTATCAATGAAAGCATTAAAAATGTTGGAAGCTAAAAAATATGTGAATCCCATTGAGGGAGTTGATATGGATAATGTTGTTGCAAGAGCACAAACGATAAGGGATTATACGAAATATGTGTGTAAATGTGCTGCCGATTATAATAAAACGAGTATTGGGGCTGACAGCATTCTTGATTTGTTGAAAAAAAATACGTCTTTAAATGGCATGGATGTTATTCAACCGACACTTTTTGAAGAAGGTAAAAAGATAAAGGCAATTAATAAAAAAATGGTTTTGGATGTAGCTGAGATTTATGCAAAAAGCGTAAATTCAGATAGTGTTGGTTTGGGCTTAAATAATAAAGATTTTGATAAAAATATGGAAACAATGTTTACCCATATTGTAACCGACTACGGATATAATAGGGAAGAAGTTAAAGAGTTAGGTGATATTTTGATTGGTAAATCTTCTGACAAGAAATATGTGGAGAAGATGGTTGATAATATAGAAAAAGCATATGACCAAAAATATCCGTCTAATGAAAAAGATGTAAGTAATAAAAAAGATAATACATCGAAAATTGTGCATTATATTAGATCAGGCAAAATAAGATAGCCGTTTACAGCTTTTCTCTTAAAAATTTTGCGGTATAGCTGATTGTTGATTTGGCTACTTCTTCGGGAGTGCCATTGGCAATAATTCGGCCTCCGCCATCGCCACCTTCGGGACCGATATCGATAATATAATCAGCGGTTTTGATAACATCTAAATTATGTTCAATTACAATCAATGAATTGCCTTGTTCAACAAGAGAGTGCAATATTTTGAGTAGTTTGTTAATATCTTCAAAGTGGAGGCCGGTGGTTGGTTCATCAAGTATGTATAATGTTTTGCCGGTAGCTCGTTTTGATAATTCTTTGGATAGTTTGATACGTTGAGCTTCGCCACCGGATAAGGTTGTTGCCGGTTGACCGAGTTTTACATAGCCAAGACCTACACGACGTAATAAATCGAGCTTATTTTTTATAGAAGGTATATTTTCAAAGAAATTGTACGCTTCATCAATGGTCATATCCAAAACATCGGCAATTGATTTGTCTTTATATTTTACTTCTAAGGTTTCGCGATTAAAACGAGTTCCTTTACATACATCACACTCAACATAAACATCGGGTAAAAAGTGCATTTCGATTTTGGTTACACCGTCGCCTTTACAAGCTTCGCAACGACCGCCGGCTACGTTGAAAGAAAAACGTCCGGCATTATAGCCTCTGGCTTTGGCTTCGGGAAGGGCCGCATACCAATCACGGATATTAGTAAATACACCGGTATAGGTTGCCGGATTGGAACGAGGTGTGCGTCCGATAGGAGATTGGTCGATATTGATGATTTTATCAATATTGTCGGCGCCGATAATTTTATCGTAAACAGCACCGTGAATGCGTGCGCCGTTAATTTCTTTTTCTAATGCTTTGCACAAGGTTTCTAAGATAAGTGATGATTTTCCGCCACCGGAAACGCCGGTTACGCAAGTTAGTGTTCCGAGCGGAATTTTGACATCGACATTTTTTAAATTGTTGGTTTTGGCGCCTTTTAATTCAATAAATTTGCCATTACCTTTGCGTCTGGTTTGAGGAACTTCGATTTTTTTTGTACCGTTTAAATATTGAGCGGTAAGTGAATTTGATTTTAAGATATCTTTTAATTCGCCCGAAGCCATAATTTGACCGCCTTGAGAACCTGCTTTGGGACCGATATCGATAATAAAATCAGCAGATCGGATAGCGTCTTCGTCATGTTCAACTACTATAACCGAGTTGCCGATATCACGCAAGCGATTTAGGGTATCAATAAGGCGATTGTTATCACGTTGATGTAGTCCGATTGAGGGTTCGTCCAAAACATATAGAACACCGGTTAAGCCGGTACCGATTTGGCTTGCCAAACGTATACGTTGTGCCTCGCCGCCGGATAAAGAGCCTGATTGACGCGAAAGCGTTAAATATTCTAAACCTACATTATTTAAAAAGCTTAATCTTTCGCAAATTTCTTTGACTATTTTAGTGGCAATTTCTTGTTTTTTCGGAGTAAGGTTAGGTAAAATTCCGTTAAACCAAAGAAGAGCTTTTTTAATGGACATTTCGGTAACATCCATAATGTCAAGTCCGGCAATTTTAACACATAAGGCTTCGGGTTTTAAGCGCTTGCCATGGCAAAATTCACAAGGGGCGGCAGATTGATAACGTGCAAGTTCTTCTCGAGATGACGGCGAATCTGTTTCCAAAAAACGACGTTCCATATTGGGAATTACACCTTCGAAGGGTTTGTGTGTGGCAAAACGAGAATAATACATCGGAACTATTTCATCGCCCGAGCCATATAAAATAATGTCTTTGGCTTGTTTAGGTAAATCTTTCCACGGAGTTTTTACCGAGATGCCCAACCAGTCAGCCAGAGAGTTAAGTGCTTGTTCATAAAATGAGCTTTTGAAACCATACCAAGGAGCTATTGCACCTTGGGAGATGGATAAATTGGGATTAGGGACTATAAGCAAAGGATCCATATAAAGTTTTGCACCGATACCATCACAATGAGGACAAGCACCGTAAGGATTGTTAAAAGAAAATAGCCTCGGTTCGATTTCTTCTAGGGTAAAACCGGAAACAGGACAGGCAAATTTGGAGGAAAAAGTAAGTTGTTCTTTGGTCGAGGCGTTTTCAACAAAAGCTAATCCGTCACTTAATTTTAAGATTGTTTCAAAAGATTGACTGAGGCGAGAGGCAATACCTTCTTTGATGATTATTCTGTCAACGACTACTTCAATATCGTGTTTTTGATTTTTGTTCAGTTCCGGCAGTTCTTCCAAATCGTAAATTTCGCCGTCAATCTTGATGCGTTGATAACCTTGTTTTTGCAAAGTTTCAAATTCTTTTTTGTATTCGCCTTTTTTACCGCGAACAATTGGTGCCAAAAGAATAAATTTTGTACCGTCGGGATATTCCAGAAGTTTATCTACCATTTGCGAAACGGTTTGGCTTTCGATAGGCAGACCGGTCGCCGGAGAATATGGGGTTCCGACACGAGCCCACAAAAGACGCATATAGTCATATATTTCGGTAATGGTGCCAACTGTCGAACGAGGATTATGTGAAGTAGTTTTTTGCTCAATAGAAATGGCCGGTGATAAGCCTTCAATAGAGTCAACTTCAGGCTTTTTCATCAAGTCTAAAAATTGACGAGCATAGGAGGACAGGCTTTCGACATAGCGTCTTTGACCTTCGGCATAGATTGTATCAAAGGCAAGCGAAGATTTTCCCGAACCGGATAATCCGGTGATAACGGTAAGCTTTCCTTTGGGGATATTTACGGAAATATTTTTTAAATTATGCTCCCTTGCGCCTTTTATTTCGATAAAATCATTTGCCATAAGTTTTCTCCCGATATCTCTTCAAGTAATATAGTTTTATTAAATTTGAATGGCAACAAAAATTTATTGACAATAATTCAATTTTATGGCATATTGGTCGGGTGAGAAAGGTTAAATGAAAAATGAAATTTGTTGCTATTAATATAAGAAAATCCGTTCGTGCTCGCCGAGGAATTCTGCGACGATAGTTTTTGTGTGTAAAGTTGATTATCGTTGCAGGTTTGAAAGTAAAAAGTTTCAAACCTTTTTTTTGACAATTTTTCGGAGTATGAAATGAATAAAAATTTAGTAATAAAAGATTTGAATATTGAACATTTAGCCGACGTATTAAGATTGCAAGATAAAATTATTGCCGGTTTTCATGAAGATGAAAAGCACTTTGTTCTAAAAAGAAGTGTTGAAGATTTTATGTATGCTTTGGATAGTGAAAATACTCATATGATAGGTGTGTTTGACGGAGATAAGCTTGTTGCTCAGAGTATTTTTGAGTTTCCGCAAGATAATCAAAAAAGAGATTTGGAAGAATTTGCAAAGGATGTACCTAACAGCGATTTGGTAATCTATAAAGCTACATTGGTTGATAAAGATTATCGAGGTTTAGGGTTGATGAGCAAGTTATTGGAATATCGTGAAAACAAGGCAAAAGAAGCCGGTAGAAAAGTCGCGATAAATCAAATTGCCATTGATAATCCGTCCAGTTGGATTAATGCATTGAAGCACGGAATGTCTATCAGAAAAGTTGATAACGATCCGGTTGATAATGCAAAAGTTTTATATTTACAAAAAGAATTTTACGATGAATATAACATAGCTGTTCAAGAGGATAGTAGGTTTTCAATGTATATCGGTAAGGATATACATAAAGAGATTCCGGCTCTTTTTAATAAAATGCGTCATTTTGTAGCAAGTGGTTACAGAGGAATAAAGCTTGATAAAACAACCAACAGTATTGTGTGGTCAAAGCCGGTTAAGCAAAAACATAAGGAATTTCATTCTATTGCGGCTACAAGTCTTTTTGCAGGTGTCCGAGATAAAACCATTCGCAGTTAACAAGCGCATTGGCTTTAGGTAACAAAATGTAAGCATCTTTAGGACAAACTTCGGTTGTGCCGTCGTCATAGGTCGCTAAAATTTCACCTGTTGTAACTTTATCTAAATGATTGTAGTCTTTGGACAGTTTTCCTTCTTTGGTTTTGAAAATTATGCTGTCCATTATGATATATTCCTGTTTTATTTGTTTAGAAGGATATCCTTGAAGTATTTCCAAACAAAGCAGAGTGTTCATAATAGAATAATATGCGGTTTGTACCGAATTTTCGGCATAGTGATGTCCGCATTCAATGGTTAAGCATGTTTTGCCAAAACTTTGAGCACAAGCACCGGTAGATAAATCTAGAATTGTAGAGCTTGTAGCATAAATTTGAGGCCAGCCTTTGATAATATATTTGATATTTAGAGATGAGGATATTTTATCGGCCATGTCATTAGGATAGTCGCTGAATATAAACGGTTCTCCTAAGGGGCAAAATGTTGAGTGAAGATCAATGATTATATCGGCCTGAGAAATATGTTCGACCAATTCATTGGCAAGTTGTTGTTCGTATGTTTTCGGATTGTCATATTTTTTGATAATACGATTCAGGTTTTCATCAATTTGACGAACATCTTTTTCAAAAGCTTTAGGATTGCATACGGGAATAAATGAGACACTGCCTTTTAACGGTGTTAAGGCTAGAGAGGCAAATTTTTCCAAAACCATATAAATTGCTTTGCTTCCGGCGGGCTCGTTACCATGAATTGCGCCCAAAAATAAAACAGCAGGTCCGTTTTTTTCGGATTTAAAGGTATATTTTTTTAATAGCATTTTAGTCTCTTTTATTTTGTTATTTTATCGTATTGTATGGAGTTATTTGTTTAAGTCAAATATTTTGTCGATATGATTTATAAAATTTGTTGCAAAAATTAAATAAAATGCTAATATCTCGAGGATTTTAAAAAATTAAGAGATTTTAATATATGAAGTTTGTTTGTTTAACATTATTAGCAATAGCTTTATTTTTATCTCAAGAAGCAGTGGCTTTTAATATTGCAGTTGTTGCACCTAAGGTCGGAAATGCGGAACGTTTCGGTAATGAACTTATTGAAGGAGCGCAAATTGCCGTTGATATGATAAATGAAGATGGAGGCTTGCTTGGTGATAAATTAAATTTGATAGCTGTTGATGATCGTTGTGAAGATGCTTTTTCCGTTTCTACGGCTCAAATGATTGCTCTTAATTCATCTAAAGAAGATAAAGTTGATTTGGTGATAGGACCGTATTGTGATAGTAAATTTGAAGAAGTTACAAGCATATATGAACAAAATAGAATTATAAGAATTACACCTATGCCCTTAAATGAAAAACAAAATAGTATTGTTTCAAAAGGATTAATGAAAATAGGCGGTTTGATAAGTAATCAGGCAAAGGTGTTTGTCGACTATTATCAAAGAAAATTTATCGGTAAAAATGTGGCTTTTGTTTATGACAGTTCAATTCCTAAAACTACGGAAACAGCATTTGAAACCCAAGTGCTTTTTAATTTAAAAAGTTTATACGGGTTAAAGCTGTTTGACTTGTCTGCATATGATAAAAAATATAATGAATTGGTTGATGAAATATTGCTTAGTGCCCAAGTAGTTTATGTATTAGCAGCAGCAGAACCGACAGCAATTATTGTTCAAAAAATACAAGAAGAAAGTTCTGATACAGCTATATTTGTTGATGCTTATATGGCTACAGGACATATATTCAGGGAGTTGGGAAATTTTGTTGAAGGAATTTATTTTCTTTCATATAAAAATATTAAAGATGAACCGAGTTTTACAGAAAAGCTGGTTGAATTGCGTATAAAGGGAAAAGAGCCGAAAGGGTTAGGTGTGTACGGATACGCCGCAGTGAATTTATGGGCACAATTGGTTAGAGATGCAAATAGTGTTGATTTTGATTTGATTGATAAACAAAAAAACAAAAATGAATATGAGATGCCATGGGGAATGACAAGATTTGAAAACGGCATAGCTTCAAAAACAGGTGAATATTCTTTATATCAGATAAAAAACGGCGAATATACACAGGCAGACTGATTTTTTGCTTTATAAAAGAAAAAAATCTGTTATCATCTGCTAAGTTTTAATTTTTAATAATGATAAGGTAATAAAAATGGCTGGAAGTATAAATAAAGTTATTTTAGTGGGTAATTTGGGTGATGATCCTAAGGTCAGTAATACAAATAACGGTACTAAAATCGTTAATATGAATTTGGCAACATCGGAATCATGGAAAGACAGATCGACCGGTGAACGCAAAGAAAGAACAGAATGGCATAGAATAGTTATTTTTAACCCTGCTTTAGCAGATGTGGCTGAAAAATATTTACGTAAGGGTTCTAAAGTATACTTGGAAGGTCAATTGCAGACACGCAGTTGGGAAGATAGCAGTGGTCAAAAACGCTATACAACCGAAGTCGTTTTGCAAAATTTTAGCGGAAATTTGGTAATGTTAGACGGCAAGGGCGAAAGTGTTCCTGCCGGTGGTAATGATGTGTTTAGTGCCTCGGACAGCGGTTGGGATTCTACTCCGGCATCGGCTCCGTCAGGTTTGGATGATGATATTCCGTTTTAAGATAAAAAAAGTCTAAAAAAAGCTCGCGTTTGCGAGCTTTTTTTTGTAGGTAATAAAAATTGGCACGACTTTTGCATATACACATTCAACTAGTAAAATTTTATTGATCGTTGGGGAACGGTTAAAGAAATAATTAGGGGAATAGTTAATGGATAATACATCGTATATAGCATTGTCGCGCCAAATGGCTCTTTGGAAACAAATGAATATTGTTTCCAATAATATGGCCAATATGAATACTGTCGGATACAAACAAGATAATGCTTTATTTACTTCTTATGTAAACCAAACTGAAAAGGCAGTAGGTATTGGTTTGCAGCCTTTGTTTTTTACTCAGGATTTTGCTGACTATCAAGATTTTATAGAGGGTGCTTTTAAGAATACCGGCAATACTTTTGATGTAGCTATAAAAGGCGACGGTTTTTTCTGTGTGGAAACAAAGGACGGTGAAAAATATACAAGAAAAGGTCAATTTACTTTAGATAAAGATGGTGCATTGGTAACATCTGCCGGTGAATATGTATTAAGTGAAAACAATGCTCCGATATTTATAGCTCCGGATGAAAAAGAAATTACAATTTCCGAAAGTGGTGATGTTATATCGGAAAACGGAATTATAGGAAGATTGAAAGTGGCAAAATTTGCCGATAATCAAAAATTGTTAAAAGTAAACGGCGTATTGTTTGCCAATGGTGATGGTAATGCTGTCAGTTTTGGTACAAACAACATAAGAATTGCACAAGGAATGTTGGAAAGTTCGAATGTAAATGCAATTAATGAGATGACTAACTTGGTTAAAATACAAAGAAGTTACGATTATGTACAACAAATGATTGATGAAGAACATGATCGTTTATCAAATACAATTTCAACTTATGCCGAATTAGCATAATTATAAAAAGGGGAATAAATTATGAGATCTTTACAAATAGGCGCTACCGGAATGTTGGCTCAACAGACAAATGTTGATACCATTTCTAATAACATCGCCAATATGAATACTACGGCATATACTAAAAGACGTGCTGAATTCAGTGATTTATTATATCAAAACATAATTCGTCCCGGATCTGCTTCGACTGCCGATAACACCATAGTTCCGGCCGGTATTCAAATGGGATTAGGTGTCAGAACATCGGCAATCTATCGTATTACCGAAGGAGGTTCTTTAACATCAACAGGTAATGATTTGGATTTAGCAATCCGAGGAAGAGGTTACTTTACCATTGAGCTTCCTGAAGGAAAAGGTACCGCCTATACACGTGATGGTGCTTTTCAACGCAATGGTGATGGTACTATCGTTACTCATGACGGATATGTAGTTCAACCTGAAATTACTATTCCGGAAGATGCTGTTGAAGTTTATGTAAACAGTTCCGGTGAAGTATGGGTTAAACAAGATGGTGAAACAGACGAGGTAAATGTCGGTCAATTGGAATTGGCAACATTTGTAAATGAGGCCGGTTTGGAAGCGTTGGGTGATAATTTGTTTATGCAAACAGAGGCTTCGGGTGATCCGATAGTTGATAACCCAGATAGTGAAGGGTTTGGTTCTATTTTGCAGGGGTACTTAAATACTTCTAATGTTAATCCGGTTAGTGAAATTACCGAGCTTATATCGGCTCAACGTGCCTATGAGATGAACTCTAAGATTATTACAACAGCTGATTCAATGCTTAATACAATTAATCAAATGAGATAGGTTTTATCTGATGCTTAAATTGGTTGTGGTGTTGTTTGCATTGTTGTTTGTTCCGATGGATGTAATTGCCGGAAAGGTGAATAACGTTGATTTGGTTAAAGCAATTAAGAGAGAATTTGTCGAGCAGGGTATTGCCAATGTGGTTGAGTTGGAAATATTCGGCGGAAAAACGGAGTTTGAAACAACCGATGATAATGTGAAAATATTAATAAGCAATTTAAAAACTGATATTGACAGTAATAAGTTTACCTCGACTGCGGAAATTTTTGCCGATGGTAATTTGATTGAAAAAACTGAACTGTTGGGAAGATTTTTTATTATGAAAGAAGTTTATCTTCCTGCAAGAGATATTGCAAAAGGTGAAATTGTTAAATCAGAGGACTTAAAATCGTCATGGATAAGAGAAAACAGAATAAAAAATGATGTTGTTGCAGAAGCAGATAACATTATAGGTAAGCAAACTGTCAGATTATTGAAAACTGACAAAGTGATTACTGTTCGGGACTTAAGAGATGAAGTCATTGTAAAGAAAGGACAAGAAGTGACTGTGATTTACAAAAATAAAGGTCTTCAAATTACTTCCAAAATGGAAGCGACTGAGGATGCCGGAAAAGGTAAATTTATAAAACTTATCAATCCTAAAAGTAACAAAGATGTTGTGGCAAAGGTTATTGATAAAAATACAGCCGAAATTAAGGTTGAGTAACGGGGGCTTTGAAAATGTATATACTTAATAAAAATATTGCTAAATATACACTTGTCTTGATGATGGCGACATCATTATCAGGTTGCGGTATGTTGTCAAGATTGGCTCAGGTCGGTCAAGAGCCTCCATTGTCACCGATAGAAAATCCTATATTAGCAAAAGGTTATGAGCCGGTATCGATGCCTATGCCTACTGAAGAGATGCAAAAACAGGGAGCAAATTCTTTGTGGAGTCAAGGGTCTGCCGGTTTTTTCAAAGATCAGAGAGCTTCTAAAATCGGTGATATTATTACCGTTAAGATTACAGCTAAAGATAATGCTTTGATGGAAAATGAAATGGAGCAAAATCGTGATGATAACAAGGATTCTTTGGGTATCGGATCGGTGTTCGGGTATGAAAAATATTTAGGAAAAGTCTTCCCTGATACAGTTACAAAAGACGGTTTGATTGATATTACTTCAAACAGAGAAATTGCCGGTGACGGTAAAATTGACAGAAAAGAAAATATTGATGTTACTTTGGCGGCGGTGGTTACTCAAGTTTTGCCGAACGGAAATTTAGTAATTGAGGGTACTCAGGAAATCAGGGTCAGTTATGAAGTTCGTCAGCTTATGATGAAAGGTATAATAAGACGTGCCGATATCTCTTCGGATAATACCATTGAATCGAGCAAGATTGCAGAGCTTAGAGTTTCGTATGGAGGTCAAGGGGTTATATCCGATGTTCAACAACCAAGATACGGCAGACAAATTCTTGATATAGTCGCACCGTTTTAATTAAAAAAAATGATATTATATTTGAAATAAAAATAATAATTATCAGAACATTTCCCTTATTATTATGTGATAAAGCTTTTTTTTGGAAAAATCTCCCCAATTTTTTCTTAAAAAAGATTGTGTGATCGAGAGTATTTCGGTTGCATCAAACAAAGGAAGGAAGTTTAAAATTTATATGCCTAAGCATTTTTTATTCCCCAATCGCTTTAGGACTGAGTTTTTACTTCCTTCTTTGTTTTGAAATGGGTTTAGAAAGTTTGGTTTAATTGTTTTAATATGGATTTTACGGATGATAGATATAGATAATCAAATTGAAGAGGCAAAAAAAGAGGCGACTTTATTAAAAGAATATGCTCAACATTTGGAAAAAGCTTCGGTTTCAAATGATGTTAGGTATAAGTCTTTGATTTTGGATGAAAATATGAAAATGTGGATTGAGATAGATTCTTATCTTAAGAATAAAAACAATTTGTTGCCGGTTGATATAAAAAATAATTTGGACAAACTTTCAAAGTATGTTGAAATGGTTAGTGTTTGTCGTGGTGTTGATATGAAAGAAGAAACTTATAAGACATTGGCTAATATAAATAACCAAATAGCAGAAGGATTGCTGGAATCTGTTAATATTAATATAGCACAACAAGAGGCCTACTATATTGCCAAAAACGGTTTGGATTTGGTGGAGGCTTACAAAAGTAAAAATAAAGAACTGTTGGTGGAAGTTTTGGATAATAATCAAAAAATGTGGCTTATGATAAAAACTTTAATGAAAGAAGGAAAAACGCATTTGCCGGAAGGCATTAGAAATAATTTGATTAAGTTAGCTGATTATGTATCTGTAAATACGATTAAGTTAGGGCAAAATTTAGATGCAATAGATGAAAAATTGCTAGACAGTTTTGTAACGATTAACAAACATATTTCAGAAGGTCTTATAGGGCATAGATAAGCTTATATAAAATGTAAAGCTTCGGTTTGAATAATCGGAGCTTTTTGTTGAATAACTCATTATTGATTGTTGTAAGTTATGTGTAAAGATAATATAAGTTTTACATCAATTGTTTTTTGGGGTAACGTGGTTTTATGATTTTTGGTAAATTTGAGAGAATGACGGCCGGGAGATATTTGAGGGCTAAAAGGAAAGAAGGATTTATATCCGTAATTACGGCATTTGCTTTTACGGGAATTGCTTTGGGCGTGGCTACTCTTATTATTGTTATGAGTGTTATGAATGGTTTTAGGGAAGAACTTTTGGGTCGTATTTTAGGTATGAACGGTCATATCGGTATTGTTGCTCCAAACGGTTATCCGTTTAATAATTATAAAGAAGCCATTAAAGAAATAAATGAAATTTCTAATGTTAAAACAGTTGTTCCGATGATTGAAAATCAGCTGTTGATTACTTCGGGAAAATCAGCCGAAGGGGCGATGGTAAGGGGAATTACAAAAGAAGATTTATTAAAAAAACGAGCAATGGCTGAGGCTGTTAAAAACATTGATATGAAGTATTTTGAAGGCGATAGTGTAATTTTGGGTATCAGATTGGCCAGAAAAATGGGGATAACCGAAGGAGATAAAATTACGCTACTTTCTCCTAACGGAAAAGTTACCGCTTTCGGCTCTGTTCCGAGAATGAAATCATATCAGGTTGTAGGATTGTTTGATTCCGGAATGTATGAGTACGATTCAAATTTTGTATTTATGCCTTTAGAAGCGGCTCAAGTTTATTTTGGTCTTAAAGGTGTGGTTACTCATATTGATGTGACTATTGATGATGATAAATTCTTAAAATCAGTTAAAGATTCCTTAGAACACAGTATTGGTTCTAACGCTTATATATATGATTGGAAACAAAGTAATTCGGCATTTTTTAATGCTTTGGAAGTTGAACGTAACGTGATGTTTATTATTTTGACCTTAATAATTGTTGTGGCTGCTTTTAACATTATTACAGGTTTAATTATGTTGGTAAAAGACAAAAGTAGAGATGTTGCGGTGTTAAGAACGATGGGGGCAACCAAAGGAATGATTATGCGAATCTTTTTTATGGATGGAGCCTTTATCGGTGTTGTCGGTACATTGTTGGGTTTAGTGTTAGGTGTTTTGTTTTGTGAAAATATCGAAACAATTCGTCAAGGATTGCAAGCAATATTAGGACGCGATTTATTTTCGGCAGAAATTTATTTCTTGTCAAAATTGCCGGCAAAAATTGATACGACAGAGGTTTTGAGTGTTGTTGTTATATCAATAATTTTATCATTCAGCGCTACTTTGTATCCTTCGTGGCGGGCTTCAAAAACTGATCCGGTGGAGGCTTTACGTTATGAATAAAAATGTGCCGATATTAGAATTAAAAAATGTATATCGTTCGTTTAAGCAAGGCAATCAAACTTTGCAGGTTTTACGAGGCATAAATTTGGATGTCGAAAAAGGCGAAATAATTGCATTGGTAGGACCGTCAGGTTCGGGGAAATCCACTTTGTTGCAATTGGCAGGATTGTTGGAAAAGCCTACTAAAGGTGATATTTATATTGAAGGACAAAAGTGTTCTTCATTAAATGATATGATAAGAACATCTTTAAGACGCGATAGTTTGGGTTTTGTGTATCAGTATCATAATTTATTACCTGATTTTGATGCTTTGGAAAATGTGATGTTACCGCAACTTATTGCCGGTAAAAAAGAAAAAGATGCAAGAGAATTTGCTAAATGGTTACTTAAGAAGATGGGGTTAGAAAAACGCTTAAAACACAGGCCCTCAGAGATGTCCGGAGGCGAACAACAAAGAGTTGCCATAGCCAGAGCTTTGGCAAATACACCAAAACTGTTATTGGCTGATGAACCTACGGGTAATCTGGATCCCAAAACATCGGAAATAGTGTTTAATGAGTTGTTATCTGTTGTAAAGGAAACAGGGTTAAGTGCTTTAGTTGCTACGCATAATTTTGATCTGGCCGATCGTATGGATAGAAAAGTACGATTGGAAGAAGGAAAATTGATGGATCTGCGAGCTGAAAAATTTGTTAGTGTAGAAAATTTTTATTAGAATAAGGAGTAATGATATGAGTATATATTGGAAACAAAGTCTATTATTAGGTGGTATGTATTGGATAATATCGTTGATTTTAGGATATATAGACACTTTTGAGACATATTTTACAGATTTTGTATTGTCATTGTTTTTAACTATTTTCCTTATACCGATGAATTTTATAAAGCCTATTAAATGGTTGGATAAATTAATGAATAAATTACCGATTACAACGACATTTTTAATCTTTGTCGGTTGGGTTCCTTATTTATCTGTTTTGGTATTTTTAATTGCTATGATATACAGTATGATAGCAGTATTTAGCGGATATGTTACGATCGATGGTTTGATTTTGACTTTGGTAACACCTTTTTCGATTTTGACGGTTGTAAAAGTGGCATGCGTATTGTTTTCTTTTGTTATGGCGGCATTTTATGTATTTCTTAATAAAAAAACGTTTGCAGGATGCCTGAATAATAAGTTTAAATTGATAGAAGATGACTCTTGCAATATGCCGATAGTTGAAGAGGCTGTCGCCGCACATGCTAAAAAAATGTATGAGTGTAAAAAAGCGGTTGTTAAGCGTAAAGATAATGAAAAAAAGATGAAAGTTAAGAAAAAAGAAGCTCAAAAAGATGTCCGAGTTGCAGTTAAAGAAAAGAAACAGGCTGAAAAAGCAATAAAGAAAAAAACATCAACCAAATAAGTTGGTGATTTGTAGAGCTTTTGATGAAAAAAATGCTTGATTTTTGAAGCAAAAAGCTTTATAAGTGCGTTTGAACCGAGTGGGCGGGCTGTTGGTATGCCTGTCGACTCCTAAATGATCCAAATATTTGAAAGGGATTTAAAATGCCAAAAATGAAAACTAAAAGTGCCGTAAAAAAACGCTTTAGCGTTACCGGTACAGGTAAATTGAAAAGAAATTTTGCTTACAAGAGACACTGCCTCTTCTGCAAAACACAAAAAATGAAAAGACAAGCTCGCGGTTCAACATTGGTTGCTGATGTTGATGTTAAGATTGTTAAACAGTTTTTACCATATTTGTAGGAGTATAGAAGAATGTCTCGTGTAAAAAGAGGTGTAACAGCTCACGCTCGTCACAAAAAAGTGTTGTCGATGGCTAAAGGCTATCGTGGCCGTAATAAAAACGTTTACCGCGTTGCAGTTGAAAAAGTTGAAAAAGCTTTACAATATGCTTATCGCGACAGACGTGCTAAGAAAAGAAATTTCCGTAGCTTGTGGATACAACGTATTAACGCAGCCACTCGCTTGCATGATATGACCTATTCTCGATTTATGAACGGGCTCACCAAAGCTGGTATTGAGCTTGATCGTAAAGTATTGGCCGATATCGCTGTTAAAGAGCCCGAAACTTTCGCTAAATTGGTTGACCAAGTTAAGGCTTCTTTAAGCAAATAATTTTCGAGAAAAATTTTATAATAAAAAGGGTCCTACTTGAGCAATCAGGTTAGGATCCTTTTGTTTTTAAATTAAAAAATGGTGAAATTATGGATAATATTGAACAATTAAAACAAACAACTTTGAAACAAATTAATGAAGCTTCGGATGTAAAATCTCTTGAAGATATTAAAGTTTCGGTTATGGGTAAAAAAGGCGCATTAACCGAAGAAATGAAAAAATTAGCGCTTTTGTCTGTAGAAGAAAAAAAGCAGATGGGACAAATGCTTAATGTGATTAAATCAGAGATTGAAAAGGCATTAGAAACAAAAAAGCAAGATTTATTTGTTAGAGAACTAAATGAAAAATTAGCAAAAGAAACTATCGATGTTACATTACCGGTCAGAGAAGAAAATATCGGGCGTATTCATCCGGTATCAAAAATTTATGAAGAAGTTGTGGCAATTTTCGGTGAAATGGGATTTGAAATTGCCGACGGACCTGATATTGAAGATCAATTCCATAATTTTAATGCATTAAACACTCCGGCAAACCATCCGGCAAGACAAATGCAAGATACTTTTTATATTGCTAATCCGGAAAGCGATAACTTTGATGACAGTTATGTTGTAAGGACACAAACTTCGGCCGTACAAATCAGAACAATGGAGAAAAAACAGCCTCCTATCAGAATTATTGCGCCGGGAAGAACTTATCGTTCGGATTATGATGCAACCCATACTCCAATGTTCCATCAGGTAGAGGGTTTGGTTATCGATAAGACAACGTCGTTTGCTCATTTAAAAGGTTGTTTGTATGATTTTGTGAAAACATTTTTTGAGGTTGATGAATTGCCGGTAAGGTATCGTCCGTCGTATTTTCCGTTTACGGAACCATCGGCCGAAATGGATATTGGTTGCAAGAAGAGTAAAACCGAGTTAAAAATCGGTGCCGGTGATGATTGGTTAGAGATTTTGGGTTGCGGTATGGTACATCCTAATGTTTTGAAAGCTTGTGGAATAGATCCGGAGGAATATCAGGGGTTTGCTTTTGGTTTGGGGTTGGACAGATTGGCAATGCTTAAATATGGTATTCCTGATTTGCGTACATTTTTTGAATCGGATATTCGTTGGCTTAAACACTACGGATTTATGCCTTTAGATGAATCATCAATGACGGGTGGTTTAAGTAATAATGGCGGTTTGGTAAGATAAAGGGAGAATGAAAGATGAAATTTACATTATCTTGGCTGAAAGAACATTTGGACACAGAAGCAAGTGTTGATAAAATTGTCGAAACTCTTACCAAAATCGGTTTGGAAGTAGAAGAGGTTGTTAATCCTTTTGAAAATATGGAGGGGTTTACAACGGCTCGTATTGAAGAGGTTGAAGATCATCCGAATTCTGATCATTTACACGTTTTGAAAGTTAATGACGGTAATGAAATATTGCAAATCGTTTGTGGTGCACCGAATGTAAAAAAAGGTATGATAGGTGTATTGGCTCATGTAGGGGCATATATTCCGTTGTTTAATGAAAAAATAAAAGTAGGTAAGGTCAGAGGTGTTGAAAGTTTCGGTATGATGTGTGCCGAAGATGAGATCGGTGTGGGAAGTGATCATAATGGTATTATCGAGCTTCCGCAAACAGCACCAATCGGGTTGACTTTGGCTGAAGTTTATAAGGCTGATCCGGTAATTGAAATTGCAATTACTCCTAACAGAGCAGAATGCTTAGGTGTCAGAGGAGTGGCCAGAGATTTGGCGGCTGCCGGTTTAGGAAAACTGAAACCCTTAAATATCACAAAGCATAACAGCACATTAGAATCACCAATTAAAGTAAAAATTGAAGATTTAAAAGCCTGTCCGACATATGTAGGTCGTTATATTAAAGGGGTTAATAATAAGGCTGAAACACCGAAATGGATGAAAGACCGATTGACTGCAATCGGTTTGCGTTCGATTTCTCCTTTAGTAGATATTACCAATTATATTAACTATGATATGGCTCGTCCGTTACACGTCTTTGATGCAGACAAACTTAAAGGTGATATCTGTGTGCGTATGGCTAAAGATGAAGAAGGTTTTATATCTTTGGAAGACAAAGTTTATAATCTTGATAATCAATCTTTGGGAATTTGCGACGAAGAAGGTATTCAATGTCTTGCCGGTATTATGGGCGGTAATTCTAAAGGATGTTCGGAAGATACGGTTAATGTATTTGTAGAATGTGCTTCTTTTAATCCAGTATGTATCGCCAGAACAGGCAGAAAATTCCAAATTGATTCGGATTCTCGATACAGATATGAAAGATGGGTTGATCCGAAGTCTAATATATTGGGCTCTGATTATGCAACAGATTTGATATTGCGAATTTGTGGCGGTGAAGTGCATGAAATGGTAATGGCAGGTGATGAAAATTATCAGCCGGTTACAACTTATATCAGACCGGAGAGAGTTAAGAACTTTATCGGTATGGAGGTGAGTGCCGCCAAAATCAATGAGATTTTGATATCACTCGGTTTTGAGACTAAAGAAGAAGGGGATAGAATCGTTGCAACTGCTCCGACATGGCGCGGTGATATTGAAGGTGAGCATGACCTTATTGAAGAGGTGGTCAGAATGATCGGGCTTGATAATATTAAGCCAGAATCTATGCCAAAGGCCTATTTCCCGACACAGACATTATCTCCTGTTCAACGCAGAGTTGTCACAGTGAAACATGAGCTGGCATCAAGAGGTATGTTGGAAACGGTTACTTGGAGTTTTACCGATTCGAAATTGGCTAAAGATTTCAGAAAAGGTAATGAGCCGATATTAATATGCAATCCGATTACAGCCGAAATGGATGAAATGCGTCCGTCGGTTTTGGTTAATTTGTTGTTGGGATGTAAAAATAATATTGCCAGAGGTTATGGTAATGTCAGTTTGTTTGAAGTCGGTCCCGAATTTTATGGTGTAAAACCGGGAGAACAAAAGCTTGTTGCCGGCGGTATCAGATGTGGTCAGATATCTAAAAAACATTGGCTTAAAGATGAACGTCAATTTGATGTGTTTGATGTTAAAGCTGATGCTCTGGCTGTAATTGCTGCTGCCAACGGACCTTATGATTCGGTTAAGATTTCGCTTGATGCGCCAAGCTATTATCACCCCGGAAGAAGCGGTGTTTTTCGTTTGGGAGCTAATGTTGTGGCTTATTTTGGTGAAATTCATCCGATGATATTAAAGCAATTCGGCATTAAGCAACGAGTAGTGGCTTTTGAAGTGTTTGTTGATAATATTCCGCTTCCTCGCGTTTCTCAAGGCAAAGCTAAGAAAAAACTTGAATTATCACAGTTTCAACAGGTTGATAAGGATATGGCGTTTATTGTTGATAAAACGATTAAGGCTGATGATGTGATTGTTGCCGCTAAAACAGCCGACAGACGCTATATTAACGATGTTAGAGTGTTTGATGTTTATGAGGGTGAAAACCTTTCAGAGAACAAAAAATCGATTGCTTTGAGTATTACTTTCCAACCTGTTGAAGCTACATTTAGTGATAAGGATTTGGAAGTGTTGATGAGTAAAGTAGAACAAGCTGTAAAAACAAAATGTAATGCGCAATTGCGTGATGCATAATGAAAATATAAGTATATAACAAAAAAAGCTTCGTTATGAGAAACGAAGCTTTTTTTGATTATATTCTGTTTTCGATATCTTTGAAATATTGAATGGTAGGTGATGACAATTTTTTTACAGCTTCTTCATCACAGATTATAATACCGTAACGATGCATTTGAAGTATCGATGCCGGGCATTTGTGGTTAATAGGTTCTTCTATTGTTGAACGAATGGCTTCGGCTTTGTTTTCACCGGTTGCCATAATAATAACTTCTTTAGCATCCATTATTGTGCCGATACCTATGGTTAGTGCTTGAGATGGTACTTTTGTAATGTCGTTATCAAAGAAACGAGAATTATCTTTAATTGTTGATGGGGCTAAGGTTTTTATGCGTGTTCTTGAGGTAAAGGAAGAAAACGGTTCATTGAAAGCAATGTGTCCGTCAGATCCGATACCGCCTAGCATTAAATCAATTCCGCCATATGCTTTGATAGCGTTTTCATAGTCTTCACATTCTTTGGCATAGTCTTTGGTAAGACCGTTTAATATATGAATGTTTTTAGGACTTATATTTATATAATTGAAAAAGTTTTCATGCATAAAATAGTGATAGCTGTTTTTGTCATCGGGAGATAAGCCGATATATTCATCCATATTAAAAGTTACAACGTGTTCAAAAGAAATTTTTTTGTTTTGATACAGTTTTATAAGTTCCTTGTAAACACCAAGAGGTGTTGAACCGGTAGGTAAACCCAGTACAAAAGGTTTTTTTGCTGTCGGTTTTGCTTTTTTTATACTGTAAGCTATATAACCGGCAACCCAGGTTGAACAGTCAACAGAATTATCTTTTATTATAACACGCATTATATTTTTCCTTTTACAAATTGTCCGTTAATAATTGTGTGAATCAGATTTAAATCTTTGTCCAAAACAATAACATCGGCATCGTACCCGGGTAACAAAAGCCCCTTATTTTTTTGTTTTAGAATTTGAGCGGGATTTGTTGAAGCCATACGTACAACTTTTTCAATCGGCACACCCCAGTTTACAAGATTTCTAAAGCCATCAAGCATTGATATTGCCGAACCGTTTATGACATTGTCTTCTTTGCGATAAAAACATTTGTCCAAGTATAGTTCCGGTGATTGAGACAGATCTGTTTTTGCCGGATATAAGGCATCGGTAATAAGGACTATTTGACTTAGAGGTTTGCTTTTCATTAACAAATGGATCAAATTCGGATTAACATGAACACCGTCGCCGATAATTTCACAAGAAATTTCAGGATGAATAAGTACGGCTCCTACAACTCCGGGTTCTCGGTGGTGCATCGGACGCATGGCGTTAAATAAGTGTGTTACATGCATTATGTTGGCTTGCATACCTTCAAGCATTTGTTCATATGTGGCATTAGTGTGACCAGCTTGTAAAATTATACCTTTTTCATTGCAAAACAGGGCCAGTTCTCTCATATTTTTAAGTTCCGGTGCAACAGTCATGTTTATAATTTTGTTTTTTCCGGCTTTGAACAGTCTTTTCATCAAATTTATATCTACCGGATATATTCCATCAGATGATTGGGCACCTATTTTTTCCGGTGAAAGAAAAGGACCTTCTAGGTGCATACCTAAAATATTAGCACCTTTTTCTTTACCCATGGATTTTACAATAGCTTTTATTTTATCAATAAGTTTATCTTCTTTTGCTGTACAGCAAGTAGGGATAAAAGATGTTACACCATATTGAGGTAAAACGTCTGACATATGAAGAATTGATTTGTAATCTGCGTCATCAGCTCCTTTACCGCCTATACCATGGATATGTGTATCTATCATGCCCGGCATAACATAGGCTCCATTGACGTCTATGATTTTTACCTTAGTAGAGAATTTTTTATTTTTGAACCTTTTTTCATTATAAACATCAGCAATTTGAGAATTTTTTATATATACTGCGCAATTGTGCATTATGGAATATCCGGTAATAACAGTTGCATTATGTAGACAAATTGCTGTTTTCATATCATAATCCTTAACATTAAAATTCAATTCTTACAATAACACGACGGTTTTTTAAACGATTTTCAGGAATCGGTTCGCCGTAAGGATCTTTGTTAGGATAAGCCGGTGA
The DNA here is from genome assembly GCA_017501665.1 of Alphaproteobacteria bacterium. GTDB lineage: Bacteria > Pseudomonadota > Alphaproteobacteria > RF32 > CAG-239 > CAZU01. The sequence continues at coordinate 136,675 of JAFVWM010000036.1, read as the reverse complement.
AATTTCAGCTAATCCTACAGCCTTGAATCGATTTATATCCATAGAGTTTGAAATCATTTCTCGAGTTACTGCTCCAGCACGAGCTCCTGATAATTCCCAGTTTGATGGTAAGGTTTCTGATTCATTGGTATCATCTGTGTGTCCTTCAACAACAATGCGATATTTTTTATACTTGTTTGAATTCAGAAGTAATGATATTTTTTTGATAGTGGGTATAGCTTCAGGTTTTAATGTAACCGAACCGGTATCAAATAGGTTGATTGAAGTCATTTCTAGAGTGGCACCATTGGCATCAGAAGAGATGATAACCCCTTCATCTTCAAGGTTTAGATCTTTGGCATCGTTAATAAAGCTTATGATATTACCGTCGTCTTCTTCTATTGTGCTTGCCCCGAATGCCGCTGCTAAAGCATATTGAATTTGAGCTGCTTTGCTTTTGTCAATACTTGATGAAGCGAACAATACGATGAATAACGCTAAAAGAAGTGTTAAAAGATCGGAATAGGGAACCAGCCATGTTTCGTCGGCATGTTCTTCATGAGGCGGATGGTGCGGTTTTTTCTTTACCATTTTATTGTCCTTAAAATCTGTATATATTATTCATCACGCGTAGATTTACGTTCAGCTAAAGGAATATAGGCTTGAAGACGTGATTCAATGGCAATAGATGAGGCGCCTTCTTGTAGTGCTAATACACCTTCTAAAACCATACGCTTAATTTCAACTTCTTGAGCATTCATTTGTTTTAGTTTGTTAGCGAATGGGTGCCAACAAACATAACCGGTAAAAATACCCAAAAGTGTGGCGACAAATGCTGCGGCAATAGAGTGACCGAGTTGATCAATATCACTTAAGTTTCCAAGAGCGGCAATCAAACCGATAACCGCACCGAGCACACCCAATGTCGGAGCATACATACCGCATTGAGCAAAAAACTGAGCTCCTGAACGGTGGCGTTCTTCCATTTGTTTGATTTCGGCATCAATTACATTGTAGATAAATTCTGCATTAAAGCCGTCAGCAACCATGGTCATTGCTGTGCGAATAAAAGGATCTGCAACATCGTTAGCTTTTTTTTCAATAGCCATAACACCTTCTTGTTTAGATGCTTTGGCAGTTGCAACAAAAAGTTCCAAAATTTCTTGTTTGGAAACCAGTCGTTGTCCGCTGAAAAGTAATTTGAAAAGTTTGGGGACTCTTTTTAAATCACTCATAGGAAATGCGTTAAAAATTGCGGCTGCAGTACCTGCAAAAATAATTAAAAATGCTGCGGGGTTAATTAGAGCATGCGGATCGGCACCTTTTAGCGCCATACCGACAGTGACAGAGGTAATACCACCTACAAGACCAATTATAGTAGACTTTTCCATTTCATTTTATCCCATAGTAAGTAAATATTTTATTCTTATACATTATAAAAAAACATAACTTAAAATTAAGTTAAAACACTTACTTTATAAGGTAAAGTAAAATAAAAATCTTTTGCAAAGGTTTTATATGTATTTTTTTTGTAACAATTAAAAATTTTTATTGACAAAGGGAAATATAAATATTATTAAGTAGTTCGAATTTGATGGCGGGTTAGCTCAGTCGGTAGAGCGGAGGAATCATAATCCTTGTGTCGTGGGTTCGAATCCCTCACCCGCTACCATTTTTTTAATTATTGGTCTCGTAGCTCAGCTGGATAGAGCAACAGCCTTCTAAGCTGTGGGTCAGAGGTTCGAATCCTCTCGAGATCGCCAATTAAAAAAGAGGTCACACCTTATGTGTGACCTCTTTTTTTGACTTCTCTTGAGGTCGAACCTAGGGTTCGTTCTTTGGTATCTAGTTTCGCAACAGCTCAAAAAATTTCGCTTGCTCAACAAGATATTACAAAGAGTTTGCAGACAAAAACAACCGGAGCAACGGTTGTTTTTACTTAGCACTTCTCTCGAGATCGCCAATTAAAAAAGAGGTTACACCTTGTGTGTGACCTCTTTTTTTGACTTCTCTTGAGGTCGAACCTAGGGTTCGTTCTTTGGTATCTAGTTTCGCATGTTTTATTCGCTCAGGCATGATGTTTTTGTTTTTTTGTCTAAAAGGTATTTACTTAATCTTAAAAATATAGTAGTATAAGATATATATTAACCAAGATAAGAGTTAGTAAAATGTGTGAAATAATGCGTAATATCAAGGAAGTAGTAAGTGTGAAAATGGCAAAAATCTACACACAGGCACACACACACATTTAAACTCTGCAAAGCAAAATATAAACGAGATTAACATCTATATGAACAAGGAGAGATAAGATGTCTATTAAAAGTTTAGATACAACGCCCCATAAATATCTAGATACATATGAAAAAAACATGAACGAAACAATGAAGGAATTTTCACCATTAAATATAAGAACTATCTGTAATACGGAGGCTTTTCGCAGTTATAAAGATGTTCAAACTGTTGTAGATATAAATAAATTAGTAAATGAATTACCGCGGTTAGATGTGGATGATAGTTTGATGAAAAAGTTTATCAAAGTGGTAAGCAATGAAAATTTTGATATGTTTAATTATGTCGAATATTTAAAACAGGATAAGAGGTATATTGAGTTTGCCGAAGAGCATAAGGGAATGTCTGTCGGACAAATGGTGTTCTTATATACGAGTGAAAATGATAAAGAAATCAAAAAATCTTTGGAAGAAACAAAGGAAAGCTATCAAGGTGTGTATTTTGATACTAGTGCACGCATATGGGCTAATGAAAGAAGAATAAATGAAACGTTGGCAGGATTAGACGATAATAGTGATTTTAAGACATATGAAAGCAGCTTTTCTAGTATAAGATGTCCGGCAAAAAGGTTTGTTTTAAGCGAGTTTAGTGAAGATGATGATTGTTGCTCAGTAAGGTATAGCAATATTGCTACAGGTGAAAGTGAGATTGGTGGTGGAGTTCCTAAAGAGTGTGCTCCGTTTTTGAAAAAAGGATCGTTAGTTATCTCTGATGGTGCGATTAAACATGGAGCTAATCGAGCCGTTACCTTTTATACACCGGAAGGAAAGTTATTAGGCGGATATAAGGATGTTAATGGTAAAATCGAAATGATTAAGCCAAAGAAAAATAGTAATATATTTGGACGTATTTTTTCAAAGTATCATTCATAAACCAAAACCCCCGATTTGAAAAAAATCGGGGGTTTTATTATGAGGTCTTATCCGACAATTTTCAAATATGAGCTCATCAATTTTTTGATTCCGCCGGATTGAAAACATACTTGTACGGTGTTACCGTCTTGGGCAACAATTTGGCCGTAACCGAAGGTTTGATGGAATACTTTTTTGCCCACATTGTTATGCACTTTTTCTTTGGTGTAGCTATATCTTTTGTCGCCGTCGTAAGTTGTTTCTTCGTAAGGATTATCATATTTGTTTTTATTTTGATTGGGACGAAAATATGACTGATTTGAGCTGTAGTATGAACATTTGTTAATCAGTTCGATATTGGCACGCGGAAGTTCATTAATAAAACGTGAGGGCAAATTGTTTTGCCATTGTCCATATACTCGGCGAGTGTGTGCCATCGAAATATATAAGCGATGTTTAGCTCGGGTTATGGCAACATAAGCCAAGCGCCGTTCTTCCTCCAAGGCATTTTCACCTTCATCAAGAGAGCGTTGATGAGGGAACAAATTTTCTTCCCAACCGGGTAGAAATACCACATTAAATTCTAAACCTTTAGCTGAGTGTAGGGTGATAATGCGTACCTTGTTTTCATTTGTTTGATTGTCAGTATCGGTAACCAGAGAAACGTGTTCCATAAATGATGCCAAATTAGGATAATTTTCGGTATCGCTCATAACGTTAATAAGTTCTTTTAAGTTTTCGATACGTCCGGGAGCTTCGGCAGAAGTGTCGTTTCTTAACATTTCAAAATATCCGCTTTCTTCCAGAACAAGACCGGCAAGTTCGTCCGGGTAAACAGATATTGATAAGTCGCGCCAATGCTTAAAATTTTCCATTAAGTTTTGAAGTGAAGTTTTTGATTTTCCGCTTATTACACCTTCGGCGAGCATTTTTTCGACCGCCATATACATTGAAATATGGTTTGTTCGAGCTTCTGTTTGGAATTTTTCAACTGTTTTGGCGCCTATACCGCGAGCAGGTTTATTGATAATGCGTTCAAATGCCAAGTCATCATGAGGTTGGATAATGACTCGGAAATAGGCAAGGGCATCTCTTATTTCTGCTCGTTCGTAGAATTTTAGTCCGCCGATTACCTGATAAGGAATCGCCTCGGTTACAAATTTTTCTTCGATAGCTCTGGTTTGGGAAGCTGTACGCACCAAAACAGCCATTTCCGAATATGAATATCCGTCACGGCATGAGTTTTCGATTTCTTCGGTAATGTATCCGGCTTCGTCGTCGCCGGAATAGGTACTTACTACTTTGATTTTGGAATTATCTACTTTTTGTGCAGGTGAGTTTTCGGCTACTCGCAATGTTTTGCCTAAGCGTCCTGAATTGTTGGTTATAAGTGAAGAGGCTGCCGATAAAATATGTTGGGTTGAACGGTAATTTTGTTCAAGTCTGATAATAACAGCATCATCAAAGTCTTTGTTAAAACGCAATATATTTTCAATTTCGGCACCGCGCCAAGAGTAAATTGATTGGTCGTCATCGCCGACACAACAAAGATTGCGGTGTTTTTGAGCGAGTAGGCGAATCAGCATATATTGAGTGATGTTTGTGTCTTGATACTCATCAACCATTATATATTTGAATCGTTCTTGATACTTATCTAAAATATCTTTATTATTTAGCAATATTTCTAAAGTATATAAAATTATGTCGCCAAAATCGACACAGTTAAGTTCTTTTAGACGGGATTGATATATTTTATAAATTTTGGTTAGGGTATTTTCTTTGAAATTTTGGCAACATTTTTCAACACTGATACCTTTATCTTTCCACAGACTTATTCTTTCGACAATTGATTGCGGAGGATATTTTTTATCATCAATACCATTTTGTTCCATAATCTGTTTAACAAGGCGTTTTTGGTCGTCTTCGCCTAAGATGGTAAAGTTATTGTGAATACCGACAAGTTCGGCATAGTTGCGTAATATTTTTACGCAAATTCCGTGAAAAGTGCCAAGCCAAACGGAAGAAGATGCTTCGCCAATCATATTATAAACACGTTCTTTCATTTCTTTGGCGGCACGATTGGTAAAGGTTACAACCAAGCATTCCCAAGGTTGAGCTAAATGTTTGGATAAGATATAGGCTAAACGAGTGGTTAAAACCTTTGTTTTACCGGTTCCGGCTCCGGACAATACCAAAAGAGGACCTTGTGTCGTTTGTACAGCGCTTTTTTGTTCGGTATTTAATTCATCAAGCCACGCAAAATGAGGCATCAAAAATGATGCATTATCTTGTTTTGTGTCGTCATCGGTAAGTTCGAAAATATTATCCATAGCTAATCTTCTTGTTTTTTTTACTTTTTAGCAATATATATAATATAAACTTATATGAAAAGAACAAAATTGAACTTTTTAGCAAAAAAAAGGAATTAAAAATGTCGGAAATTCGCTCTAAAATTGTTGAATTGCAAAAAAATATGAATGCTAATATCTTAGGACAGGAAGATCTGGTAAATAAGCTTATTATTACTTTGTTGGCCGATGGGAATGCTTTGGTTGAGGGGGCGCCCGGATTGGCTAAAACGAAAGCTATTAAAACGCTGGCTTCAATGATTAAAGGAGAATATAACCGAATCCAATTTACTCCTGATTTGTTGCCTTCGGATATTACGGGAAGCGAAATTTATGTAACACAAAGCGGAAAATTTGAATTTAGAAAAGGTCCGATTTTTGCTAATTTTGTGTTGGCTGATGAGATTAACCGTGCACCGGCAAAGGTACAGGCTGCTTTGTTAGAGGCTATGGCCGAACGTCAAGTCAGTGTGGGCGGTAAAAAATATGAACTTCCAAAATTGTTTATGGTTATGGCTACACAAAACCCGATAGAACACGAAGGAACATACAATCTTCCGGAAGCTCAGTTAGACAGATTTTTGATGTATATTAAGGTTGACCATCCTGATAGTGAAACCGAAAAGAAAATATTACATCTTATCAGAGATGAAGTCGCCGGAAAAAAACAAACAAAACATGCCGAAGTATCGATTGATGATGTCTTGGTTGCTCGTAACGAAGCTTTAGAAATTCATATGAGCGATGAAGTTGAAGAATATTTGGTACAACTTGTCGGTGCAACAAGACATGCCGAAAAATATAATTCATCATTTAGAGGATACATTGCTTACGGAGCAAGCCCTCGTGCAACATTGGCCTTGGACAGATGCGCAAAAGTTCATGCTTGGCTTAAGGGAAAAGACTTTGTATCGCCCGAAGATATTCATGCTGTTGTTTATGAAGTATTGCGCCACAGAATTATATTAAGCTTTGAAGCTCAGGCCGAAGGCTATACAACAGATGATATTATTGCTTCTTTATTAAAACTTGTACCATTACCATAAAAGGAAAATATTTTGAGTAAATTGAAAAAAATTACTTCAAAACTAATAAAGCCTAAAACTTCGTCTGTTTCGGGAAACGGTTTGTTTGTCGAAACAGATGAGTTAATGAATATGCGCAAATATGCAACATATTTGCAACAAGGAAAGAATAAAAAAACTTATTCCAATCAAGTCGGTGATGTAAAATCTGCTTTTAAGGGCAGAGGTGTTGAAATGGACGAAATCAGAGAATATCAATTCGGTGATGATGTCAGAGATATAGATTGGCGAGTTACGGCCAGAAAAGAAAAGCCTTATACCAAGCTTTATATAGAAGAAAGGGATAGAGAAGTTTATGTTTGGCTTGATTTGTCGGCAATAATGCTTTTTGGTTCAAATATTGAGCTTAAGTCGGTTACGGCATCAAAAGTTGCAGCATTTATAGGTTGGATTGCTCTAAATAATAAGGACAGATTCGGTTGTGTAATATTTGACGGTAAAAAATCTTGGGTATTTAAACCTAAAAATGACAGAGCATATTTGGGGGCAATTTTTAATAAAATATCCGACGTAAGTAAGAATATTTTGGAACAAAATCAAAATAGTGAAGATGAACGAGTAAAATCATTAAAATTGTTACAGACAAATGTAAAAAACAGGGCAAATGTGTTTATTATATCATCATTTGTTTATTTGGGAGATGAATATAATAAAATATGGACATCGTTGGCCAAAAAGACAGGTTTGTTTATGATAAATGTTTTTGATAAATTGGAAGAAAAAGCACCGTTAAGCGGACAATATATGGTCGAATATAATGGTGAAAAACTTCTTATAGATACTTCATCAAAAACATATAAGAAGAATTATGCTGATTATTTTTCTTCAAAACTTAAACAAAAAGAAATATTTTGCCATAAAATGTCTTGTAATTTTATAAATTTTTCTGCAAGTATGAGTTTTATCGGTGATTTAAAAATTTTGTAGTTGAATTGTTGACAAAACAGGATAATTGTGCTATTTTTGTGCTCTGAATTATTTTGAACTTTATAATTGAAAAGAGAAAGTTATGGTTAAATCAAACGATAATACTTCATATAAAAGAGGTCAGGAGCTTCTTGACCAAGGAATGTACAAAGAAGCAATCTCTCAATTTGATGTTGCTATTTCCGAACAACCTGATTCGTGGAAGGCCTTAAACTCTAAAGGGTTTGCGTTTCAAAAATTGAGCAAATATACCGAGGCAGTTGAATGCTTTGATAAAGCGTTGACGATTAACCCGACTTCTGTTGAGGTTTTGAATAACAAAGGCGTTACTCTGAGTATGCGAGGTTTGTATAAAGATGCTATTGCTTGCTTTAATGAAGCTATAGCTTTGGATAAAACGTCTTTGGAAGCTTTGAACGGTAAAGCTATTGCTTTGCAACATATGTTTGCGTATAAAGAGGCTTTGGATGTTTTGGAAGATGCTATGAAAATTGATCCTAAGCATTCTCAATCATTGCTCAGCGTTGCAGTTACGCTGCAAAAACTAAAACAGTATGAACGTGCAATTTCTTTTTTCAAAAAAGTTCTCGCTTCCGATAAAAATAATATAAAAGCTTGGAACGGAGTTGGTGTTACCTATCAATTGATGGGGGATAATGCTTCGGCAATTAAATGTTTTACTAAAATTTTGAATATTGATGGTCGTGAGATTCAGGCTTGGATTTCGATCGGTTTTGTTTATCAAAAAATGATGAAATTTAATGATGCTTTAAAGTGTTATAAAAAGGCTCAAATGATTATCGGAAATCGCTATCATCATAAACTTTATGACGGATTAGCGTCTTGTTTAACCAAGTTGTCCGAATTTGATCAGGCATCGGAAGTTTATCAGCAAATCTTCCAACGTGAAGAAGGTAAGAAGAAATGGGATGCACAACGTTCATTGAAGTTTGTTAATAAATTAAAACGTAAAAAGGCTGTCGGTACATTACAAGCACTAGTTCCTCAAGATGAAAATGTTCAGAATGTTACCATTGATTTACCTAAAGGTGATGATTTAAATTGATTTTTATATTTTTGATATTTTTAAAGCCGTTCATTTTTGACGGCTTTAATTTTTTTTTATGATGTATATATATATAATGATTGTTTTTTTATTTGGAGGTTATTATGAGAACAGTTATTAAATATGTATTTTATCTTGTTTTAATTGCTATCTTATACATTGTTATAAGCGCTATGTATAATGGTACCATAAACAAATCAACTACAATGAGTGAGGTCGGTACAGAAATTAAAACCGGTGCCGAAAAAATGGTATCAGATACGGCAAACGGTATAAAAGATGCTGTAAAATAGATTTTTTAGTTTTATACCAGCTCATCAACATCTATCATATGTTCATTTTTTTCATAAAAATGTTTAAGATAGTTGCGACCGGTATGTTCTATTTCGTCATCTCGAATGAATGATTGATTGTTGGAATAAACATCAACTTTTTGATTTTGAAGGTGATTATATCCTTGTTCCTCAGGATCTATGGATGCGGCTATGGCTTCTATGCTATTTAGTATATTAGGATTCGAGCTTTTATAGTTTGTTGCCTGATCATCTTCTTGTGGTTGATGTCTATAATCGTGGTTTCCACCATTACTTTCGTCTCTGACTGAAACGTTATTAGTGGTGTCAATATTTTCAACAAATTGAGAATGGTTATTAGCCAAAAGAGAACGTCTATCTATACGAGATGTATTAGATGCAGATGATGATACTTTACGTGTTGAACTTATACTCATATGGATTCTCCCATAACAAAATGCCTATATCCTTTAAGCTTTATAAGTGCAGTATAGCATAAATTATTCGATTATGCTACAAAAATTTATAAAAAAACATAATAATATTGTGATAATCAAAAAGTATAATTTATTGATTATCCGTATTTTCCGACTTAGGTGTTTCAACAACCTCGGTTGTTTCGGAAGATTTAGGGGCTTCAGCTACTTTGTTATTTGTATTTGATTGAGATTTTTTAGCGTCAATATTTTTTTTGATCTCGGTAGCTTTTTCTTCTACGGTAGCTTTTGCTTTATTAAAAAGCTCTTTAGCTTGCGGAGCATATTTTTTTGCAGCGTTTTTTACTTGTTCGACTTTGATTACACCAAAAATGAAAGCGATGATTATAGCAATTAAAATCCATGTAAACATTATTTATTCCTTTGTTTGCAGTTTATGTAAAACTTCTGTAGCATCATAAGTTTCTTCATAATGAGATATGTGCTTTATAAGTTCTGAATATTCCTCCGAAATATTTTTTATATTCGGGTAATCATGGTTATTATGCAAAATTTGTAAGGCTTTGTCCATACGTTGATAAGAAGCGTCGGATAACTTTGGACATGTTTCGTTTAATTCTTTTAAATCATCAATGTTTCCTAGTGAATAACAAATACAATCGCAACCGGCTTCAATGGCTTTTTTTGCTTTTTGGGTCAAAGTTCCTTTAAGTGCATGCATATCAATGGAATCGGAAATCAAAAAACCCTTAAACCCTATTTTTTTGCGAATCAGCTCGTTTATTCCGTTGTTACTTTGAGATAAAGGGTTCTTATTATCAATAAATGGTATAAGAATATGTGCGGTCATAGCTAAAGGAGAATGGTTGCAAGCTATGAAAGGTTTTAATTCTTCATCAAAATTATTTTCCAATAATGATGTAGTCGGTAAAGACAGATGCGGATCGGTTGAAACACTGCCATGACCGGGAAGGTGTTTTATGCAAGGTAAAATACCATTTCGGATATAGGTATCAACCATTATTTTACCCAAATTTGAGATAATATTTGTGTCAGAAGAAAAGCATCGACTTTTTAGTGCTTCGGTTGTATTGCTGTGTATTCGATCCAAGCAAGGTGCAAAATTTACATTTATTCCAAGTTTATGGAAATCATCAGATATTAGTTGTGCATGTAATTCTGAGGCTCTTTGTGCATTAGTGAAATCAAGCGAAGCTATTTCTATATTAGCAGCATAAGACCTGAATTCGGGTGGGGTTAATCTACGTACTCTTCCGCCTTCTTGATCAACAGATATTAAGACATCACTTCTTCCTATGGTTTCTTTTATTTCTTTTATTAGTTTTTTTAGTTGTTCTTTGTTTTTTATATTACGAGAAAATAATGCGATACCGACGGGGTTAGTGTTTTCTAAAATATATTTTTCTTCGTCGGTTAATGTTGTTCCCGAAACAGATAAGATTGCAGCTGATAAGTTTTTCATGCATTTTTTCCTGTTATATCAACAAGGTTACGAGTGCTTTAGTCGTTTTTTGCAATAACACGGCAATAGGATTGATATTGATGCCGAAAAATTTTATAATTACGGGAAGTATGAAAAGCAAAACAATCAATAGCAAAGTTCCTTGTTTTTCGGCGTTAACATATTTTTTTATATATTTATTGTCTGACCATCCCAATAATATTTTTGACCCGTCAAGAGGCGGAATAGGGAGTAAGTTGAATAAACCCAACAATATATTGAAAAATATCATGTTCAGAAAAAAAGTTGCTAATATTCCGCTTATTACGTTAAAAGGAATCATAAGAGATATTTTAAGTAGCACCGATGAAATGAAAGCAAGAGTAAAATTTGCTAAAATACCGGCGGATGACACCAATATAAAATCTCTTTTTTTGTTTTTTAATTTGTTGTAGTTGACGGGAACAGGTTTTGCCCAACCGAAAATAATTCCGGATTTTGAAAAAAATAGTAGGATAGGAAGAAACAATGAGCCGAATATGTCAATATGTTTTATAGGATTAAATGAAAGTCGTCCTTGTTTTTTTGCGGTATCATCTCCCAAATACCAAGCCACCCAACCATGTGCAATTTCATGAAAGATAATTGCAATGATTATGGTGGCAAGGGATAAGATGATCTGTAAAATCATTGTTTTTTCTTTACAAGACAAGAACCGCCGGCAGATTTGATTGAATTACATAGTTTATCTGCTTCGCTTCTGGTTGAAAAAGCTCCGGCTTTCAAGCGATAAAAAGTTCCTTTTATACCTAAATCAGCCGATTCGATTTCGTGAGGTAAGCCTTTTAATTGGTTGTATTTTTTTGTTAAATCAACCCAAGATTTTTCCATTGCGGCCTGGTTTGGTGAAGATATAAGTTGAATTTGCCATAATCCTGATACTATAGTTGTTTCAGTCGTTGCTTTGGGTGTTGTATTTTCTTTTACTTCAACTTTTGGTGTTGATTCTTTTTTTATCTCTTTAACATCTACTTTTATGGTGTTTACAACATTCTTTTCTTCTACGGCAGGCTCGGCAATTGATTCGTTTTTATCAATAACTTCTACTTTTATTTCTTTCTTTAATTCTTTTGGTTGGTTTTCAACCGTTTTTTTTGCTTCTTCCTGCGTAATAATTTTTTCGGCATCTTTGATTATATTATCGGTTTCTGCTACAGCCTGTTCGGTTTTCTTGGTAATGTTTAGTGTTTCGGCAGTTGACGGGATGACCGGTTCTTCCGGAAGAGGAAGAATGTTTTCAACTTTTGCTATGTCATTGTTGTTTTTTTCTGCAATATCATACACGGCTCTGTCCTGATTTAATATTTCCATTCCTCCGGGATTTGCCGGTTGAACTTTTACGGCTGTGTTTGTGCGACGAACAACAGGAATTTCGATGTTTTCGGTTTTGTCATATTCGGGAGATAAAATAAACCAGCTGGCAATTCCTGCTAGTCCCACACCTAAAATCGTTCCTAAAAAAATGTGTTGAGATTTTGAAATTTCTTTTTTTCTTTCTTCAAGATTTTCAATAGGTTGAGAATTTAACCTTTGACGAAACTCATCAAGGAATTCGCTGTTTTTTACAGGGTCATTATCTTGAAAATCGTCTAACATTGCCATATCTCCTTTGCAATAATTTTTATAACATATTGTATTTATATTACAAAATGTTTTATAATACCTTAACAAAATAAATTAAAAACGGTATGAAATATTAAACAATTTTTGATGTTCTTCGACAGCCATTGCATCGGTCATATTTGCAATATAAGTGCAGATGTGATTGGCTTTATCTTTATCTGAGATGTTGTTTGTAACATCAAAACGCAAAGTTTTTGGTAAAAGTTTGTAATCATCCATAAATACATTGAATAAATCTTCAACGATTTTTTGAGATTTTTTATCCATACGTGCTATATTGCTGTTTGTATAAAAATAGGTGCTCAAAAATTGATGTAAATTAAAAATTTGTTGATGCATTTCTTTAGAAAAATTTACGGTAAATGATTTTGCGTTTCTGATATCACTATCTGTTTTGATTTTATTTTTTTCTATATTGTCGTTAGTGGTTTTTATCAAATCAAAAACCATGGCACTTATTAATGAACGGGTGATGGCGTAAACTCTGACATTATCATCCATATTCGGATTTTCATAATCAAATTTAGCTAATATTTCTTCTATGAAGTCGAGTTTGCATAAGTCATGTATACTGAAAAATCCGGCTCTGAAACCATCATCAATATCATGATTGTTATAAGCAATATCGTCGGCAAAAGATGCTATTTGAGCTTCAATGGAGGGATATTTTTTTAAGTCTAACGAAAATTTTTTATCGAAAGCTTTGAGCCATTCGTTTGAGTTTTTTACCGGACCGTTGTGTTTGACGGTTCCTTCTAAAGTTTCCCAAGTTAAATTCAACCCCTTAAATTTAGGATAATGAGTTTCAATTTCAGTCATTATCTTCAGAGAATTAACGTTATGATCAAATCCGCCATAATTTTTCATGCAGTTTTTAAGACCTCGTTCTCCGGCATGACCGAAAGGTGCATGTCCGATATCGTGAGCAAGGGCGATTGCTTCACCAAGTTCTTCATTTAAGGATAAGTTTTTGCACAGAGTTCTGGTAATTTGAGCAACTTCGATACTGTGAGTTAAGCGTGTGCGATAATTACGACCTTCATGATAGGCAAAGACTTGAGTTTTTCCTTCTAAACGACGAAATGCAGAGGAGTGAATAATCCTGTCTCTGTCACGTTGAAAATCGGAGCGAATAATGTTATTATAATCAGGGTATAAACGACCTTTTGAATGTTCGTTTGATGAAGCATATTTTGCAAGAGTCATTTTTTTACTTTCAATGTTAAAAAAAATATTATATTTTTACTTTAAGACAAACAGATTAAATAAAGAGTTAATCAAATGAAAATTGCTACATATAACGTTAATTCGATAAATGCACGAATCGAAAATTTGATAAATTGGCTTAAGAAAGAACACCCCGATGTTGTTTTGTTGCAAGAAATTAAGTGTGATTTCAATTCGTTTCCTTTTTTTGATTTGCAAACAGCCGGATATGAGGCAAAAATATTAGGACAAAAAAGTTATAACGGTGTAGCAATTTTGTCTCCTCATAAAATAAAAATTATGCAAGAAAATTTACCTGACTTTAATGATGATAATGCTCGTTATTTGGAAGCTGATATTGAGATTAACGAACAAGAATATCGTGTGGCTTCGATTTATTTGCCGAACGGTAATCCGCCGTACAATAATCCCGATGATGAAAGCAAATGGTTCTATAAATTAAAGTGGATGGAGGCTTTTTATAAACATGCTAAAAATTTACTTCAACTGCGAAAGCCGGTAATTTTAGGCGGTGATTTTAATGTTATTATGACAGATAATGATGTCTATAATCCTGAAGAGTATCGCAATAATGCATTGTTCAGACCGGAAGCTGTTCAAAGGTTAAAAGCTTTTGAGTATTTAGGGTTTTATGATGCTTATCGTGTAAAATATAAAAAAGATACCGGTTATACTTTTTGGGATTATGCCGGCGGTGCTTTACAAAATGATATGGGGATGAGAATTGATTATTTGTGGCTTAACTCTTATGCGGTAGATCGTTTAGAAAAAGTTGAGGTTGATAAATCTGCCAGAACAGATATTAAGCCATCGGATCATACGGTGTTGAAAGCGGTGTTAAAATAATATGAAAAAATATTCTTTTGTTTTTGTTTTTTTTGTTTTGATATTTTTATCAAATGTTGCTTCGGCGTCGTGGAAAAATGTTTATCAAAATGTTAAAGAGGCTTATATAGGATCTATAAAAATTCAAGATTTGGCATCATCGGCGTTGAAAGGTTTAAATAATATTGATAAAGATTTGAGAGTGGGAAGCGGAGCAAAGACAATAACATTGTATTACAAAGGAAGAGTAATAGATTCTCTAAAAAAACCAGATGATGAAAATGATGCCGGTAAATGGGCCGAAATAACACAAAGATTTATTGATAAAGCAATAGAAAAATCAGCAAAAGCATCAGAAAATGATTTTATGATTTTTGATGCCATGGCAAAAGAAATGCCAAAAATTTTGGATGAGGATTCCAAATTTTTTGATAATATAGATGAGGCAAAAGGAGTAATTCTCAGAAATAAAAGAACTTTTGGGGCAAGGGTTGAAAACAACATTCTTGTTGTGAAAATTGTTGCTTTTAATAAACAAACACTCAATGAATTAAAAAATGCCATTGGTGAGAACATTAATGTTGATGCCATAATTTTAGATTTGCGCGGTTGTGCCGGCGGTATGAGCAGTGAAGCAATTTCAGTTGCCGATTTATTTTTGGATGATGGTATAATTACATCTGTACAAGGTCGTAATAAACAAGAAGAGACTTATTATACAGCGAAAGAAGATGTTGTGTGGAAAAATAAACCGATATTTATTTTTGTTGATGAGAATACGGCATCAGCTGCCGAAATTTTAACCGCTGCATTGAAAGAACAAGGAATTGCCAAAGTTATCGGTAGTGGTACCAAGGGCAAGGGAACAATGCAAAAATTGATAGGTCTTGAAACAGGGAGTGTTTTGGCAATTACCAATAGTATGTTTTATACACCGGCGAATAATGAAATAAACCAAAGAGGAGTACGTCCGGATATTTGTACTTTTGAGCTATCGGACGGACATGATATTGATAATTTATTGAAAAGAAAAGACAGTTTTTGTCATAAACAAAATAGGGAAAATGAGCTTTTAGAGTATAAAATTGTCTTAAAGTTGCTTAAAAAAGACCAATAAAGTCAAATAAAATGAAAATTTATAGTTGACATAGCGTAAAAAAAATGTATATTACGCACAAATGTTTTGAATAATAACCTTTAATTAAGAGTGTAGAAAATGGCTAAAGCAGTAAAAGTTAAAGTAAAATTGGAAAGTACAGCCGGTACAGGTACATTTTATCTTGCTGAGAAGAATCCAAGAACTCATCCTGAAAAATTGACTTTGAAAAAATATGATAAAAAGTCTAAAAAACATGAAGAGTTTGTTGAAAAGAAATTGAAGTAATTTTTTAGATTTTTCGATTTGCAAAATAAAAACCGGTTTGTATTATAACCGGTTTTTTTGTGACTTTAAGAGCTAATCGTTCAGAAGATCGGCCTTTTCGTATTCTTTTTTTAAGTGTGATATCTCAACATTTGTATAACGTTGGGTCGTTGAAAGGGACACATGTCCCAACAGTTCTTGTATATATCGTAAATTAGTTCCCTTTGCCAAAAGGTGAGTGGCAAAAGAATGGCGCAATGCATGTGGGGTAATATTATCCGGAAGATTTAAGATGTTACGCGCTTTTTCTAGGGTTCGCTGTACTATGCGCGGACTGATACGCTCGCCTCTTGCTCCTAAAAACAAAGGTTCTCCTTTACTTTGATTATAGGGGCATGCCATAAGGTAGGCATCGATTTTTGTTTTAATTATGGGAAGTACGGGAACATAACGTTCTTTGTTGCCTTTTCCATGTATTTTAAGGAAATCGTTATGAGTAATATCTCCAACATTAAGAGCAAGGGCTTCAGAAATTCGCAAACCGCATCCGTAAATAATTGTCAAAATGGCGACATCTCTAAGTCCTTGCCAATCTTTTTTTGAAAAATCTTTAACCTTATCCAATAATTCTAAAGTTTGCTCTACGTCCAATGATTTGGGCAGAATTTTATCTTTTTTAGGCGAGCCTAATACAGATATTGAGGTATTTTCGATGATATGATTATGATTTAGGTATTTAAAAAAGCTTTTTAAGGTCGAAAGTTCACGCGCAAGAGTTGTTTTACTGAGATGACGCGAATTTTGAAAACTTAAAAAAGCACGAAACGTTCTGACATCTATTTCCCGTAAATCATTGAAATCAGGATTTTTGTTTAGGTAATCATACCAAAATTTAAAAAATGAGGATAAATCTCGCGCGTATCCGTCTAAGGTATGTGGTGAATACATGCGTTCGGATTTTAGCCAAGTGAGCCATCCGTTTATGTGATTTTGAACCTCCGGTGAGGCTAAGTAGGTTATTTTTTCTTTCATAATGCACACAAGTTTACGATTAATTGTTTAAAAAAATATTTATCTTTTTTGTGAGTAAAATATAGAAATATTAGAAAAAAATATTGGCTTTGATATTATTTGGAACAGGAGTTTTTTTATGTTTGCCAAAGTTTTATTAACATTGCCTTTTAATGAACCTTTTGATTATAAAATCGAAGAGATGGTTAAACTTGGTTCAATAGTTAAGGTTCCGTTCGGTAAAGATACTTTGGTCGGTGTGGTTTGGGGAATTTCCGATACCAGTAAGTTAGATAATAAAAAAATAAAAAAAATTACAGAAGTTTTACCATATGAACCTATAAGCGATAATTTACGTAAATTTGTGGAATTTGTAGCTAATTACAATATGGCGTATTTAGGGCTTGTGTTAAAAATGGTTCTTAGTGTGAAACAAGTTTTTGATGATCCTAAAATGTTGAAATATTATCAGCTTAGCGGTAAAACTTTGGCTGAAGCTAAGTTAAAAAATTCTGATGCCAGATGGCGTGTAATGGATTTTTTGAAAAAAGGGCCGTTTAATCGTTCTGATATTGCACTTGGTGCAGGAGTGTCACAATCTGTTATTAAAAGTTTGATAGATGCAAATGTTTTGGAAGAAGTATTGGTTGAGAAGAAAAAAGAATATCAAAAACCTATTTGTCAGTTTCAAAAAGTTAATCTTACAGATGAACAAAAGCTTGCAGCCGATGATTTGTGCGCAAAAATTGATAAGGGATTTAGTGTTACATTGCTTAATGGTGTAACAGGATCAGGTAAAACGGAAGTATATTTTGAAGCGGTAGAGAAGGCTTTTGCAAACGATAAACAGGTATTAATTATGGTACCGGAAATCGGTTTGACATCGCAATGGTTGTCTCGTTTTGAAAAAAGGTTTGGTGTGAAACCGGCACAGTGGCATTCGGCACTCGGACAAACGGAAAGAATCGATAATTGGAAAGCAGTTATATCAGGTGAGGCAAAAATTATTATAGGTGCTCGTTCGGCATTATTTTTACCTTATAAAAATTTGGGACTTATTGTTATTGATGAAAGTCATGATGCATCTTTCAAACAAGAAGATGTTGTTAATTACCAAGGCAGGGATATGGCTGTGGTTAGGGCAAAATATGAGGCTGTTCCGCTTATATTATCAACGGCAACTCCTGATTTGGAAACGGTGTGTAATGTCGATGAGGGAAAATATGATGAAGTAAAACTTAAATCTCGTTTTGCTTCTGCGGAATTGCCGGAAATAAAAATAATTGACTTGAAGAAAAATAAACCGATAAAAGGAAGTTGGGGGGCGTCATGGCTATCACCTGTTTTGTGTGATAAAATTAAAGCAAATTATGAAAAAGGCGAGCAAACTATATTGTTTTTAAACAGAAGGGGGTATGCGCCTTTGATGATTTGTCGAGATTGCGGATATAGAATTCAATGTCCTAATTGTACGGCGTGGCTTACCGAACATAAAAATGTCAATAAACTTGTTTGTCATCATTGCGGGCATACACAAGTTATTCCCGATGAATGTCCTGAGTGTCATTCGCAAAATGGGTTGTGTGCTTGCGGTCCGGGGGTTGAGAGAATCGCAGAAGAGGTTAAATATCGTTTTCCGTTGGCAAAAGTTAAAGTTTTGTCTTCAGATGTCGTGGCTAATCTTAAGGAAATCAATCAAATTATTAAAGAAATGGAAGATGGGAAAATAGACATTTTAATCGGTACTCAAATTTTAGCTAAAGGACACCATTTCCCGTCACTTACGTTAGTCGGAATTGTTGATGCTGATTTGGGGTTGATGGGAAGTGATTTGCGTGCGAGTGAAAGAACATATCAATTATTGTCGCAGGTGTCGGGGCGTGCCGGACGAGGCGATAAAAAAGGTGAGGTCTATTTACAAACTTTATATCCTGAAAATGCAGTGCTGAATGCTATAAAAAATTCTGATGCGCAAGAATTTTATAATATCGAAAAACAAACCAGAAAAATTCTTAAAATGCCTCCGTTCGGTAAATTAGCATCGGTAATAATATCGGGCGCAAAACAAAATGAAACGGAAAAATTTGCCATAATGTTGGGGCAGGCGGCGTTTAATGATGATAAAATATCCACATTGGGACCTGCGCCGGCGCCGATATATATGTTAAGGGGGCGATATCGGTATCGATTGTTACTTAAAACGGCTAAAAATATTATGATACAAGATGTTTTAAAACGATGGTTGAAACGAGTTAATATACCTACCTCGATACGTGTTGAAGTTGATATTGATCCATACTCTTTTTATTGAGGCTTGTTAATAAAAAAGAAACTAATTATTATGTAATATGTTTCGTGTTAATAAAAATTATGTACACAAAATAAGGTGCTAAAAGTTGAGAAAAGTATCTAAAACTAAAATAGCTCATGTTTATGCAACTGCTTTATATGAAGCATCGCTTGAACGAAACTCAATAGAAACGGTAAAGAAAGATGTTGCCAAATTACATGGGTTGTTGTCCGAAAGTAATGATTTCGGAGATTATTTAGAGAATCCGTTGTGGTCACAAAAAGATAAGTGTGATGTTTTGCAAAAAACGGCCAAATTGTTGAATTTAAGTGATGAAACTTTGAGCTGTTTGAATGTGGTGGTTGAAAACGGAAGAATTTCTGATTTGAATCTTATCTTAAGTGATTTTGAAAAAATATGTAATTGCAAAAGCAATATAGTGAAAGTTAATGTTGAAACAGTTAAAAAACTTTCATCGATACAAAGTAATAAATTGAAAAAAATTATGGAAAAGATATTGGGGAAACAAGTTGAAATAGATTACGTGTTAAACCCGAAAATTTTGGGCGGATTGCGTGTGCAATGCGGATCAAAAATGTTTGATGACAGTTTGGCTTCTAAACTGAATTATTTAGAAAATATAATGAAAGGTAAGTAATTATGTCTGTATCTGCCAGTGAAATATCTTCAATTATTAAAGATAAAATTGCCAAGTCAGAATCTAAAATTGAGGTGGCTCAAGTAGGTAAGGTTTTGTCTGTCGGTGACGGTGTAGCTCGAGTTTACGGTTTGGATGAAGTTCAGGCCGGTGAATTGGTCGAGTTTTCCGGTGGCGTTAAGGGAATGGCTCTTAACTTGGAAGAAGATAATGTGGGTGTGGTTATTTTTGGTGATGATGACGATATTAAGGAAGGCGATATTGTAAAACGTACCGAATCAATCGTTAGTGTACCTGTGGGTAAAGAATTGCTCGGTAGAGTGGTTAATGCTTTGGGAGAGCCGATTGACGGTTTAGGCGATATTAAAGCTAAAGAATATAGCCGTTCAGATATTAAAGCTCCCGGTATTATTGAAAGAAAATCAGTTCATGAGCCGATGCAAACAGGAATTAAAATCGTAGATTCTCTTATTCCTATCGGAAGAGGGCAACGTGAACTGATTATAGGTGACAGACAAACAGGTAAAACAGCAATTATTGTTGATACAATAATCAATCAAAAGAAAATGAATGATGCGGCAAAATCTGATAAAGATAAGTTGTTTTGTGTATATGTCGCTGTGGGGCAAAAACGTTCGACAGTGGCTCAAGTGGTTAAGACATTAAAAGATCATGGGGCTATGGATTATACGATAGTTGTTGCCGCAACAGCTTCTGATGCCGCGCCGATGCAATATATTGCCCCTTATTCCGGTTGTGCAATAGGTGAGTTTTTCAGAGATAACGGAATGCATGCGGTTATTTTCTATGATGATTTATCAAAACAAGCAACAGCCTATCGTCAAATGTCTTTGTTGCTTCGTCGTCCGCCAGGACGCGAGGCGTATCCCGGTGATGTGTTCTATCTGCACTCTCGTTTGTTGGAACGTGCGGCAAAGATGAATGATGAAGAAGGAGCCGGTTCTTTAACTGCTTTACCTGTTATTGAAACACAAGCCGGTGATGTTTCGGCATATATTCCGACTAACGTTATTTCGATTACCGATGGTCAAATATTTTTGGAAACATCATTGTTCTATCAAGGTGTACGACCTGCGGTTAACGTCGGTATTTCGGTTTCTCGTGTGGGGTCTGCGGCACAAATTAAAGCCATGAAACAAGTTTCCGGTTCAATGAAACTGGATTTGGCACAGTATCGTGAAATGGCATCATTTGCACAATTTGCATCTGATTTAGACCAATCTACCAAAAATTTGCTTGCCAGAGGTGCTCGTTTGACCGAAATGCTTAAACAACCGCAATATGAACCGATGAGTGTAGAAGAAGAGGTTGTAGATATATTTGCCGGTGTTAAAGGATTTTTGGATAAGATTCCTTTGAATAAGGTTAAGGATTATGAAGAAAGGGCCTTAGCATCAATAAAAGCAAATCATCCGGAATTTCTTGAGGAAATCAGAAATGAACAAAAAATTTCGACTGAATTGGAGGCTAAGTTGATGAAATTTTATGATACTTTTACTTCTGATTTTGTAGCAACTATTGAAAAGGCAGCTTGAAAATGGCAGGTTTAAAAGAGCTGAGAGTTCGCATTTCTTCCATTGCGTCGACGAAGAAAATTACTTCGGCAATGAAAATGGTTGCGGCAGCAAGATTAAGAAAGGCAAACGAATCGCTTGATAAATCAGAAAAATATCACCAGGGAATATTAACAATTGCCGGCAGAATGTACAAAGATCTTATTGATTTTGAAAAAGAAACCGGAGAGCAACCTAATTATCCGGTGATAATGCAGTCAAGAACTGATGTCGATAACTATCTTTTGGTGGCTTTTTCATCTGATAGAGGGTTGTGCGGAAGCTATAACAGTTATGTTTTACGAGAAACTATCAAGAGAATAAATGAATTAGAAGCTAAAGGTAAAAATGTTAAGGTGTTGTGTATCGGTAAAAAAATCGGTGATGCCTTAAAAATGAGAAAACCGGATGCGGTTTGGGATGTCTTGGTCGGTGTAGCTCAAAAAGGAGCCAGATACAGAGATGCTGAGCAAATAATCGAACCCTTAATTACCGAATATATAACCGGAGGTTTCGATGTCTGTGAAGTTATTTATACCTACTTTAATTCGCCGATTAGTCGCGAAGTAAAACATCGTCAATTGATGCCTTATGTACTTGATATTGATTTAGATGATCCGCGTTTTGATAATAAGTTTAATAATGCTTTTTATGAGTATGATGCGGCTGAAGAAAAAGTATTTAATGATGCTATTTATATGTTGATGTTTTCAGAAGTGTTCCAAATGTTGCTTAATTCACAAGCCAGTGAACAAGGAGCCAGAATGACATCTATGGATAATGCTACACGAAATGCTGCCGATATGATCGGTAAATTGACACTAAAATATAACCGTTTACGTCAAAGCGCCATTACAACCGAATTGGTTGAAATTATTTCCGGTGCCGAGGCTTTGTAATTTATATAAAGATTTGAGATTTAGGAGATTTTAATAATGGTAAAAGAAACCGTAAAAAAGTCTGAAAAGAAAACAACAGCTAAGAAAGTTAATACTTCAGAAGTTAAAGTTGTTAAAAAAACTAAAACAACTGTGGCAAAAAATAATGTTAAAGAAGTATCTGATACTGGTTTGGCAAAGGGATGTGTTTTTCAAGTTACCGGCGCGGTAGTTGACGTAAAGTTTGAAACAGTTAATGATTTACCTGCAATTTTAACTGCTTTGACCTGTGAAAACAACGGAAACAGATTGGTTTTAGAAGTTGCTCAACACTTGGGTGAAAGTGTTGTTCGTTGTATTGCCATGGATGCTACCGATGGTTTGGTCAGAGGTCAAGAAGTTATCAATACCGGCAAGCCTATTGAGGTTCCGGTTGGACCTGATATGTTGGGGCGTATTATTAACGTTGTGGGCGAACCGGTTGACGGTCGAGGTCCTGTTAAATCTAAGCATTATTATCCTATTCATCGTGATGCTCCGGCATTTGTCGATCAATCAACCGATACCGAAATTTTGACTACCGGTATTAAGGTTATTGATTTATTGGAACCATATGCAAAGGGCGGAAAAATCGGGTTGTTTGGCGGTGCCGGAGTGGGTAAAACCGTTTTGATTATGGAATTGATTAATAATATTGCCAAAGGTCACGGCGGTTATTCGGTGTTTGCAGGTGTGGGTGAAAGAACTAGAGAAGGTAATGACCTTTATAACGAAATGATTGAATCAGGCGTTATTGATTTGAAAGGTGCCAATTCTAAAACCGTACTCGTTTACGGTCAAATGAATGAACCTCCGGGAGCTCGTGCTCGTGTTGCTTTGACAGGTTTGTCTCAAGCAGAATATTTTAGAGATGAGGCGCATCAAGATGTGTTGTTCTTTGTTGATAATATTTTCCGTTTTACTCAAGCGGGGTCTGAAGTGTCAGCGCTTCTGGGACGTATTCCGTCTGCTGTGGGATATCAGCCGACTTTGGGTACTGATATGGGAGCAATGCAAGAACGTATTACATCTACCAAAAACGGTTCTATTACCTCTGTTCAAGCTGTTTATGTACCTGCCGATGATTTGACTGATCCGGCTCCCGCTACAACGTTTGCTCACTTAGACGCAACAACAGTGTTATCACGTTCTATTGCAGAACTTGGTATTTATCCTGCTGTTGATCCTCTTGATTCAACTTCAAGAATTTTGGATCCGTCAGTCGTTGGTGAAGAACATTATCAGGTAGCTCGCGGTGTTCAAGAAATATTACAGAAATACAAATCATTGCAAGACATTATTGCAATTTTGGGTATGGATGAATTATCTGACGATGACAGATTGGTAGTTTCTCGTGCCAGAAAAATTCAACGTTTCTTATCTCAACCGTTCCATGTTGCCGAAGTGTTTACCGGAACTCCGGGTGTGTTTGTTAAATTGGAAGATACAATCAAAGGCTTTAAGGGAATTTTGGATGGCCTTTATGATGATATTCCGGAACAAGCTTTTTATATGGTTGGTACAATTGAAGATGTATTGAAAAAAGCTGAAACGATGAAAAACGTAGCTTAAAAATATGTATTGGTATCGATCTTTTGATAAAAAGGTAGAATAAAATGGTAAAAGAAGTAAATGTTTCGATAATATTGCCGGCAAGAATATATTTGGAAGATAAGGTTGCCAGCATAATTCTTCCGGCAGTCAGGGCAGATGTTGATATTTTACCGGATAGAGCTCCCAGTGTTTATGCTCTAGATTTCGGTTTGGTAAAATTATATAATCAAAACGGAACAATGAAAGACAGCTATTTTATTCAACCGGGGATGGCTGAAATTGTTGATAATGAATGTAAAATTATGACACAAGGTGTAATTTCGGCAAAAGAAATTACGGCTCATGATGCCAAGAAGAAATTAGCAGAGGCCGAAAGTGAACAAATGAAACTGTTTTATCAAATGGTTTTGGATTATCAGCGTGGCGCAAGACGTCGTTATTTACGTACAATTCAAATGTATAATAAAAAGTTGAAAAAGAAAAAATCGGTCTTGAAAAAATTTATTTTCAGACCATTTAGCAAAAAGACGGACGATAAAATTAACCATTAAAGGATAAAAAAAATGTTTTTAGAAGCCGGACTTTTAACAAGACGTTCCGTTCGACAATTTGAGAACGGACGAAAAATACCGCAAGAAGATATTGAAGATTTGCTTAAAATTGCAATGTATGCTCCATCGGGATATAATAAACAGCCTTGGGAGTTTGTTGTAGTTGATGATGAGAATACAAAAGAAAAGATTATGCAAATTCATCCACATGCATCTTTTTTAAAAGACGCATCAGTGGCAATAATAGTTTGCGGTGATGTTAATCAACAATTGGATGAGAACTTTTGGGTGGTTGATACTTCGGCTGCAACACAAAATTTGTTGTTGGCTATACATGGTAAAGGTTTAGGTGGTTGTTGGTGTGCTATTTATCCGTATGAGGATAGAATGAAGCAGTTTCAAGAATTACTGGACTTACCTGAAAATATTAAACCTAATGCATTGGTTGTTGTCGGTTATCCTCAAAAAATTCCGCCTCAACCGAATGACAGATTTAAGAAAGATAAAATTCATTATAATAAATGGTAAAGAAAAGTCCCGATTTTTTTAGGAATCGGGACTTTTTTTGATCAGATATTTATTATTCCTCGAGCAAGTGCATAAATTGCACAGAGCGCAATAATGATGAGTAAAAGGGCTAACTTGCACTCTGAATGTGTAAATACTCGTTCAGTAGGAGCATTTTGTTTTCTGGCCCACATATATACGGGAATACCTAAGGCAATAATAATTACGGCGGTCATTAAATAGTTCAGGCCGGCGGCATATATTAACCACAAAGCATAGATTGAGCCTAATATTGAGGTAAACAGTGCTGAACTTCTACTATATAATGAATTTTCAGGAAATTCACCGTCTTCACAAAGTTTCCATAAATAAGCACAAGAAGCAAAATATGCCGGTAAAACCATTACCGAAGTAATTGATAGCATTGTATTCCATGCGTTGTTGGAAAAATATACCAAAAGTAAAAATAATTGCATTGCTATTGATGTAACAACCAATGAAACGGAAGGTGCCTGATTTTTGTTTTCTTTGGCAAAAGCTTTGGGAAATGTTCCGTCTTGAGCGGCAGCCTGTGGAATTTGAGCTGTTACCATTGTCCATGCCAACCAACTGGTTAAAACAGAGATAACCAAGCCGGTATTCATAACCCACGCGCCCCATTTGCCAACGGCTTTTTCCAAGATTCCGGCAGTTGAAGGATTAGCAATTTGAGCAAGTTCACTTTGCGACATATAACCAAAAGGCAATAGTGAAAGTAAGATATAAATAGCAAGACAGCTTAAGAAACCTAAAATTGTTGCAGGACCGATGTTTTTAGGTGATTTGGCTCGATTTGACATTACCACAGCACCTTCTATACCGATAAATGCCCATAAGGTTACCAACATTGTGCTTTTTATTTGAGTTGATAAACTTCCGAGTTTTGCTTTTGTTTCGATAGCATTACCCCAAAAATCCATATCAAATTTGTCAATTGAGAATAAAAATCCCATAATGATAATAAATAGGAATAAAGGGATAATTTTAATAATTGTACCGATGGTATTAACAATACTGGCTTGTTTTATGCCTCGCAAAACCAAAAAATTAAAAAACCATATAATAATCGAACCACCGATTATTGATGCCAAATTATTTCCTCCGGCAAAATAAGGGGGAAAGAAATAGTTTAGGGCGTCCATGGTAATTACGGCATAGCCGACATTGCCACAAACTTGGCATAACCAATATGACCAACCTATTGTAAAACCGGTATATGAACCGAATCCTGCTTTGGAATAGGAATATATGCCGGTTGTTAAATCCGGTCGCACCATAGATAAAACAGAAAAAGTGCGGGCAATAAAATATATGCCGACACCTGTTATCAGCCAAGCAAGGAAAACCGCTCCGGCAGATGCGGATGCAGCCATATTTTGAGGGAGGGAATAAATCCCTCCGCCAATCATTGAGCTGACCACAATAGCCGCTAAAGCCAAAACACCAAGCTTGCCGTTATTGTTATTTTCTTCTTTCATGTTAATTTATTCCTTTTAGAGAGTTACAACAGGCGCATGATCAAAGTTTAAGAATCCCATGGCTGTTAAGCAATAACCGAATTGTTGAGTTATGTTGGTGTGGTTGTGCCATATTTGAAATTCGGAATGTTTTTCAACACCACGAAGTTCTAATTCGTGTTTTAATGATTTATTAAGCCACATTTTGGCATGTCCTTCGGCAATTTCATCATCAATAAAAGTGTCAAAATATTCGACATATTCAGCAGCCCATCCACCGATAAGTTCGCCATTTTTGTCTTTGCCCCAACAAATACCCAATCCGGTGGCAATGGCTTTGTGTTCGTCTTTGGAAGCACCATTGGCAGCCATAATTACTTCTAAAACGGCACCATGTTTGAATTGGCTTACAATTTTATCGTTTAGCGGAATAATTTTGTTATATAATTCTTTTGGAAGTACCGATGTATAAGGTACGATATTAAAGTTTTCGATACGTGCATCTTTTAAGGCCGAATCATAGCAAAATGTTTCAAAAGGTTGGGGCGGAATACCGTCTTCTGCTTGGCCAGAACCACCGGTTATAAATGCGAATGTGGGAAAACGAACACCTTCGGTCATGATAAAATCTCCTTTTTGATATATTGTTAAACACAGATAATTCGGATTATTAGATATTTTTCAAAAAGAATATTTCAATGAATAAACAAAAAACCCTATCATAAAGGATAGGGTTTTGATTAAGTTGTAGGAAAGTAAAATTATATTTTACCGATATATATACCCAGGTCTTTGGCTGCTTGGACGTATTTCCCGTTTACGTCAACTAAAGTTGTACCGGCTTTTACAACGTCGCTTAATGAGACAGCATCTACTTTTCCGTCTTTCCACACAACCATTTTATTGTCTTCACCTTGATCAAGTAATTCAACAGCTTTGGCACCAAATACTGAGGCAAGTAAACGATCAAAAGCTACAGGAACACCGGATCTTTGCAAATGTCCCAGTGTAGTTACGCGGAATTGGAATTCATTGTAACGTTTAGCAATTTCTGCACAAAGATATTGACCGATACCGCCATAAATGGCTTCGCCAACATTGTTTTTGTTGCTGGTAACAACATTACCGGTTTCGGTTTTAATGCTTTCTGAAACAACTATGATGGCGTGATTACGTCCGCGAGCTTTGATTTCTTTGAGCTTGTTAATAATTCCGTCAATAGAATAAGGAATTTCGGGAATTAAACAAACATCAGCATTTCCGGCCAGAGCAGAGTGTAATGCTAAGTGACCGGCATCGCGTCCCATAACCTCAACGATGATTGCACGATTATGAGAACGAGCTGTTAATTCAAGAGAATCGATAGATGTTGTACAAAATTGTGTGGCTGTTTGAAAACCGACTGAAAATTCGGTAACCGGAGTATCGTTATCGATGGTTTTCGGAATACCGATAATTTTTACCAAAGAGTTTTTACTCATATTAGATACGATGTTCATGCTACCGTCACCACCAATAACGACAATGCCGTCAAGGCCTAAGTCTTTTACTCCTTGAGAAAAACGTTTTGAAACTTCTTCCAATGATTCTACACGTAATCCTTTGTTTAATGATCCTAAATAAGAACCGCTGAGACGAGGCCAAGGCATATCACAAAAGTTTTTTGTAGTTAAAACTTCGTAACGGTGTACTTTGTCTGTAATACCTTCGGTACCATCGTGTATTCCATATACTTCCCATCCTTTTTTTTCGGCAGATGCTACGACAGCACTAATTATGGCATTAAGTCCGGCGCAATCGCCTCCTGAAGTTAAAACACCAATTCTTTTAATTTTACTCATTGTAAAAAATACTCCTATTTTATAGTTGCAATATTCTTCGTTTTGTAGTATACTATTACAGGTTTTAGATAGATTTCCACTAAAAATATAATAATTAACAAGATATTTGTTGAAAGGACTACCTTATGTTTAATAAAACCCATGAAGCCCGCTTACAACATCAGCTGTGCGAGTTAAAATTGGAAGAACGCAGAGTTTGTTCTGATATAAGACATTTGGTTAAAAATAATAACACTATCGACTTTTTTAAGGCAAAACAGTTAAATGCTCTTAAGACAGGTGTTAAAAATAAAATTAAAACGGTTGAAGCTAAAATTATGCCTAATATTATCGCTTAGATGATGTTTGCGATTTTAGATCATAAAAAAAACTCCAAGTAATAAAACTTGGAGTTTTTTTATGATAAAAATTATTTATCAAAGGTCATCAAACCCCATAAGGCGATATTTGACTCTAACATCCATTTTTTTAGAATAGTCATTAACAAGTTCATTACTTAAGTCTTGTTCAAGAGCTTTTTGCATTTTAAGGTTAATACCGTTAAGTTGATTTTTATCGATATTTGTGTTGGCGTTTATAACCTTGACCGGAGTGACAATTCTTGTTGTGCCGGCAGATGAGAGAAGGCGATATTCACCGGTCGGAGTTTGATATGCTTCGGTAAGTTGAGCCGAATTAAGTCCGGCAAATTCTTCACCGCGTTTCAATGGTTTGGTTGTAATTAAATTTAATTTGAAACGAGATGCGATATTTTGCAAGTTTTCGCCATTATCCAAGTCAGCTACAACATCATTAATAATTTCTTGAGCTATGGCTGATTTTTCATTTTCGGTCCATATTTTGATAATTTCATCTTTAACATCATTCAATGGTTTGATATGAGCATCTTCAATCTTATCAATGTTGGCTAAGATGAAACCATTGTCTGTCTCAATAACTTGGCTTATTTCACCAACATTGTAAGAAAAGGCTGTTTCTATAAAATCACCGGACATTACTACGTTTTTGTAACTGTTATTGCTTAATGATTTGTATGAACCATCTTCTTTCAAGGAAAAGACTTTATTGATTTTGACATTTTGATCTTTGGCAATATTTTCCAAATTGTCACCGTTTCCTATTCTGTCTTCAATCTTGTTTACTATATTCAAGGCTTCTTCATAAGCACGTTCTTGTCTTATGGTATTAATTATGTCATTTTTGGCACTTTCAAGTGAAGTTACTTTTTTAGGTGTTATTTGGGTAACCTTTAATATATGCCATCCGAATTCCGAATTTATAGGACCTACGATTTCATTTGCTTTTTGAGCAAATACTTTGTCACTGAGTTCGGGTAACAAAGAATCGGCTGTAACGTTTCCCAATTTTGTAGTCTCTCTATCTTGATTGGCGATATCAGAAGCCACTTTATAAAAATCTGTACCTTTTTGAAGTTCGGATAATGCCTTATCTGCATTTTCTTTGCTGTCTAAAACCATTTGTAGTACATACCTTTTTTCAGCTACAACATATTGGCTTTTATTTTCTTTGTAAAAACTTGAAATTTCTTCGTCTGACGGATTTATTTTCTTTGATAAATCATCTATTTTCAACTCCAAAAATGAAATGTCACGTTTTTCGGCTTCTTCAAACTGAGGTGCAAAATCCTGATAGTATTGTTGTATTTCTTCATCGGATATTTTGCGATCGATTTTTAGTACCGCGGGATTTATGGTAACATAAGAGAAAACTTTTTGTTGATTTTCTATTTGAGCCACATATTTATTCATAAATTTAGGAAAAGCTATATTTTCAACCGGAGAAGATACAATGTGACGGTTGATAATATTTTGTTTCAGATCGGAAATGTATTCTTGCTCGCTCATATCAAAATATGAAAGCTGACGGCGTAAAAGTTCGGGATTAAAATGCCCCGTAGTATCCATAAATTCCGGTTGTGTAGAAATGATTTTTTTGATTAAATTATCTGAAATGTTGACATTTTCTTTGTCAGCCTCACGTGAAATTATCATATTGTTCAGATTTTCTTTTATCAAACCGAGCAAAATGTTTTTGCGAATTTCATCGGTTACTTCAATCGAATCGCCAAACATATTTTTGGCTTTGCGAATGCTGTTGTTTAATTTTACATTCATTTCGTCTTGTAAAATCTCAAGATTATCAACTTTTATTACTGCTCGATTTTTGTTGGCTGAATTAACATAGCCGGTAATACCGAATAGTGACATAAAACTAAGCGCAGTAAGTGCTAAAATAGCTTTTGTCAGCCATGAATCCTGATATTTTCTTATTTTGCTTATCATTTTTATACAATTCCTCTAAGTAAAAAAAACACTTCTGATTGCGTGCGATTATAAACGTTTTATTGTTTTATTCAACCATACAAACATAGATGTTGAAAAGTTTTTTTGAATGTGATAGAAAAAAGCCAATTATGTTGATTTTTTGTAAAGGAAAAAGTTATGGCTAGAAAAATGTTAATCGCCGGAAACTGGAAAATGAACGGTTTGAGTGCTGAGGGCATCGCTTTGGCAACAGAAATTAAAACAGCTGTTAAAGCAAAGAAAAGAACTTGCGAATTTTTGGTTTGTCCGCCTTTTACAATGTTAAGTACAGTTAAAAAAGCTTTACGTGGCACAAAAGTTGCTTTAGGTGCTCAAGATTGTCATTTTAATGAAAAAGGTGCTCATACCGGTGATGTAAGTCCGTTAATGTTGATTGATTCCGGTTGTTCTTATGTTATTTTGGGACATTCGGAACGTAGGGCAGATCATGGCGAATCGAATGAATTAGTTTGCAAAAAAGCGATTGCGGCAAATAAAGCCGGTCTTAAAGCGATTATTTGTATCGGTGAGACTTTGGAACAACGTGACAGAGGAGAAACTGTTGATGTGTGTAAAAATCAGGTTTTGGGATCTGTTCCGGATGATGCAACTGCTTTGAATACGGTTATTGCATATGAACCGGTGTGGGCTATCGGTACCGGAAAAACTCCGACGGCCGAAGATGTTGAAGAAGTTCATGCTCAAGTCAGAAAAGTTTTAGCTAAAAAATTAGGTAAAACTCAAGCAAATAAAATGCGTATTTTGTACGGAGGTTCGGTAAAGCCGTCAAATGCCAAAGAATTTTTATCTTTACCTGATGTAGATGGTGCTTTAATCGGTGGTGCAAGCTTAAAATCAGCTGATTTTATGGCTATTGCAGACAATGCATCTTGCTAAGTTAATTTTTAAGGAAAAAGGAATAGAAAATGGGTACATTGTTATTGGTTGTTCATTTGATGGTGTGTATCTTTTTGGTGGCTTGCATTTTGATGCAACGTTCAACGGGAGGAGCTCTTGACGGACTTGGAGGCGGTTCCGGCGCGTCAAGCTTTTTATCTGCCAGAGGAACGGGAAATTTGTTGACAAGAACTACGGCTGTTTTGGCAACTTTATTGTTTGTGACAAGTATTTCTCTTGCTTTGTATTATAGAGGTCAGGCAAAACCAAATGTTTCTTTAGTTGATAAAGCTGCTCAAGAACAAAGTGTTCCGGCAACTCAAAAAGCTCCATTGGTACCGACGGCAGAAAAATAATGAAAAGAACGAATTTGAAATAATGACTGGAAAGGCATCTTCTTTTGATAATAAGGAAGGTGCCTTTATCACTTTTTAGAACTTATGGTAAGGATTGTATAAATGTCTGAAAATACAAAGTTTATATTTATTACAGGTGGAGTTGTTTCATCTTTGGGAAAGGGCTTGGCTTCGGCTTCATTGGCTTCACTTTTACAAGCACGCGGGTTTAAAGTCAGAATGCGAAAGCTTGATCCGTATCTTAATGTTGATCCGGGTACAATGAGTCCTTATCAACATGGAGAAGTTTTTGTTACCGATGATGGCGCCGAAACAGATTTGGATTTGGGACACTATGAAAGATTTTCTGGAGTTCCTTGTCGTAAAACAGACAGTATTACAACCGGAAAAATATATCAAAGAGTAATCGATAAAGAACGTCGTGGTGATTATTTAGGGGCAACCATTCAAGTTGTTCCTCATGTTACCAATGAAATTAAAAGTTTTATTTTGTCGGATATTACCGATGAAGATTTTGTGT
Source organism: Alphaproteobacteria bacterium (assembly GCA_017501665.1). Classification (GTDB taxonomy): domain Bacteria; phylum Pseudomonadota; class Alphaproteobacteria; order RF32; family CAG-239; genus CAZU01. The sequence goes on along the minus strand of JAFVWM010000036.1, from coordinate 104,344 downwards.
TATGTGAAATCGGCGGAACCGTCGGTGATATTGAAGGGCAACCGTATTTAGAAGCTATTCGTCAAGTAGCTTACGAATTGGGACGTGAACGTTCAATGTTTATTCATGTTACTTTGTTGCCGTATATCCCAACGGCAGGTGAATTGAAAACAAAACCAACACAACACTCGGTTAAAAAACTTCAGGAATATGGTATTCAGCCAGATATGTTGTTGTGTCGTTCACAAATGGAAATTCCACAAAATGAAAAGCGCAAAATAGCACTGTTTTGTAATATCAGAGAAGAGAATGTTATTACGGCGTTAGATGCTTCGAGTATTTATCAGGTTCCGATTGCTTATGCAAAAGAAGGTATGGGACGTCAGGTTTGCAAGCATTTTAATATAGAGACTTCCAATAATTTGGATTTATCAAAATGGGAAAATATTCTGGAAAATATTCGCCATCCCGAGGGAGAGGTTCGAATCGCCGTTGTCGGTAAGTATACTCAGCTTTTAGAGGCCTATAAGTCACTTAATGAAGCTTTGACTCATGGTGGTATTGCCAATAAATACAAAGTTAAAATTAAATGGATTGATTCGGAATTGTTGGAAAAAGAGCCGGTTGAAGCTCATTTGAACGATGTCAGTGCTATTTTAGTACCGGGGGGATTCGGACAAAGAGGAACTGAAGGTAAAATTATGGCTATTAAATATGCTCGTGAGCATAAAATTCCGTTTTTAGGAATTTGTTTGGGAATGCAGATGGCTGTTATTGAAACAATGCGTAATGTTGCCGGAATTAAAAATGCCGGAACTACAGAATTTGATGCAAATTGTGAACCGATTATCGGTTTGATGACCGAATGGGATAAAGAAGGTGCAAAAGAAATAAGATCTAAGGATGGCGACTTGGGTGGGACTATGCGCTTGGGTGCATATGAGTGTAAATTGGAACACGAGTCATTAGCCTATAAGGTTTATGGTAAAGAAATTATTTCGGAAAGACATCGTCACAGGTATGAAGTTAATATGACTTATGCAGATACTTTACGTCGTTCGGGAATGTATATATCGGGAAAATCTCCTGACGGAAAATTGCCGGAAATCGTTGAAATAAGAGATCATCCATGGTTTATGGCAGTTCAATTTCATCCGGAATTAAAGTCAAAGCCGTTTGAACCGTCACCGATTTTTGTATCTTTTGTAAAAGCAGCTATTGAAAAAAGCAGACTTATATAGTATAAGGCTTAAAAATTATAAATCAGAGTTTTGTTATATGAAGAAAGTTTTTCTTGTTTTAATAAGTTTGTTTTTTAGCATTACGAACGCTAATGCATTGACTTTCAACGAATGGAAAGATAAGTTTTTGGGGGAAGTCGGTGCTGTGTGGCGTTCTGATCATTATGATGCTTATATACCGTTTTATGCATGGCATAATAGACTGGCATATGATGATGAACATATTGCAAAGTATAATGAAAATGCTTTCGGTTTCGGAATCGGTAAATCTGTTTATGACGAAAAGGGTAATTGGTACGGTTTGTATGCCTTTGCTTTTAAGGATTCTAATTCGAAATTAGAAACTGTTGCCGGATTTGCATATCAGAAAAATTGGCGTATCGGATGCAGTGAAGATTGGAGAATCGGAATAGGTTATACCTTAGGTATGACGCAACGTGAAGAATATGCTTATATTCCGGTACCTATACCATTACCGATTATAGGTATAGAATATAAAAATATTGCTTTACAAGCAGCTTATGTTCCCGGATTGAAAAATTTTGGTAATGTGGCGTTATTTTGGCTAAGAGTAAGATTATATTAAAAAATAAAAAAAATACTTGATTATTTTTTTATTGTGCTATATCAATAACGACAGCTTTATTGAAAGTGCGAGCGGCCATGGCGGAATTGGTAGACGCGTAACGTTGAGGTCGTTATGGGAGGTATCCCGTGAAGGTTCAAGTCCTTTTGGCCGCACCAAATAAAGCTTTTTTTATTGTAACGGATATTATCTGCTTCAATCATTACTTTTCAATACTTTATCAGAGGAGGTTAATGATCATGTTTAAAGTTTGTAAAACTGATGCTAATCAAAAACTGATTAAATTGAAAAAGAATCGATTGTATGCAGGCTCTTGGGTAAATGTTATCAATCCGACAAATGAAGAATTGGAAAAAATATCTGCTTGGGTAAAGTGGGATGTTGATGCGTTAAAAACTTCATTGGATATAGATGAGCGTTCTCGTATTGAACAAGACGGCAAAAATTTTATGGTGATTATCAATCTGCCGTTGTTGGATGATGAGGGACAGTTTGATACGTTGCCTTGTTCTATGGTTTTTACTTCTAAAAATATAGTAACACTGTGTTCTCGCGAAAATAGAATATTAGGTTCTTTTACTAAGGCTAATTCCGGTAGTTTTGATACTAAAGATACTACAAAGATGTTGCTTAATATTTTGTATAAGGCAACACAGTTTTATTTGCGTTATTTGAAAATAATCAATCGAAAAACCGAAAGTATTGAATATAGTTTACGAAACACAACCAATAATAAAGAGTTGTTTCAGTTGATGGAAATTCAGAAATCTTTGGTATATTTTACAACAGCTTTGCGTGATAATCAGCTTGTTTTACAGAAACTTATCCGTTTGGTCAGAGCAAAAACAATCAATTCTATTTTGCCGTTTAGTGAAGATGATATTGATTTATTGGAAGATATTATGATCGAAAACAAACAAGCGATAGAAATGGTTGATATGCATCGTACCATTTTGGAAAGTATGATGGACGGATTTGCTTCGGTTATAAATAATAATGTTAACCAAGTTATGAAATTTTTGGCTGCAATTACAATTATCTTGTCAATTCCGACGATGTTAGCAAGTTTTTGGGGAATGAATGTTGATTTACCATTAAAAGATACTAATTTCGGTTTTTGGTATGTGATTGCAATTTCGACGATTTTAACTGTTTTGGTTATTTTGTTTTTCCGCAAGAAAAAAATGTTTTAATGTTAACTCATTTTTTGTGAGTATCTTTGAAGGTCAACTTGTGATAAAATCATTTTTGACGTAGTCTTTTGAGGTATTAGAACGTTTAATATAAGAAGGATTTTTGACGTGTTGACAGGGTTAGTCGTTGCTATTGCCGTTATTGTTGCCGATCAGCTTAGTAAATACTATATTTTGTATCATTTTTTAGGCTTAAATTCATATATACGGTTCGGTGATTATTTTAATGTGGTCAGGGCTTGGAATACCGGGGTTAGTTTTTCGATGTTTAACAACTATGGTAATATAGGTGCATATATTTTGTCTGCTATTGCAATAACGGTTGTTGTGGCTTTGTTTATATGGCTTAAAAGCGAAAAAGATAAGGTTGTTCAAATTGCTTTAGGGATGATTATGGGCGGTGCAATCGGAAATGTTATTGACAGATTGCGTTCAGGTGCCGTGTTTGATTTTTTGGATATTCATATCGGAGATAGTCATTGGCCGGCATTTAATATTGCCGACAGTTTTATTTGTATTGGAGCCGGATTGATTATTTTGATGTCGGTTATAGCAAAGTTTAAGAATAAAAAGGTAAAATAATGAAAAGATTTTTGATATTGTTTTTGCTTTTTGCGGTTTGTTCTTGTTCAAATATCAGAAAAGAAGATTTAGGTTTGGCAAGAATTTCGCCTGATGAAAAATTGGTTGAACAGAGAAAACCATTGGTTTTGCCTGATGTTTTAATAAAAGAGTAGGTGTGTTTTATGAGGTTTAAGAAACTTTTTTTGTTGTTATTAATAAATTTGTCGGTTTTTGACGTTAAAGCAAATACAAATCAATTTGATATAAAAGAATTTTATTTAAAAAACGGAATGCAAGTTGTTGTTATTGAGAATCACAAAGCACCGATTATTAAACATATGGTTTTTTACAAAGCAGGTGCTGTTGATGAACCGAGAGGAAAGGGCGGTGTAGCGCATCTTTTGGAGCATTTGATGTTTCGCGGTACAAAAAAAGTAAAAGGGCAAGAATTTAACAGAATAATGGAGCAAAACGGGGCAGAAAGCAATGCTTTTACTTCGCAAGATGTTACCGCATATCATCAGTTTTTGGACATATCTCGTCTTGAGTTGGCGATGTTTTTGGAAGCTGACAGGATGAAAAATTTGAATATATCTGACAAAGATTTTGAGACAGAAAGAGATATTGTTTTTCAAGAAAGAAAGCAAAGGGTAGACAGTAATCCGTCGGCTAAATTTTATGAAATATTACGCAAGACATTATGGGGAAATCATCCTTATGCTAATCCGGTTACGGGACTTGATGATGAAATCAAAAATTTGACCAAAAAAGATGTGGTGGATTTTTATAATAAATATTATTCACCTAATAATGCTGTTTTAGTGCTTTCCGGCGACATAACATTTGATGAAGCAAAAAAATTGGCAGAAAAATATTACGGAAAAATAAAACCAAATAAATTTGAAGTAAATGCATTTGAAAAACTACCGGAAAATTTTGAAGCAAAAATTAAGATTAAAATGGACGAGGTTAAGCTTCCTCGGTTGGTAAAATTGATGTCGGTTCCGTCGTTTGTTCAAGATAAAAATAAAGCTTATGCTTTAGATGTTTTGGTTAAGTATTTGATACAAGATGAGAATTCGCCTTTATACCAAAAATTGGTGATACAAGATAAAAAAGCTCTTAATGTCGGTGCTTACTATGATGGTATAAGCCGCAGTTTTGGAAGTTTTTCGTTTAGTGCGGTTCCGAGAGGAAAACTTGATGAGCAATTTGAAAAATATGTTGAAGATGCATGGAATTATGCAATTAAAAAATTTAATGAATCCGAACTGGAAAAAACAAAGAAAAAGATGTTGTCTGATTTAGTTTATATGAAAGATAATCCTTCTGTTTTGGCTCAAACCACCGGCTGGATGGCTTCGACGGGGGTTAAGATTGATGAGTTGCAAAAGTATGAAGAAAATATCAAAAATGTAAAAGTTAATGATGTAAAAAATATGGCTGATTTTGTGTGGAACAAAGCACCCAAAGTAACAGGTATTTTATTAGCCGGTGAGGATAAATAAAATGAGCAGGCGACCGATTTATATGAAAAACAAAAACAGTTCATATTTAATAATGATCATGTTATTGCTTGGTTTGATTTTTGTTATATACGGATATAATAAAAATTTTTCTATACAATCATTAGTGGAAAATTCAGAATTAAATAATAGAAAATTTACCGGTAAAGTTGAAGAAATTGAGGGCTTAAAATCGAAAATAAAAGCTTATTTTATGCAACAAAATGAAGTACCTATCGTTGCAATAAGTTTTGTTTTTGCAGATGTCGGTTCGGCATATGATGATGAGGGAAAAAAAGGTATAGCCTCATTAACAGCCTCAACAATAACAGACGGTACGATATTTAAGTCTGCTGATGCAATCAGAGATGAGACGGGAATTAGAGGTATTTCGATTTCTTTTGAAAGCTCTAAGGATAGTATAGGAGGAAGTTTGGTTGCGCCTAAAGAGCATTTAGAAGATGCTATTGCTTTATTAAGGGATATTTTGACCAAACCGAAATTCGAAAGAAAGTATTTAGAAATTGCCAAGGCTCAAGTAATAAAGTCTTTAGAAGTTGAAAAAGAAAATCCGGCAAAAGAATTATCTTTGGCAAATGATAAATTAATATTCGGAACACATGAGTATGCACAAAATCCGTTGGGCAATAAACAAGATGTGTTAAATATATCGCAAGCTGATTTAAAAAAGTTTGTAAGAGAAAACTTGGCAAAAGATAATTTATATGTGGGTATTGCCGGTGATTTGACAAAAGATGATGCGAAATATATAATTGATGAAATGTTTTCCGGTTTGAGTGATAAAAAACAAGGTAAAAAAATTGATAATGTTGTGCTTAATTTTGATCAACCGGTGATGAAAATAGATCGTAAAGACGGACAAAATATCGTCAGTTTTACTGTGGAAGGAACTTGTCGTAAATGTGAAGATTTTTATCCGCTTTATGTAGCGAATCATATTTTTGGCGGAGCCGGTCTTAATTCAAAACTTAATCAAAAAATAAGAGAAAAAGAAGGGCTTACTTACGGAGCTTATTCGTCAATGATCTTAACGGATAAGGCAAATTTATTAACGGTAGGTTTTTCGTCAACAAAAGATAACTTTGAAAAAGCAGTTTCGATGTTTAAGGAAGAGTGGAAGAATTATGCACAAAACGGTTTTAGCAAAGAAGATGTTGATTTTGCCAAAGATTATTTAATCGCTTCGTATAATTTGCGCTTTGCATCAATTGCAGGAATTGCCGATATGTTGGTTATGCAACAAAAAATGGGCTTGGGTTTAGACTTTTTAAATAAACGCAACGATTATGTAAAAAATGTCAGTGTTGAAGCAGTTAATCAAGCTTTGAAAAAGTATTTTACGGATAATATGTTACAGGCTCAGATAGGTAATTTTAATTAAAAGAGGTGAAATTTAATGTTTAATTTAAAAAATGAAATAAATAAATCCATACAATGGAAAAAATTGGAAAAATTGGCAAAGAAAATGCGCAAAGTTGAAATGCGTGATATGTTTGAAAAAGATGATAAGAGAGCCGAGAAATATACGTTAGAATTGGAAAATATGTTAGTTGATTTTTCTAAAAATCGCATAAATGATAAAGTATTTAAGGCCTTGATTGCTTTGGCAAAAAAAGCAAAAATCAGAAATAAAATTATGGATATGTTTGAAGGTAAAAAAATTAATATTACCGAAAACAGAGCTGTTTTACATGTGGCTTTACGTAATAGGGAAAATACTCCGATTTATGTTGATGGTGAAAATGTTATGCCGGAAATTAATGCGGTATTGGCTAAAATTAAAAGCTTTTCCGAAGCAGTTCGTTTGGGAGAATTTGTCGGTTATACCGGCAAGAAGTTGACCAATATTGTCAATATCGGAATAGGAGGTTCTGATTTGGGACCTAAAATGGCTGTTGAGGCATTGAAAAAATATATGCCCGGTGAAATGAATTGTTATTTTATATCAAATATTGACGGAACAGCTTGTGCTGAGGTTTTGAACAAAGTTGATCCGGAAACAACTTTATTTATTGTTTGTTCCAAAACTTTTACCACAATCGAAACTTTGACCAATGCAAAAACTTGTCGCAAATGGTTAATTGATGCTTTGGGCGAACACGCAACATCTAAGCACTTTGTTGCTGTTTCTACCAATGCTAAAGAAGTTGAAAAGTTCGGTATTGATGTTGAAAATATGTTTGAATTTTGGGATTTTGTCGGCGGAAGATATTCTATGTGGTCGGCAATCGGTTTGATTATTGCAATAGCTGTAGGATATGATAATTTTGAAAAAATGTTATCAGGCGCTTTTGCTATGGATAATCACTTTAAAACTGTTGATTTGGATAAAAACATTCCGGTTGTTTTGGCGTTACTTTCTATTTGGTATAATAATTTTTTTAATATAAGAAATCATGTTGTAGTGCCATATGATCAATATTTGACTTATTTGCCGGCTTATTTGCAACAACTTGTTATGGAAAGTAACGGAAAATATGTTGATTTGAATAATCGTTTTATCAAATATCAGACTTCGCCGGTAGTTTTCGGCGGTGCGGGGACGGATGTTCAACACTCATTTTTCCAAATGTTACATCAAGGAACATCGTTTATTCCCTGTGACTTTATTATTCCGGCAATTTCTCATAACGAAATCGGTGAGCATCACGAAATTTTGTTGGCTAATATTTTAGCACAAAGTGAAGCTTTGATGATGGGTAAAACTACCAAAGAAGCAACAGAGGAATTAAAAGCAAAAGGTTTGTCATCAGAAGAAGTAAACAGACTGAAAAAATATAAGACATTTAAGGGTAATCGTCCGTCAAACACTATTATCTTTAAGAAAATAGATCCGTTTGCATTGGGTATGTTGGTGGCAATGTATGAACACAAAACTTATGTGGAAGGTGTGGTTTGGAATATTGCGTCGTTTGACCAAATGGGCGTAGAACTCGGTAAGCAATTGGCTCTTCGTATTTTGCCGGAATTGCAAGGTAATAAAGATGATGTGAAACACGATTGTTCAACAACAGCTTTAATTAAGTTAATTAAAGGATTTAGAAAATAATGACTATAAGAATTTTACCTTCGAATTTAGTGAACCAAATTGCAGCCGGTGAGGTGATAGAAAAACCTGCATCGGTGGTTAAGGAATTGGTGGAAAATGCTTTAGATGCAGGTGCTACGGCAATTGAAGTTCATTTATCCGACGGGGGTAAAACTTTTATTAAAATAGTCGATAACGGCAAAGGAATGACAAAAGAAGATTTGGAAATTGCCGTTGAGCGACATGCAACATCTAAGTTGCCCGATGATAATTTGTTTAATATTTGCTTTTTCGGTTTCAGGGGCGAAGCTTTGCCATCTATTTCGTCGGTTTCACGTATGAGTATTCTGACCAGAAGACAAGATGATGAAAACGGTTGGAGAATCAATGTTGACGGTGGTGTAAAATCTCAAGTTGAACCCGTAGCTTGTAACAAGGGTACAACGATTGAAGTACGTGATTTGTTTTATTCGACACCGGCAAGATTAAAGTTTTTGAAATCATCATCAAGCGAAACGGCTTCTTGTGTTGATGTGGTTGAGCGAATTGCTTTGGCTAATCCGTCAGTTGCTTTTATTTTGTATGCCGAAGGTAAGAAAAAGCTGTTTTATCCTGCCGGAAACGGTGATTTGTTTGAAGCGCGTATGGACAGGCTTGTTGCGGTTATGGGTAGAGAGTTTAGAGAAAATTCGATATTGATAGACATCAAACGTGATGACGTTTCAATCAGCGGATATATTTCTTTGCCTACACTTAACAAAGCTAATTCATTATCACAATTTTTATTTGTAAATAATCGTGTGGTGCGTGATAAATTGCTTTTAGGTGCCATAAAAGGAGCTTATAGCGATGTATTGGCGTCAGGCAGATATCCTATGTGCGCATTATTTTTTGATGTTAATCCGCAAGATGTTGATGTCAATGTTCATCCGACAAAAGCTGAAGTCAGATTTTATGATAATAACTTAGTCAGAGGATTGCTTGTTTCATCAATCAAAAATGCTTTATCAAGAGCTTCGGGAAAAACATCTAACACATTGGATTTGAGCCAAATTGCCAGAGTTGAAAATGTTTCGTTTGATGAAAATTTGACCTTGAATGAATCAGAAATTTATAATCCGAGCATTAAGATAGGTAATTATCAAAGTTTTTCTTATGGCGGAGGTAAAAAACAAGCTGATTTGCCCGATTTGGAATATAAGTTTTCGGTTAAAACGGAAGATATTGATTATTCTGGTGTTGTCCAAGACGAAATCGGAGCACTCGGTTTGGCGAAGGCACAGATAAATGATACTTATATTATTGCGCAAACACCGGACAGTTTGATTATTGTCGATCAACACGCAGCGCATGAGCGCATTGTTATGGAAAAACTAAAAGCCGGTTTAGAGGCAAAAAATCAGGCTTCACAAATATTGCTTATTCCCGAAATCGTGGATTTGTCAATGTCTGAAAAGAACAAGCTTTTGTCAGTGATTGATGATTTGGCAAAATTGGGCTTGGAAATTGAAGAATTCGGAACAACGGCGGTGTTGGTCAGAGCCACACCGGCATTACTCGGCGAGGTTGATGCAAAAGCTTTGGTAAAAGATTTGGCCGAACAAGTACTTGAATGGGGAAGCGGGTTTAATTTGAAAGAAAAACTTCATTTGGTTTGTGCAACTTTGGCTTGTCACGGTTCGGTAAGAGCAGGGCGCAGACTAAATATTGAAGAGATGAATAAGTTGTTGCGAGATATGGAAAAAACACCGCATTCCGGACAATGCAATCATGGTCGTCCGACTTATGTTGAGCTTAAGATGAAAGATATTGCTCACTTGTTTGATAGGAATTGATAATTATGAATGAAGTTTTTATGAATGGATTTTTAGCATCATTATTAGCCGGATTGGTTACAGGTGTAGGCGGTTTGTGTGTTTTTGTAAAAAAACGTTATTATAAAGCCGAAATAAATTTATTACTTAATATTGCAGCCGGTGTGATGTTATCAGCGTCTTTTTTTTCACTGCTTATGCCGGCAATGAAACATATTGTCGGGAATGACGAAAATATACATATTGATGCCTTAAAATATGCTTTGTCTATAGGAGTTGGGGTTTTATTAGTAGGGGTACTTAATATAATATTGCCTCATGAGCATAACGGAACAGGACATCATGGTCCGCATGTTGATATAAAAAAAGCATGGTTGTTTATTATAGCCATCACGTTACATAAAATACCTGAAGGTTTGTCTATCGGTATAGCATTCGGGGCCGAAGAAATGGTTAATCCGATGTCTTTACTTATAGGAATTGCAATTCATAATATTCCGGAGGGATTAACTATTGCTATTTCATTGGTCGGGGCCGGATATTCAAAAATAAGAGCCTCTTTAATGTCGCTGTTTATAGGACTGATTCAGCCATTGGGTGCAATTATCGGATTATTATTGACCGGAATTGATTTTAATATTGTTCCATATGGTATGGCAATGGCCGGAGGTACAATGTTATTTGTTATAATAAATGAGATTTTGCCGGAAACTTACGGGCAAAAAGAAAATACCAAGTCGGTATGGGCTGTTTTTTCGGGCTTTATATTAATGACATATATTACAATTTTGTTCCATTAATAAAAAAATATGTTGACGAGATTAAAAACTTAAGTTAAATATTGTCCCGTTACCACGTGGAGAGTTGGCAGAGTGGTAATGCAGCGGATTGCTAATCCGTCATCGGGATACCGATGCACAGGTTCGAGTCCTGTACTCTCCGCCACTGAAAAACCGTCCGCAAGGGCGGTTTTTGTATTTTGCAGATTGTGTATAAACAAGTATCTGATTTGACTCGTAATAAAACAAAGGATAATTGTTTCTGATAAATAATTATCGGAGGTTTTTGATGTTTGAAAAGTTAAATGAACTATTTACAAATCATACAATTCTTTCACAAGAATCAATGTGGGTAATTTTCGGAATAGTGGTATTAGCATTGTTGTTTTTTGATTTGTTCGTATTTAATCGTAAAAACGAAGTTCCAAATTTTATGCATACATTAATATTGTGTATATTATATATTGCGGCGGCATGTTTGTTCGGGGTGTTTGTGATATATGAAAAAGGCATTGATTTGGGAATGGATTATTTTACCGGATTTTTGGTAGAAAAAAGTTTGTCTTTGGATAATATCTTTATTATGTCTTTGGTTTTTGCATCTATCGGTGTTCCCAGAGAATATCAACACAGAGTGTTGTTTTGGGGAATCTTAGGTGCGATAGTTATGCGTGCCATACTTATTTATGTCGGTGAAGCATTGATTGCCAATTTCCATTGGGTGTTATATGTTTTTTCTGTAATATTGGTTTATACCGGTATAAAAATGCTTGTTACCAAAGATGAAGAAGAGGGTAATTTTAAGGAATCGAAAGTTTATAAATTTATTGCTAAAACCTTTAGAATTACCAAAAAATTACATGGTGAACATTTTATTATTGAAAAAGGTAACAAATATTATATGACACCGTTGTTTTTTGCATTAATAGTCATTGAAACAATGGATGTGATTTTTGCACTTGATTCAATTCCGGCAATATTCCTTATTACTCAAGATGTGTTTGTAGTATATACCAGTAATATTTTTGCTATATTAGGTTTGAGAGCTTTGTACTTTTTATTGGAGGCAGTAGTACATAAGTTTAAGTACTTAAAACCGGCACTGGCTATTATCTTGGTATTTATCGGATTGAAGATTTTTGTACCGAAGTTGTTCGGTTTTGAGTTGGAGGCAATACATTCATTGAGTGTAACTTTCGGCTTATTATTCGGAGGAATTGCATTTTCGGTAATAAAAGATAAAAAAGCTTAGATGTTAAAACAAATAAAAATAACTCTATAAATAGTAGAGTTATTTTTTTCTTTACTTTTTATTTTTAAAGATAAGGCATATAATAAATATGTAATTCCCCTGTGACTTTATTGTTACAGGGTATTTTTTTTGTTGAAAAATAGACAAAAATATGGTATTGGTATTTTATTATTAACAAAAAGTGAGGAAAAAGATGGTTAGAAATTTAGGTAATAAAGCTAAACAAAAAAACAAAGATTTGTTATATACAGCAGTTGAAGTAAGTAAGGATTTTGATTTTTGCGGTGCGGTTGTTGCTATAATGAAGGCAGATAAAGAAACAGCCCATTTTTCTTCGGAATATATGAATCTTTCGGTAAATTACTATAATGAAAATGATAGAAAAGTTTGTACATGTACGGTTTTGCCCAATAATAGTTGTTTTATTGATTTTTATACAGAAAATGAGCATCCGTCGTATAGTGTGTGTGTAGATAAGAATAGAGAAAAAGTAACGTTGTTATCAAAAGATGGAATGGAAAAACTTTGTAATGATGATCCTAGAGTGGAGTTAGCTCAAAAAGTTTATCGTACATCAAAAGATATTAAAAAGGGGTATTATAAAGGTGAATATTTGAATGATATGGAAAAAACAAATATCGTTGTAAATAGAGTAGTTAACGAAAGATATTAAAAAAATAAAATATAATAAAAAAAATGCTTGAAAAATAAAATAGGTGGTTTATAGTCCCTTTTCGAAAGGATTATGCGCGCGTAGCTCAGTTGGCTAGAGCAACTGACTCTTAATCAGTGGGTCCGGGGTTCGAATCCCCGCGCGCGTACCATAATGTAAAGCTCTTCCGTAAGGAGAGCTTTTTTTGTTTATGAGCAGGGATTCTCACCCTACGGGTTCGGTCTTGTTTCGTAAGTTTCGCTTTTGAGAAAAAGCTCAACAACTCAACTTCGGTCACTTATTTTGTAAATTCGTTTACGGTCGTTTACACGACCTTAACTCATTAACAAAACTACGCCTTTTGCGGTAAAATCGATCGGAGTAACGATCGATTTTATCCTCAAGCCCCGCGCGCGTACCATAATGTAAAGCTCTTCCGTAAGGAGAGCTTTTTTTGTTTATGAGTAGGGATTCTCACCCTACGGGTTCGGTCTTGTTTCGTAAGTTTCGCTTTTGAGAAAAAGCTCAACAACTCAACTTCGGTCACTTATTTTGTAAATTCGTTTACGGTCGTTTACACGACCTTAACTCATTAACAAAAATTGGAAGAAAAATATGTTTTGCCGGCGGAATATGTGGTAAGTGAATGAGACTTGATTCTTAGACCTCTCACAATTTTTATGTTGTAAGGGATTTATTGTAAGGGTGAAATTTTTTTGATTTTTTAGTATATTGTAGTGTTATTTAGATATTGTGAAATGTAAATTTATATATAAAAAGGTTGTTTTTTATTAAAAAATGTGTTATCTAATATTTGAAAGTAATTATTAAAAAAAATTATATATATGGAAAAAATAAATTTGCTGTTCAGTTTTTATGAATGGCTAGAATTATTCGGCTTTGTAATATTATCATTAATAGCCGGAGCAGCGGTAAAAGTTGCAATAAACGAAATTAAAGGATGGAATATTCTTTCTTCCTTGTTTGTGTTTGCTCTTTCCGGGTTTGTCATGGTTTTAGCGTTTTTATGTGCTAATCCATTATTAAAAGAACCTGGAGCAATAACAAAGGTTATTGCAATTTTAATTTTTACAATAAACTTCATTGTAGGATGGTTAAAGTATTCTTGCGGTGATGATGAGTAACCTAATTAAACTCCTCGTAACAATATTGTTATGAGGAGTTCGTCTTTTGTTATGTAAAGCTGACAATAATAAAAAATACATATAAGATTGCTGTTATGATGTGTTGAAAATTTTATAAGATTTAAATGTTTTTAAAGTAATTAGCCTTATAATTTGCTTTTAATATGGTTATTATAAGGCGGTTGACATGAAATTTCCTAAAAATATGTTGGCGGTGTCGATGATTGCATTATGGAGTGCAACGGCTTGTGCTACCGATAATTTAAAAATTGAGGCTCCGAAAGAATATTTGGAGTGGTTGGAAAATTTGAAGTCAGAGATGATAGAAAAGGGAATTTCTGAAAAAACCATAAAGAAAGTTTATGCTCAAAACTATTATCATGAGCCCAAAGCAGTTGTTCATGACAGAAAACAGTTGGAATTTGTTTTGACTTCTGATGAATATATAAATCGGGTTGTTAATCAAGTAAGAACCGAAAAAGCCCAAGAATATTATGTTAAATTGAAACCTTTGTGGGCAAAGTTGGAAGAAAAATATACTTTGCCGGCGGAATATGTGGTGGCTTTTTGGGGAATTGAGACCAATTTCGGTTCAAATTTCGGCGGTCATAATGTGATTGATGCCTTAACCGAGATGAGCTATGATAAAAGGCGCTCGGAGTTTTTCAAAAAAGAACTGTTTAATGCTTTGAAAATTATTGATGATTATGATATCGATTTTACAAAAATGGATGGCTCTTGGGCCGGAGCAATGGGGCATTTTCAATTTATGCCATCAACTTTTAATGCTTATGCCGTTGATTTTGACGGAGATAAGAAAATTGATATTTGGAATAGTTTTGATGATGCGGCAGCTTCGGCAGCAAATTATCTGACGACTATCGGTTGGAAAAAAGATATTCCTTGGGGAATGAAGGTAAATTTACCTTGGAATTTTGATTATAAACTTACCGGCAGACACAAAGATATTACTGTTAAAACCTTAAATAAAATAGGGGTAAGGACGGCAAAGGGCAAAAAAATTAAACTTGCGCCGGAATTAAAAGTTTCGATTATTACTCCGGAAGGCAAAAACGGTAATGCTTATTTAATTACTGATAATTTTTATAAAATTATGCATTGGAATCGCTCAGAAAACTATGCTTTAGCCGTAGGAATTTTGGCTGATTATGTAAAAACTTCTAAAAAATGGCAAAAATTGACACAAAACAAAGTACAAAAGGTTAAAACCGATGATGTGTTAAAAATTCAATCTTTTATAAATAAATTGGGTTGGTTTAAGCTTGATGAAGACGGACAGCTGGGAACAAAAACACGTGATGCCATTAAAAAAGTGCAAAAAAAAGCTATGTTACCGCAAGACGGATATCCGGATTATCAATTAATGCGCAAAATTAACAATTATAATGCTAAAAAAGGCTTTGCAATTCCGGTGCCTGAAAGAAAATTACACAAGGTGAAATAATCCCTTTACGAGCTTAAAAAAAGATTATAAATTGTAGCTGATTGAATTAATGGTTTAATTGACGGATTGTTTATATGCAAGGAACTAAATATTTATATTTGGCGAGTGTGTTGCTTTTGGGTGCTTGTGCGTACGGAAGTGTTGATTTGGGAAACGGTAAATATACTCAGGCTTCGGCAATTACCGGTCAAGGAGGAACTTATAAGGTCGGTAATCCGTATAAAATTATGGGTAAATGGTATTATCCTAAAGAAGATTATTCGTATTCCGAGGTCGGAACAGCTTCGTGGTATGGTAAAGATTTTCATGCAAAAAAAACTGCAAATGGCGAAAAATATGACATGAATTCATTGACGGCAGCTCATCGAACTTTGCCGTTGCCGTCAATAGTCAAGGTTACTAATCTGGAAAACGGGCGTTCTTTGGTGTTAAGGGTAAATGATCGCGGACCTTATGCCAAAAGCCGAATTATTGATGTATCTAAACGAGCTTCTCAGCTTTTGGGATTCTATACCCAAGGAACAACAAAAGTCAGAGTAGAAGTTATGGAAAAAGAAAGTAAGGCGCTAAAGGCTGCTTTGACGGGCGAACCGATAGAAGAAAATATTTATCAGGTACAAGAAACAGCACCGATTATAACTTCAGCGCATGAGCCTATGGCGCAAAATAACATATCATATCCTAAGGGAAGTTATTTTGTTCAGGTCGGTTCGTTTTCTATGAAAAGCGGAGCGCAAAGTATAGCTTCGCAATTAGATGTAAAAAGTAATATTTTTTATACCAATGTTAACGGACAGAATTTTTACAGAGTAAGAGTCGGCCCGTTTATTGATGAACAAAGTGCTAATAAAATGTTGTCTGACATCAGGAATAAAGGCATTTATGATGCTAAAATTGTGTCAGATTAAAATGTTGATAGAGGAATATGGCTATGAAGTTGAATAAAGTATTGTTTAACGGCTTGAGTTGTTTAATGCTTGTAGTATCGACAAATGCATGGGCTATTGATACCAAAGCAAAAAATATGATTTTGGTTGATTTTGAAACCGGTGAATATCTGTATCAAAAAGATATTACTCAGCCGATACCGCCGGCATCAATGAGTAAGTTGATGACGGTCTATATGATATTTGATAAACTTCGTGACGGCAGTCTTTCATTAGAAGATACTTTTACGGTTAGTGAAAATGCTTGGCGTAAAGGAGGGGCTGCAAGCGGAGGTTCGACGATGTTTTTGGCCATAGGTGATAAGGTTACGGTGGATCAATTATTGAAAGGGATTATTATCCAATCGGGTAATGATGCATGTATTGTGGCGGCAGAAAATATTGCCGGTGACGAGGATTCGTTTATTGAAAAAATGAACGAAAAAGCTAAAGAATTGGGTTTGAATAATTCTTATTTTGCCAATGTTACGGGGTTGCCTCATCCTGATCATAAGATGTCGGTTGAAGATTTGGCTATTTTGGCTCGCAAAATTATTGAAGAATTTCCTCAGTTTTATCATTTATTTTCGCAAAAAGAGTTTGTTTACAACAATATTAAACAAGGAAATCGTAATCCGTTGCTTTATTCCATGCCTTATGCCGACGGACTTAAAACCGGACATACTGATGAGGCCGGATTTTGTTTGACCGCTTCGGCTAAAAAAGGAGATCGCCGTATTATCGGTGTTATGACAGGGTTAAAATCAAACAAAGAGCGTTCTGATGAAGCTGATAAGATGATGTCTTGGGCTTTTAGAGAATATGATAATTATAGGTTGAAACAAAAAGGTGACAAAATAGCAGATGTTCCTGTTTGGTACGGTGTTGATAAAACCGTTCCGATGGTATTATCTCAAGATGTGATTAAGACAATTAAGAAAAGCAATAGAAATAATGTAAAAATGACGGCGATATATGATAAACCGATAAAAGCTCCGGTTAGTATGGGACAAGAAATCGGAGTGTTAAAAATAGAAATTCCTGATGCAGAGCCGTATACAGTACCATTGGTTGCCGGACAAACAATTAATAAGGTCGGAATATGGGGTAAAATAAAGACAAACTTCAAGTATTTGCTTATGGGAGATTAGTTTATTATGAACGGATGTTTTATTACCTTTGAAGGTGGCGACGGAACAGGAAAATCAACACAAATCAAGTTATTGGAAGATTATCTTAAAGCAAAAGGTAAAGATGTTATAACCACAAAAGAACCCGGCGGAACAGAAGTTGGACTTGAAATAAGGAAACTTTTGGTATGTGGTGATAAAGACAAATTTGATGCTGTTGCCGAAGCTTTATTGTATTTTGCTGACAGGCATATTCATCTTACAAAAAAAATTTGGCCGGCCATGAATGAGGGAAAAATCGTATTATCCGACAGGTTCGCTGATTCTACGTTTGCATATCAATATTGGGGTTATAACAAACGAGTATCTAAAGAAACTCTGCAAAGTCTGTATCAAATCTCAGTCGGTGATTTTAAACCTGATTTGACTATTATCCTTGATATTGATCCTGAAATAGGTTTGGAGCGCTCGTTTAATAAAGCAAAAAATATGGATGTAAAGGAGCTTCGCTTTGAAGGACGAGAGCTTGAGTTTCATCATAATTTGCGTAAAGGATTTTTGGAAATTGCTAAAGAAGAACCAAATCGCTGTGTTGTGCTTGATGCCGATAAGTCTATTGATGAATTACATAGAGATATTGTGAATGTTGTTAATCAGAGGTTAGGATTGTAGTTGTGATTGAGGAGGCGAAAACATCTTTTGAACCTAAGGATAATGCATATCTTGTCGGCTGTGATGAGGCTGAAAAGATGTTTTTAGAAGCATGGAAAAATAATTCTCTTCATCAGTCTTGGCTTATATCGGGAATAAAAGGTATCGGAAAAGCTACTTTTGCATATAAGATTGCTCGTTTTTTACTTAGCGAAGATGGTGAAAAAAAAGATAATTTGTCATCGTTAGATATTTCACCGGATTCTAATACTTTTCGCCAAGTGGCAAAAGGTTCTCACCCCGAATTTAAGCTTATTGAAAGAGGTTATATCGACAAAGATCGTAAAAAAATAGTCAAGGCAATTAAAGACGGCAGTTATTTGAGTGATGATGAATTGGCATCGTTAAAAAAATCGAGTGTAATTTCGGTTGATGATGTCAGAACCATAAATGAATTTTTGTCAAAAAAATCAGCTGACGGTAAATGGCGTGTTGTGTTGGTCGATTGTGCCGATGAGATGAATTCGGCTTCGGCTAATGCCATATTAAAAATATTAGAAGAACCACCGCACAAATCAATGATTTTATTGGTTTCGCATAATCCGGCTGTTTTATTGCCGACGATTAAATCTCGCTGTGCCAAATTGCATCTTGCACCGTTAAAAGATACTCAGGTGGCCAGTTTATTGAGACGTTATCGTTCTGATTTGAGTGAAGATATTATTAAAAAATTGGCCTTAATTTCGGGAGGAAGTATCGGAAAGGCTATTTCGTACGCCGATGGTAATGCTTTGGAAATGTATGAAGAAATATATTCGTTGGCAACTGCCGGAAAAAAATTTAAGACAGCAGATATGTTGAATTTTTGTGATAGGGCTGTTGCCGATGATGAAAATTATAATCTTTTTAAGGAATTAGTGCTGAAGTTTTTGACAGAGCAGGCAAGATCTTTAAACAAAGTTGAAGATACAGCCGATATGTACGAAAAAGCAACCAAAACTTTTAAGGAAACGGAAACGCTTAATTTAGATAAACGTCAGGCCGTAATGACAATTATGGTTGCTATTTGCAGGGTTTATTAAAGATGTTAGCAGATAGTCATTGCCATTTAGAGTATAACGATAATTTGGTAGCTGTTGTCAATGAAGCAAAAAAAGCCGGCATCAGATATATTTTAGATGCCGGAAGCGGATTGTATAATTTAAGTGAGCACATAAAGATTTGTAAAGAATTTGATCTGATATATACAGCTTCTGGAGCTCATCCGCATGAAGCAAGGGAATATGCCGATATTACCGTTGATGATATCATTAGAGGTGCCGATAATGATAAAGTGATTGCCATAGGCGAGGCGGGGTTGGATTATTTTTATGATTTTGCACCAAGAAGTGATCAAATCGCCTTGTTTGAAAAAAATATTACAGCTTCACAAATAACGGGAAAACCACTGATTATTCACAATCGTGAGTCTGATGATGATATGATAAGATTGTTGCAAAATGCTTATGATAAAAAAGAATTTAAGGCGGTAGTGCATTGTTATTCATCGACTTGGCGGTTGGCAGAGGTGGCTTTGAATTTGGGTTTTTATATATCGGCTTCGGGAATTATTACCTTTCCAAACTCGCAAGATATAAGGGATAATTTTGCGAAAGTCCCATTAGACAGATTGTTGGTGGAAACGGATGCTCCTTATTTGGCTCCGGTACCCAAAAGAGGCAAGATTAATGAACCGGCAAATGTGATTTTTATGGCGCAAAAGTTGGCTGAAATAAAAAATGTCAGTTTTGAAGAATTGGCAAAAATTACGACACAAAATTTTAGAAGGTTGTTTGGAATATGACAAAAGTTGTTTTTTTAGGTGCCGGTGCAGCTCCGGGAGTTCCGTCCGTAAGTTGCGGTTGGGGTAATTGTGACCCTAATAATCCGAAAAATATCAGAAGACGCACTTCGACTTATTATGATATAAACGGGGTTAAGATTTTGGTTGATACATCACCTGATTTACGTCAACAAATGCTTGATAATGAAATTGTTGCCGTTGATGCCGTTTTATATACTCATTCTCATTTTGATCATGTTTCGGGAATTGATGAGCTTAGGGAAATTAATCGAAGAACTTGTCAACCTATACCGGTTTTTGCTTCTGCCGAAACGATGAAAGAAATTAAACGTAAATACGGTTATATGATAATTAAAAATAATGAGCCAAAGTTTTATTTATCTAAAGGAGGTCTTGTTCCTAAAAAAATAAAAGCAAATCATGAATTTTATTTTAATAATATAAAAATTATGCCGTTGAAATTGTTGGGACATAATGCGCCGAGTTACGGTTATATTATTAATGATGAAATTGTACATTTGGGTGATTTTAAAGTTTTATCTAATTCGGCAATTAAACGAATTAAAGAGCTTGAAAAAAAGATTAAATTAATGGTTGTGCCTTTGACCATTCCTACAACTCATAAACATCATATAGGGTTGGCTGAGGCAATGAATTATATTAAAATGTTTGATACTAAAAGAGTCGTGTTTAATCATATGGCATCGGAATGTGATTATGATTATATAAATGAAAATACTCCGGATTATGCTATGCCGGCATATGACGGTATGAAATTGGAGTGGTGAGGAAATGCTTTGTATATATCATTTGGCCGATCATGACGGTAAAGGTTCGGCAGCAATTGTCGGAAAAAAATTTAACGGTGTTGAGTTCTTTGGACTTAATCATGATATGGAGGTACCTTTAGAGGAGATTACCAGACATGATAAAATTGTAGTCTGTGATATATCTTTACCAATGGACTTGATGTTTGAGCTTAATGAGACCAAAGATTTGATATGGATTGATCATCATGCGTCTATGATTGAAGAGTATGAAAAAAGAATTGCCGAAGGCGCTAAAGAAATTAAAGGATTAAGACGTAACGGAACAGCAGCAATTATGTTGACTTGGGAATATTTTTTTCCTGATGAGGAAGTGCCTGAAGGAGTGAAATTGTTAGGTTTGAATGATATATTTGATTTGAGAGATTATAGAGTAAGACCTTTTGAGTATGCATTTCAGGCTATGGGTGTTAATAAACCGGGGGATCAAAATTGGAAAGATTTGTTATCGTCTAAGTTGGATATTAATGAAATGGTATCAAACGGCATGGCAATTTTGTCGTATATTAAAAATCGTAATCACCGCTTGTGTAAAGCTATGTCGTTTGAAAGTGAATATATGGGATATAGGTGTATTTGTGCCAATATGCCACAAGGATATTCTGAGTTTTATGACGGGGTTAAAAATATTAAAGAATATGATTTTATGTGTAACTTTTTTATGAATGGTAAAAACTCTTGGAATTTGTCTTTTTATACGGCAAAAGATAATGTCGATGTCTCAAAAATCGCATCATCTTTCGGTGGTGGTGGGCATAAAAAAGCAGCAGGTGCATCAGGGTTAAATAAATTGCCTGAATTTTTAGAAAAGAAATGCTAAAGTAAGAAAAAAAGCCTAACTTTTTACAGTCAGGCTTTTAGATTATTCTATCAAAAGAGATGTTATATCTTTTGTAATCGCTTCTGAAGATTCATCACAGACAAAATGCAAGGTGATACCTATTTCTGACATTCTGTTCCAGATAGGAAGAGTGTGTTTTTTAAACTCTTCAATGCGAGACGTGATTACGACATCGTCTTCGCGTACTATCGATTCTCCACCGCATTTGGGACAGCAAGCATTATCGGAAGTGTGAGTGTGTTTGCAGTCTTTGCAGACACGGCGTTTTGCAATACGCGATAAAATAATATCTTCGGGCGTATCGCGAAAAACAGCGATTACTTCGGTATCTTCATCAATTTGAGAGACAAAAGAATCAAATTGTGAATTGGTACGAGGATAACCGTCTAATACCTTAATTGTTTGTTTAGCTTTAAGAGCATTAGCAATTAAGCTGTCAACAATGTTATCAGAAATTAAAAATCCTGATTGAACCAATTCGGCAATTTGTAAACCCAGTTCACTTTTTCTGGCAATCTCATCTCTGATTAAGTTGCCGGTTGAAATGTATCCTACATCTCTAGGATTAAATAATTTATGGAGTTTTTCTTGTAATACACTCCAAAGGTGACCTTTACCACAACCGGGTGCACCAAATAAAATAATAATAAAATTCATGATAAATAATTTTTAATTCAAGATTTTTATATTGAAATTTAATTTTTATGTCAATCGTAAAAGTGATATATGTCTAATATTGACAAAATTATTAAAATAGTATACTTTTAATATGGTTTTATATTTGTATGGATATTATTAGGTTTTAGATTTCTTCAAAATGATTTTAGGTCAATAACTTAAATTTTTGATAAATAATCGGCTTAGTAATATTGTAACAAATTAGGCTTTTGTCTTGCTTGTTTTTTTACAAGAACGTTCCTCAAGACAAAGAAAATATTATTAATACCTTTATCGGAACGTGAGGCTTAAAAAAAATCATTATGAAGAAGAAAACAAAATTTGAAGACACGATTTCCAACGATCTTTGGGAGTGTGTTGTTGAGTTGTTACAGGGAGTATTGAATTTGTTACTCCTAAACCCTTTAATCTATCCGTTGTTAACTCTATTTATACCGAAAGTAATTATCGGTTTTGCGTGTAAACATACGTATAGTATAATGTGGAACTTTGTAAGCATATACTCAACTCATAGCGGAAAAAGGAATCGTTATTGGTTCCATTATCACACAAAATTAGCATATGCTGATTTGTCAGAACAGGTGTGGGTGGTAGGACGTACGAAAAAAGAAGAAGATTTTTATAAAATCTATCATTCTGAAAATGTAAACCCACAAGTTAAAAGTTTCGGTTTTTGGCAAAATCCTGAATTAAGTGAAAATTTCAGGGTGTATATGCTAAAAGAAAAATATACGTTAAGTTTGTCTGATTTCGAATTTGTTTTGGATAAAAAACAGTATTTAGTAATGAAAGAGATTTTGAAACAAACAATATCAGAAGAACAATGTATAATATTGTGGAATAAAGTGCTGTTCAAAAGCGGAAAAGAAATTCTTGATATGTTTCAAGAATATGTTGTAAGAGAAGGTATTACACCAAGAGTTAAGGCTTATGTATCTACAACATATAGCAGTCTTGCTCGTTATGTAATAATGGATGCGTTGCAGAATCATGAGGCTGTAATTTGTGTAAAGCAATGCAAATCTGCACAAACTTTTGAACAATTGTTGGCAACAGGAATGGAATTTCCATATGAAGCACAATGTTGTCTGTCAGTTGATTTTTACAAGGTTTATAAGAAAAAAGGCTATGAACTTTGTGAGAAAGCCGTTATCCACCATTTGAAAAAGGAAGGTGAAATGGCTAAAGAGATTCTGTTTGAACAACGTGAGTTTACCGCGGATCAAACAGATGTTATAATGAAGTCATCAAAATTGACTTCGTGGTTTAATAAAAAACATTAGTAAAAAAAGCGTCTGTTTGTAAAAACAGGCGCTTTTTTAGTTGATTGACTAAGGGGTAAAAAAGTGGTATTATAATATTGGTTGTATACTTATTTGTTTATTATTAATTATAAAAGCTTTTTTTTAATAAGCCAATATAGTAGCAGGCTTACATCTTGTTCGGATTTTTTATTCTGAAGGCGTTCTTGAGATGTAGTTTTTTTTGTTTAATGGCTTTTTAGAACGTGAAGCTTAAAAAAAATCATTATGAAAAACATTTTATCAATAATATGGGAGATAATTATAGATATGTTTATCGCTCCCATATTTAATATAACAGCCTTATTCTTCAGGCTGTTAATTAAGTTTATTGCTACAGTATTACCTTGGGTATTACTGTTGGCAGTAATTATATGGATCATCGGATAAAAAAAGCGATTCGTTACTTTTATTAAAGGTAACGAGTCGCTTTTACTTTTTTGTATGATATATCTTGTGTAAAAGAAAGTAAAAAGTCGTTTTTTGCTTGTGAAATCCGTAAAATGTAGTAGATTATTCAGGTTAAGAGAATATTTTTTCAGGAGTATGAATAAAAATGTCTAAAATCTTAGTTACATCAGCATTACCTTATATAAACGGAGTGCTTCACTTGGGGCATATGGTCGGTTGTTTGTTACCATCGGATGTATACGCAAGATTTATGCGAATGATGGGAAACGAGGTTTTACACATCGGAGGAACAGATGAACATGGCACAACATCGGAAGTAGGGGCCTTGAAAGTCGGCATGGATGTAAAAGATTATTGTGATATGTTTTATAAAAAACATGCTCAAATTTATAATGATTTCAGACTTGGTTTTGATTATTTCGGTCGTACTTCGTCAGAAGAAAATAAAGAAGCTACTTATCATATTTTCGAGCAATTAGATAAAAACGGATATATTGAAGAAAGAATTATTAAACAAGTTTATTCGATAGATGATAAAATGTTTTTGGCTGACAGATATATTGTCGGTACTTGTCCTTATTGCGGTTATGATAAAGCAAGAGGTGATCAATGCGAAAATTGTACAAAGGTTTTGGAGCCGACAGATTTGAAAGATGCTAAAAGCTCAATTTCAGGTTCTGAAAATTTGGAAGTCAGAGAAACTAAACATTTGTTTCTTAATTTGCCGAAGTTGCAAAAAGAATTGGAAACATGGGTTAAAACCAAAGAACCGTTTTGGCCTGATGTGGCTTATACAATTGCACAAAAATGGCTTAAAGAAGGTTTACAAGAAAGATGTATTACTCGTGATTTGAAATGGGGTTTTCCGGTAAATAAACCCGGTTATGAGGATAAAGTTTTCTATGTGTGGTTTGATGCACCCATAGGTTATATCGGTATTACAAAACAATGGGAAGCTCAAAACAAGGCTGAACGCAATTGGAAAGATTGGTGGATGAATCCTCAAGAAGTACGACATGTCGAGTTTATGGGTAAAGACAATGTTCCTTATCATTCAATTACGTTTCCGGCAACTTTGCTCGGAACTAAAGAAAACTGGACACAAGTTGATTTCTTAAAAGGTTTTAGTTATTTGACCTATGAAGGAGGAAAGTTCTCAAAATCGGAAAACAGAGGTGTTTTTGCCGAAGATGCGGTAAAGGAATTTGATGCTGATTATTGGAGATATTGGTTAATGGCAAACGCTCCGGAGAGTTCTGATTCGGCATTTACTTGGGATTTGTTTGCAGGTGCGGTTAACAAAGATTTGAACGGCGTTTTGGGTAACTTTGTATCTCGTGTTTTGAAAATGACATCATCAAAATTGGGAGATCAGGTTCCTCAAGGTGGTGAAAATGTTGAAGTTGATAATCAACTTATTGCTACAATTCAAGAAAAGACTGATAATTATATCAAATATATGGAATTGATGGAATTTAGAAAAGCGTTGGCTGAACTTAGGGCTATTTGGGTAGAGGGAAATAACTATATTTCGGTTACAGAACCTTGGACAGTTATAAAAACAGACGAACAACGTGCAAAAGTTATTTTACGTAATTGTATTAACCTTATTAGAATTTTTGCAATTTTATCTGCGCCGGTAATGCCTGTTGTTGCACAAAAAATGTTGGATAAATTAGGTCAAAAGCTTACATTATTAAAAGACTTTGACGTAAGAAACGAAATGAGTGCATTAAAAGGCGGTGAGAATTTTGAAGTCGGAGATATGTTGTTTGAGCGTATAACAGATGAAAGATTGAATGAATTGAAAGAAAAATATGGGAGTTCTAAATAATGGCTTTTAAAAGACGTGAAAGAGATGACTATATCGGTCCTTCAACAGGTTTGATGAAGTGGGCTAACAAGTTTTTTCGATTTGTGTTGTTTCCGTTTATCCATCCTTTGTTTTTTATAATTTTATTGGTGGTTTTGGGAGGAAGTATTGTCGGGATACATCATTTTGCAAATATCGGATATAGAGAGATTCCTTCTTGGATAATTACTAAAAATGTAAATGCTTGGAATAATCTTGTTCAAAAATTTGATAAGGATTTTATGGTTTCTATTTCCGATAATATAAATAAAATTTCATCAAAAGTTGAAGATGTGGCAGAGAATATAAAATCTGCAGATATTAAAAGTTCGACAAATAATAAAATAATTAGAGCCGTTGACAGAAAAGCTTTTAAGAAAGTACAAAATGAATCAGTTAAAGTTGAAATTACGGGTGAAGGTAAAAATATTGAAGACCGTAAAATTAATTCTAAGTCGTTATTTATTTTGAACATGATAACACATCCGGTTTAACATATAGAAAAGAACCCAGAATAGTTAAAGGTTCGGCTAGTGTTGTGAATGTAAATGAAATTAATATTAATGGTGAAAATATGTTATTGTATGGCATTTATTCTTTACCTGAAAGTCAAAAAGGAAAAAATGGTGCTTTGTTTTTACAAAATATGATTGAAGGAAAAGAAATTGAGTGTCATATTGTTGCTTTTACTCAAAATGCAGAATTGACTGCAATGTGTGCCGTAGATGGAATTAGTATCAATCATAAAATGGTTGATTTGGGATATTCAAAAAATATTAATCTGAGATAAAAAAAGGATATTCTTTATGTGGCAACCGATTTTAATGATATGCGGATATTTTATCAGCGTGTTGGGAATAGCTATGTTGTTTCCGGCATTGTTGGATATGTATTACAGCGGTATGAATTGGTCAATATTTTTAAGTTCATCCATTGTTACAATGTTTATCGGTTTGTCGTTGTTTTTGGCAAACAAAGGAAAAATTAAAGATATTTCTATTCAACAAGCATACTTATTGACGGTTTTGAGTTGGGTGTCGGTAGTATTGTTGGCATCACTGCCGTTTGTATTTTACGGAACAAGTTGGCCCGATGCTCTTTTTGAGGCTGCATCAGGTGTTTCAACGACAGGAGCATCTATATATTCTGATGTTGAGTCTTTGCCAAGATCAATATTATTGTGGCGGGCTTTATTAAGCGGTATGGGAGGTGTCGGAATTGTTATTTTTGCAATTGCGATGTTGCCATTTTTAGGTATTGGAGGAATGCAGATTTTTCAGAGAGAGAATTCTGATGTTAATGAAAAATTTATGCCTAAGATAAGCTATATAGCAAGAAGAATTATCGGTGTATACTTATTGTTAATGATAATATGTGCCATATCATTAAAATCAGCAGGAATGAATTGGTTTGATGCGGTTTGCCATACTTTGACCACGATCTCGACAGGTGGTTTTTCAACCAAAAATAATTCAATCGGATTTTTTAATAATTCTACAATAGAGTGGTTGGTTACATTATTTATGTTTTTAGGGGCTCTTCCGTTGACACTATATCATAGCTTATTAGTGACGAAAGATGTTCATTCATTGCGTTCAAGTCAAGTCGTTGATTTTGTTAAAATTTTAGCAATATATATAACAATAACGACAACGTGGTTGGTCTATAAAGGTGTATATACTCCGTTTGATGCCTTGAGATATGCTGCATTTAATATTGTTTCGATAGTAACATCTACCGGATATAATTCGACTAATTGGTTGAATTGGGGGGCTTTTGCTGCAACTGCATTTATTGTGTTTGCTTTAACCGGAGGTTGTACAGGATCAACATCCGGAGGAATTAAAATATTCAGATGGCAAATTGTATTAGCTCAATTGAAAAGAGCTTTTGTTATGACAACCGAACCAAACAGATTGTTGCCTTTAAAAGTTGACGGTATAGGTATAAGCCATAATGTAGCCAGTTCAATATTTGTATTTTTTGTAGCATATGCTTTTAGCGTGGCAATAATTTGTTCTTTAGTGGCTTTGAGCGGTGTTGACTTTGCAACGGCTTTCAGTGCAACAATTGCCGCTATTACAAATTCAGGTCCCGGAAATACTCAAGCTATCGGACCGGCAGGAAGCTATGAGGGGATGTCTAATTATGTCAAGATATTGTTATCTTTTACCATGATTTTGGGAAGATTGGAAGTTTTAACCGTATTGGTTTTGTTTACCAAAAGTTTTTGGCGATGATAATTACAGTTGTTCGTGAATTTCGTCAACTATATTTTTATCTGTAATTTCATCATTTTCGGTTTCTTCTTTTATTTTTTGATTTTCTTCATCTTGAGCAACTGTTTCGTTATCTATTATAATAGTTTCGGTAACGATCTCTTCATCTTCGGCAACAAAATCTTCTTCTGTTAAGTTGTTTTTTGGCAAATCGATATCGTTTGATTTTTCATCAAGATTTAATTTAATTACTTCGTTATTTACATTTGCCGAAGTAATATCGTTTTGATTTATTTCATTAACTTCCTTATTTACTACATCAATAATGTTATCGGAATCAATTGTTTCTTCTTCGATAATGTCGTTGTTTAGTATAGATAGTTTTAATGTTTGCTCCGGCTTTTTTTGACGAACCATAGGTAGTTCATCACGAAGTTTAAGCTTATCTTCGCTTAATTTTTGATGTTTAGAGGCGTCAGAATTATAGCAATTGAGCAACCATATATCATAAATGGGATGCTCAATTCCGTTAATTCCGGGAGTGGATGAAAACATCCATCCTTTGAATATATTAACCGGATTTTGAGATTTATAATTGTCTACAACATCAATAAAAGCGGTGTTTTCTGGAGTTTCTTCCGGTGATTTTGTAACACATTTACGCACCAAAATCGAAAAAGTACCAAAATTAACTAATCCATTGACAGGGACATTCAATTCACTGACACGACCGGTAATTTTATCCATTGCTTGTATATGTGCAGTATTCATTTCTATATTATCGGCATATGCACATGGCGTCATAAACAATGCTAATGATAAGGATAGCGCGGTTTTTGATATTTTATTCATCACCTGTTACCATAAATATAACTTCACCAACCAAATCTTCTATGGTTTTAAAATCTTTAGTTTTTTCCAATTTATCACCATCTTGTAAAAATTCTTTGGAGTGGCCGGGATCAATTTTTATAAATTTGTTGCCCATTAATCCGTCAGAAACTATTGATGCAATGCTGTCTTTAGGAAGTTTTATATCAGATGCCAAGCTCATTACCACGTTGGCAGTATAGTCTTCTTCATTAAGTTTTTGGCTGACTACGGTACCGATTTTGATTCCGTTAATGCGAACATCAGAACCGGTGTTTAAGCCTCCTACTTTTAAAAAATTGGCAGAAACATTGTATCCTTTTACAACCTGAAGATCGGATACCGAATATGCAAAATAGCAAAACAAGCAGGCAACAGCCAAAACCAAAATACCCATAATTGTTTCAACAGGGCGTTTATACATCAAAAAGTCTATTTTAATCATTTATTTTTCTCCTTTTTTGTCTTGGCGTTTTGCTTTACCAATACCAATAATTCGTTCGATAAGTTCTTCTATGACCATAGCATCCTGTGTGTATGCAAACTCAGAGCCTTCGGTCAGCATATCTTCTGATCCGCCCGGTTCTATTTCAATATATTTTTTTCCCATAATACCTGAACTGACAATGGCGGCAGAACTGTCATCAGGTATTTTTATGTTGTCATTAAGTTCCAGTGTCAAAATTGCTTTGAAATTGCTGTCTAATTTTGCATTAACGACACGACCTATATCCATACCGGACAAACGTACCAAATCACCGACCAACAAACCATCTGTTCTGTTGTAGCGGGCATATACTTTGTAATATTTTCCGCCGTCTTTATGGGTAATATCTTTTTTGGATACAGCAACCGTAAAAACAGCTAAGACGATCATAAGAAGTACGCAAAGACCGACTTTTAAATTTTTTGTTTCATCTTTAGAGTATAATTCAAGTATTTTCATGGTTCTTTTTTTTATTGTTTTACATTAACGTTTACCTATATATAAAATAAAATTATTCTTTTGTCATCAAAGATTTTGAAAAATGAAAATAATTGTTAAAATTTAAAAAAAATCTGCTAAGATTACAATAAATTGATTTTTGTTTGGAGCGAAAATATAAGATGCTTGTTGTAAAAAATGTGGTTAAAAGTATTGGAAATAAAGAGATTTTGCATAATATAAATTTTTGTTTGAAAAAAGGACAAATAGTTGCATTAGTCGGGCCTAACGGTGCAGGAAAAACAACTTTGATGAGATTGTTGAGCGGATTTTATAAACAAGAGAAGGGGGAAATTTCGTTTGATAACCATACAATTGAAAATAATCGACTAGAGTATTTGAAAAGTATTGCATATGTTCCCGAACATGGCGGTATTTATCAGGATATGAGTGTTTTTGAATTTTTAAAATTTATGGGAGATATGAAGCATATTGAAAAAGATATGTTTAAAATAAACATTAAAAAAGTTATCAAAAATTTGGAATTAGAATCGGTTGTTAATCAAAAATGTGAAACACTTTCAAAAGGTTATAAACGTCGTGTGGCTATTGCCGGCGCGATGTTAAACGAACCTAAAATGTTGATTTTGGATGAGCCTACCGAAGGTTTGGACCCTCAACAAAAGCTTAAACTTCGTGAAGTTTTGCAAGATTACGGTAAAAAAAATACTATTTTAATTTCAACTCACATTATGGAAGAAGTTGAAGCTATCGCTACAAGAGTATTAATGATCAAAAACGGAAAATTGGTGTGCGATTCAACACCTGATGATTTAAAAAAAATTACGGCTCAAAACAGAATCGAGGAATCTTTTTATACTATACTCGGAGATATTAATGAAAATAAGTGAAAGTAAGCGAGATATTTTGACATTTTTTTATAAAGATTTTAAATTTTATTTTCAGAGTAAAATGATATATCTTTTGTCTTTTGTATATGTTGCGCTGTGTTCGGCGATTACTGTTTATGCGTCTGATTTTATTGTAGATACATCTCCTGTTTTATACCAATTTTTTAAATTTCAACCGGGGGTTTTGGCTTTAATAATTCCTGCAATTACAATGAGATTATGGGCTGATGAATATAAACAAAATACTTTAGAAGTAATATTGTCTCAGCCGGTTTGTTATAGAGATATTGTTTTCGGTAAATTTTTTGCTTCTTGGTTGATTGTCGGTGTTATGTTATTGGCATCTATGCCTTTGTGGTGGTTTGTATGTATGTTGGTTGAATTAGATAATACCATTATTTCGGTAAATTATTTTGTAGTATTTTTAATGTCAGGAAGTCTTTGTGCAATAAGTTTTTTGGTGGCTTCGTTATGTTATAATATGTTAGGAGCTTTTTTGCTCGGAATGGTTGCTTGTTCGACAGTTATATCAGTATCGTTTAAGTGGATGATAGATAAATTAATACCCGATAATGTTATATTTATGCGATTGGTTAATGCCTTTAATTTTTCGTATCAATATAATGATTTGATAAACGGACAAATTAATATTTCTTCTATTATATATTTTATATTGATAATTGTATTCGGTTTGAGTTTGTCAATAGTTGCAGTCAACTATAAAAGGAATTGATTCATGATAAAATTCAATGTTAAAAATTTTGGCGAATTTTGCGGATTATTTGCCGGTGGATTTATCTTTTTAATAGCATTAAATTTATTGGTGTTTTTGTTGTTTGGCGATGTTAATATTGATTTAACCGCAGATAAAAAATATAGCCTGAGTGATGAAACAATAAATTTTTTAGATAAAAATAAAGAACAAATAAATATAAAATTTTTTGTTTCAAAAGACTTAAAGTATAAAAATCCGAAATTAGCCGAATATGCGGAATACATACGAAAGCTTTTAGTTGAATATAAAAACAAATCAAACGGTTATATTGATTTGACAATGGTTGATGTTGTACCGTTTGAAAATTCGGAGTATGAGGCTAAAAAATCGGGTATAGAAGAATTTGATTTTAATGACGGAATTAAGTACCAGTATTTGGGAATAGGTTTTTCTAATATGTATGGTCAATTCGATTCAATAAATCAGCTATATCCCAACAGAAAATTATATGTGGAAGATGATATTACCAGAATACTTTCGGTTATTGCGGAAAAAAGAAAATCAAACATAGGAATTATATCATCACTGTTTAATATTGCCGGTGAGAATAATCCGATAAAAAGTACTAAAATTTGGCCATTTGTAAAAAATTTGAAGAAATTTGGTTATAATATTTTGCCGATAAGAAGTACTGTGCCTTTTATTGATGACAGTGTTGATGTTGTGTTGTTGTTTTATCCGGTGGAAGCAAATACCCCATTAAAATATGCATTGGATCAATATTTGGTACGTGGCGGAAGTGTCGTAATTATGACAGATGCTTTTTTTGAAGAAAGATTTCGTAATATGGAAAAATATTACTCTTATCTTAGCGGTTTAACAGAATTTTTAAAAAATCACGGCGTTTCTTATGCTCATAATTTATTAGTAGGAGATAACAGCTCCAGAACGGTTGTTATGGATGGCAAAAAAGTAAGTTATCCCTTAAAAATAAATATAACTGAAAATATGTTATCAAAGCATCCCATAAATAAAAATATTGATAAAATTTTTTATAATCACGGAAGTTTTTTTGAATATGAAAATCAAGAAAATAAGGTTATGACGGTTATTGCAAAAACATCGGATAAAGCAGGGGTGTTGGAAGCCATCAAAATAACTGATTTGGGGTATGATGATTTAATTAAAAAATATAAATTTACCGGTAAAAGCCATATTTTATCTTTGTTAATAGAAGGCATGTTTGAACCATATTATACTTATCCGCCGATAAATGATGCCGAGTTGCTTGCAAGGTTACCCATATTTCAAAGAACAGCACAAAAGGAAGGAAAATTGCTTTTAATCGGTGATGCTGATATTGTTAATGAAGTGTTGTGGAATGCAGATAATAAAAAAGGACATGATGTATACAATATTACTTATTCGTCAGATAATTTATATTTCTTAAGAAATATTTTTGATTATATGAGTGATAGTAATTATGCTAATGTCGGTAAGAAAAAGATTGTTAAAAATGATATTAATATAGCAAATGTTTTTCGTAAAATGGCAATGGATTTTTATGAAGAATACAGAAAGGATGTCATAAATCAATTGTATGGAGTTAAGGAAAAGCTTTTAACTATTGAAGAAGGCAAAACAGAATTTGACGCTTTTTATACCAAAAAGTTGAAAGAGAAAGAACAAGTTATCCGTGAAGAAAACAATTTACGCCAAAGCCTTAGAAAAATTGTATATTTGATTGAGGAAAAACAAGCTTTGCTTATGATGAGTTTTTCTGTTTTTGTAATATTTGTTTTACCATTAACAGTTATAATATTGTTGGCCTTAATGTATAAAATATACAATAATAAACTTGTAAAAGAAATTAAAGGATGGATTAATGATTAAAGACAATAATATATTAAAGTTTTTGTTTGCGTCCGTTATTGCTTTGGGGATTGTGGTCGGTGTTACTTATATAGTCGTTTGGAATAATAACAATAAATTACAAGGTAAATTGGTGTTTTCAAATACATATAATAAAGGAAATGAAATTGATAAGATAGAACTGCATACTGCTGAAGAAAAAGTTATTTTACATCAAAAAGACAGTTATTGGACGGTTGAAAACAGAAATAACTATTATGCTGATTTCGCTATGATAAATATTTTGCTTAATTCATTAAATAAAAGTGTGTATTCAATCAGATTTCCTTATATAGAAAAAACAGCAGATGAAAAATATTTGAAAAATCCGATAGAATTCAAAGAAAATTCCGGTATTTTAATAAAAACTTTTGTTAAAGATAAAAAAATTGATGAAATTATAGTGGGTTTATCTGATGATAAGAAAAATTATCATTTTGCCAGAAATTTAAAAGATAATAATATATGGTTGATCAGCGAGAATTTTAATCTTCCGATTTATTCAAGAGATTGGATTATGCATCCGATTATTTCAGTGCCGATAAAACAAGTTGATATGATACAAATTGATGACAAAAAGATAAATCGTGCAGATGAATATACACCTTTTTTTAATGAAAAAGACATGGTTGTTGATGTGAGTGTGTTGACAAATGTTCTTTTGAGATTGTTTGCGGTTGATGCTGTTCCGGAAACTGATTTTGTAAAAAACATAACAGATAGTGCAAAGAAAAAAAATATTAAAATTTCAACGTTTATAGGGTTAGTTTTTGATTTTGAAATATATTCTTTGAATAATAAAGTATGGTGTAAGATAAATTTATCAACAACGTCCCTTCCAATGAGGGTGGTTAATGATTATATAAACGATAACAGGTTCTTGTATGATGGGTGGATTTTTGAAATATCATCGGAGCAAGGACATATTTTGCGTGATTTTCGTTTATAGTAATTAAAGGGGTTTATGATTGATAAAAGTTTATATGTGCCGGAATTTGTAGTAAATTTTTCGAATAATATTTTAATAGAAATAAATAAATTCGGTGAAGTTTTGTATGCAAACGATAAAGCTAAGTGTGTTTTCGGCGGAGTAGAGTTAAATAAAAATTTGAGGTCATATCTTAGTGATTATGACTGGTTTGTTTTATACAAAAATATAGAAAATGTTTTATATAACCAATATCAGCATCACTTTTATTGGGATTATAAAAACAGATTTTACATTGTTTATATGTATCCCTATAATACGTCAATTTGGATAGGATTTGAAGATGTCAGTGAAAAAAGACAATTATCACATTTGTTAAATATAAATTCTTTAAGAAGTGCATTTGGAGAAAAATTTTCTAAAAGCGGTTATTGGGAATTAGATTTGAACAAAAAACGGTTTTATTGGTCTGCCGGAATGTACAAACTTTTTGAAATTGATGAAGGTTGTTCAAGTTATAAAAAAAATTTGATCAGAGATTTGATATTACCACAAGATATGAGTTTATATAAAAGAGAATTAAAAAATCTGTTGAACAGCAAGCAAGATATTTGTGGTTTTATTCGGATATTAACAAAAAATAATAAAATAAAAAAATGTCGTTTCGGTGCCGGTATATTATATGAAAACGGTGAAGAGAAAATAGCCGGAGTATTTGTTGATGTAAGTGATTGTATAAATAATAATTGTGAAAGATGCAATTATTTATCGGAAAATTTTAACTGTATGCTGGCTAAAATACTTCATGATTTAAG
The DNA here is from genome assembly GCA_017501665.1 of Alphaproteobacteria bacterium. GTDB lineage: Bacteria > Pseudomonadota > Alphaproteobacteria > RF32 > CAG-239 > CAZU01. Next base: position 69,366 of record JAFVWM010000036.1, on the reverse strand, counting down.
GCAACCTATAAGTGCCATAAAGTTATTAGTCAATGATATTGAAGGTGAAATTTCTGAAGAAGGAAAGAATAGCATTATTAAATTAAATAATATTTGTGAAAATTTAAATTCTCTTATTGAAGGATCAATGTATTTTGCAAAAAATAAAGATATTTGCGGAGAAAAAATTGATATAAAAGAAATTTCAGAAAAAATATGTGATGAATTTTTGAGAAAAATTGAAAGTAAAAATATAAAGATTGTACTAAAATTAAAAAAACATGAGATTTATCAAAACTTATTTTTAACAGAAAAAATTATCAGAAATTTATTGGATAATGCCATAAAATTTGCAAAGTCAAAAATATTGATAAAGAATATCGGTAGTTGCATTGTAATCATTGACGACGGATGCGGTATAGATAAAAACAAACAAAAACATATATTTGACAACTTTTTTCAATGTGACACATCAAATGTTATAAACAATAACGGGGCAGGGCTAGGTTTGGGTATTGTTAATTATTGTGCATGGTTAACCGGAGCCAAGATAAGTGTAAAATCTCGCAAGGAATACCATACTGCATTTAAGGTGTGTTTATAAGTGTGGCGAAATAATTGCATTTAGTTTAATTTTTCCTTAGAATTACCGCGTGTATTAACTATTTAGCGGTGCTTGATGTTTAAGAACTTATTAAAAAAAATTAAATCCAGTAATTTGTACATGAATTATTCAAAGATGTGGGTTTATGTAAAACCATATTGGGGCAGAGCCTTGATTGCTGTTTTAATAACCATTCCGATCGGTGCTATGGATGCGGTTATTGCTTGGGCTTTGAAACCATATATGGATGTGGTTATGGTGCAAAAAGGTGCTTCGTATACTGCATATATTCCGCTTTTGATCGTGTTGTTTACACTTATTCAGAGTGTATTTAATTATACGGCAACATATATGAATACTTGGGTGGGACAGAAAATTTCTATGGGATTAAAGAAAGATCTGTACAGAAAACTTTTGCGTTATCATGCCGGTTTTTTTGATAAGCAAAATTCAGGACAGATTGTTTATCGGTTTAATTCTGATGTTGATACCAGTTGTAACGGTTTATTGGCAAATTTAAAGTTGTTTACCACAAGATTGTTTTCGTCACTTTCATTGATTGTTGTTTTGTTTTATAATTCGTGGCAATTAGCACTTGTTGCGGTTATAATTTTGGGTGTTGCACTGTTTCCGCTTACAAAAGTTAAGAAAAAAATTAAAAATATTGTACAAGATACGGTGTTTTCCGGTTCGGCAGTAGTTACTCATTTTAATGAAACTTTTTCGGGAAACAGAATTATCAGTTCATATAACTTATATGATCATCAGTCAAAACGTTTTGAGAACACCTTAAATACTTGTTTTAAACTTGGTATTAAGATGACTCAGAGAACAGGTATTTTGTCTCCGATGATGCATTTCATTGTATCGGTAGGTGTGGCTGCAGTTATTTGGTTGGGCAGTTATTTAATTGTTACCAATGCAATTACTCCGGGTAATTTTGTTTCGTTTATTGCTGCTTTGATTATGCTTTATACTCCGATTAAAGCTATCGGTAATAACTTTAATGCCGTTCAGATTGCGTTGATGGCGATGGATCGTGTTTTTGAGCTTTTGGATAAAGAGCCTGATATTACCAATAAAAAAGATGCTAAGATTTTAAAAGGTCTGAAAAAAGGTATAGAATATAAAAATGTTTGTTTTGAATATAACGAAGGAAAACCGATTTTGAAAAATGTCAGCTTAAAAATTAAAAAAGGCGAGACGGTGGCTTTTGTCGGTAATTCAGGTGGCGGAAAAACAACGATGGTTAATTTGTTGCCGAGATTCTATGATGTTAAGTCCGGTGGAATATTGTTTGATGGTGTTGATGTCAGGGATCTGGATATTGACTCGTTGAGGGAAAATATTGCTGTTGTATTTCAAGATAATTTTCTTTTTTCGGGAACCATTCGAGATAATATTATGCTTGGTAAAGAAAATGCCACTGATGATGAGGTTAATCAAGCCGTAAAAAATGCTTGTTTGGATGAATTTATTAACAGTTTAGAAAAAGGACTTGATACTGAAATAGGTGAAAGAGGTACTCTGTTGTCCGGCGGACAAAAACAAAGAATTGCCATTGCGAGAGCTTTTTTGAAAGATGCACAAGTGGTTATTTTGGATGAAGCAACATCGGCACTGGATAATAAATCTGAAGCCGTTGTTCAAAAGGCGGTTGATAATTTAATGAAAGACAGAACGGTATTTATTATTGCGCATAGGTTATCGACGGTAAGGAATGCCGATAAAATTGCCGTTATAAATTATGGAGAATTGGTTGAGTTAGGAAGTCATGATGAGTTGTTGGGCAAAAAAAATTCTATTTATGCGTCTTTGTATCATAGTCAATTAAAATAATTTATATTATAAGGCTTATCTTGCTACAAGGTAAGCCTTTTTTAATAATTTTGATGTATATTGTAATGTTGTGGTGATTTTAATATTGAGGTTTGTGATATGGGAAATAAGATTACAAAGACAGCAAAAGATTTAGAAATTTTGATTAAAAAAGTAAAAGATGCCCAAAAGATTTTTGCAACTTATGATCAAGAAATCGTAAACAAAATCTTTAAGGCTGCAGCAACTGCGGCTGATAAGGCTCGTATACCTTTGGCTAAAATGGCTGTTGCTGACACGGGTATGGGAGTGGTTGAGGATAAGATAATAAAGAACCATTTTGCATCGGAGTATATTTATAATAAATATAAAAATGAAAAAACTTGCGGAATTATTAAATCGGATAAAACAAACGGTGTGAAAATTGTGGCCGAACCTTTGGGGGTTATTGCAGGCGTTATTCCGACAACCAATCCGACGTCTACGGCTATTTTTAAGGCTTTGATAAGTTTAAAAACTCGTAATGCAATTATTTTTTCTCCACATCCGAGAGCTAAAAAATCTACTATTGAAGCGGCAAAACTTGTGTATGAAGCTGCTGTTAAAGCCGGTGCTCCGGAAAATATTATCGGTTGGATTGATGAGCCATCATTAGAATTAACTGATTTGTTATTAAAACATCCGGATATCAGCGGAATTTTGGCAACAGGCGGTCCGGGAATGGTTAAAGCAGCATATTCATCGGGTAAACCTGCCTTGGGTGTGGGTGCCGGTAATACTCCGGCAATAATTGACGAAACCGCTGATTTAGAGATGGCTGTTTCGTATATTTTGATGTCAAAGACTTTTGATAACGGTATGATTTGTGCTTCGGAGCAATCGGTTATTGCAATTAAATCAATATATGAAAAAGTTAAAGCAGAATTTATTAAACGCGGAGCGTATTTGCTTGATGACAAAGAAGCTGAAAAATTGAGCAAAATTATTTTAACGCCCAAAGGGGTTAATGCCGAAATTGTCGGTCAGTCGGCTGTTAAAATTGCTAAAATGGCGGGTATAAAAGTGCCGGAACATACAAAAGTTTTATTGGCGGAGCAAGCATCAACCGATGTATCTAATCCGTATGCTCATGAAAAACTATCACCGATTTTGACGCTATATAAGGCAAATAATTTTGAAGAAGCGGTTGATAAGGCTTTGGTTTTGGTTGAGCTGGGCGGTATGGGACATACTTCGGTTTTGTATACTGATACCAGAAAACAAGACAGGGTGGATTATTTTGCTAAAAAATTGCCTACCGGACGTTTGTTGATTAACTCCCCATCTTCACAAGGCGGAATAGGTGATTTGTTTAACTTCAGGCTTGAGCCTTCGTTAACTTTGGGTTGCGGTTCGTGGGGAGGTAACTCGGTTAGTGAAAACGTCGGTGTTAAACATTTGCTTAACTATAAAACTGTTGCAGAGAGGAGAGAAAATATGTTGTGGTTTAGAGTGCCACCGAAAATTTATTTCAAACGTGGTGCAACAGATGTTGCTTTGCGTGAATTGGAAGGCAAAAAGAGAGCTTTTATTGTTACGGACAGATTTTTGTTTGATTCGGGTATGGTAAGTTCAATTACCGATGTTTTGGAAGATATGGATATTGAATATCAAATTTTCTTTGATGTTAAGCCTGATCCGACAATTTCCACTATTGAAGAAGCTCTGGTGATGATCAATGTGTTTAAGCCTGATGTATTCATTTCTTTCGGGGGCGGTTCGCCGATGGATGCTGCTAAGATTATGTGGCTTAAGTATGAAAAGCCGGAAATCGAATTTGAGGATGTGGCAATGCGCTTTATGGATATCAGAAAACGTATTTGTACAATCGGTGATTTGGGGAAAAAAGCCTCGATGGTAGCAATTCCGACAACATCGGGTACAGGTTCGGAGGTTACGCCGTTTGCTGTTATTACTGATGATGAAACTCATGTAAAATATGCTATTGCTGATTATGCTTTGACACCTGATATGGCGATTGTTGATGCTAATTTTGTTGATAATATGCCAAAGGGATTAACATCTGCCGGCGGTATTGATGCGTTGGTTCATGCTATTGAAGCTTATGTTTCGGTTATGGCGACAAACTTTACCAATTCTGCCGCTTTAGAAGCAATCAAGCAAGTGTTCAGATATTTGCCGAGAGCTTATAAAGAAGGGGTAAATGATCCTAAGGCCAGAGAAAAAATGCATCATGCCGCAACTATTGCCGGTATGGCATTTGCCAATTCTTTCTTGGGATTATGTCACTCAATGGCGCATAAATTGGGGGCGGCATTTAATATTCCTCACGGAATTGCTAATGCATTGTTGATTAATCAGATTATTAAATATAATGCTACCGATTGCCCCCGTAAACAAGCTATTTTTCCGCAATATAAAATGCCTGAAGCTAAAAGACGCTATGCTCAAATTGCAAACAATCTGAATCTTAAAGGTAAAACTGATGATGAAAAGGTTGATACATTAATTAAGGCTATTGAGGAATTGAAAAAAGAAATTGATATTCCTGCTTCTATTAAAGATTGGGGGATAAGCAAAAAAGACTTTGAAGCCAAGCTTGATTGGTTGGTTGAAAATGCTTTTGACGATCAGTGTACCGGCGCAAATCCGGTTTATCCTTTAATGGAAGATATCAGAAAAATATATCTTGATGCTTTTGAAGGAAAACTATAAGATAAACAAATAAGAATAACCCCGTTAATTGTTTAAGATGAGAGGATTTTAATGGTAAGGAAAATACAGGTTTGCATGGGAAGTTCGTGTTTTGCCAGAGGTAATAATAAGAACTTACAAATTATCGTTCAATATCTTAAGGATAACGGTATAGATGCAAATGTTGAACTTTCGGGTTTAAGGTGTTGTAATTTATGCTCAAAAGGTCCAAACATTACAATTGACGGGGTTGAATATGATAATATAGATAGCGGAACTTTAATTGATATTTTAGATAAAAACTTTAAAGGATAAATTTTATGTCTAGTCGCGAACATCCTATTTTTACAATTAAAAACAACTGCCAAGATTGTTATAAATGTGTGAGAGAATGTCCTGTAAAAGCTATTAAAATAGAAGATAATTCTGCGCAAATAGTTCCGGATTTATGTGTGGCTTGCGGTAAGTGCTATAAAATTTGTCCTGTTAGAGCAAAACAAGACAGAGATGATGTTACAAGAGCAAAAAATTTGATTGCTAAAGGTGAAAAAGTTTATGTTTCTTTGGCACCATCGTGGGTGGCTGAATTTGATAATGTCAGTAAAGAGCAATTATTAACGGCTATAGAAAAATTAGGTTTTGCAGGTGTATCGGAAACAGCATTGGGTGCTGAAGAAGTTTCGGCTCACTTGGCTGATTTTTTATCTGATAAAAAAGACGGAATTTATTTGTCGACAGCATGTCCGTCGTTTGTGGAATATGTAAACAAATATCTTCCTGATTTGTCTGTTAATCTGACACCGGTTATGTCGCCTTTGTTAGCTCATTGTAAAATTATGAGAAAAGAGTTTGGTGAAGATATTAAAATTGTTTTTGTCGGTCCTTGTATTGCAAAAAAATTTGAAGCAGATAAAAATTCATCACTGCTAAATTTGAGTATTTCATTTAGAGATTTGCGTCGTTGGCTTAGAGAAAAAGGAATTAACTATCATAATATAGAACCACGAAAAGGAGTTGATTTTGTATATAAACATGCATCAAAAGGTCGTTATTATCCGATAGAAGGCGGTATGATTGAAACTATTAAACAATATGGTAAAACCGATAATGTTTATATGATGCAACTAACAGGGTTAAATAATATAAAAAGAGAGCTTTGCACTATTAAAGAAAGTTTGCCTGATATTCCGGTTTTTATTGAATGTTTAGCTTGTGAAGGCGGATGTGTCAGTGGTCCTTGTACAAAAATTAATAAATCGGGGTTTGAAAAAAGGACAAGAGTTTTAAAAGATGTAGCTTTGGAAAATAATGCGAATTTAACAAATAAAAGTCATGATATTTTTAAAAATTATGATAAAAATCCGGTTGTCAAAAAAAATTATGATGAAGAACAAATTAAAAAGGTTTTAGAGCTTTTGGGCAAACATACAATTGATGATGAAATAAATTGTAACGGTTGCGGTTATGATAATTGTCGTAATTTTGCAAGAGCCGTATTAGAAGGCAAGGCCGAAATAGATATGTGTGTATCTCACATTAAACACATAGCCCAACGAAAAGCCAATGCTTTGTTGAAATGTATACCTTCACCGATTGTTATTGTTAATTCAAAACTTTCGATTATTGAATATAATGAGCAATTTGTTCAAGCTTTTTGGCGTGATGAAGATCATGCCGATATATATGATCGTAATAGTTTAATCGGTGCTAATTTGCGCGATTTTATAAGTTTTACCAATTTGTTTTCAGCATCTTTGGATTTGGGCGAAGATGTAAAACGTGAAAATATTAAACACAATAATAGTGTATATGATGTTATGGTATTTAATATTGAACAAAAACAAGTGGTTGGAGGGGTTATTGCTGATGTTACCAAGGTTGAAATAAAACGTGAAAAAATAGCCGAAAAAGCAAAAGAAGTTATTGAGAAAAACTTGGCAACAGTACAGCAGATTGCCTGTACTTTGGGCGAACATATGGCAGAAACGGAGGTTTTGTTGCGTTCAATTGCCAAGGACTATTCGTCGGAAATTAATGACAGACCAAATATTACCATCAGAAATAAAAAAGGTAAATTTTGATGAATTCTTCTTTATTTATTGAAATATCCTCTTATCAAGAACACAAATATACCGAAAGTTGTTTCGGTGATGCGGTTTTATCAAAAAAACTTCCTGAAGAGCAACGTATTATATCTGTTTTATCAGATGGTTTGGGGAGTGGGGTAAAGGCTAATATTTTGTCATCAATGACAACCAGAATGGCAATGAAATTTATTGAAAGTGATTTAGATTTGGTACGTTCGGCCGGAATTATGATGCAGGCCTTGCCGATTTGCCAAATCAGAAAGATCAGCTATGCGACTTTTTCAATTGTTGATGCTATTTTGGATGGTAAAACTCGTATTTATGAAATGGATAATCCTCAATGTATAATTGTAAGAGATGCTAAACAATTAAATGTATCTCATCATGAAATTACGGCAGATAACTGGAAAGATAGGATTATTAATGTTTATCAGTTTGTTGCACAAGAAGAAGATAGAATCATTATAATGTCGGATGGAGTTACTCAAGCCGGATTAGGAAATCCGAAATATCCGCTCGGTTGGCAAAGAGAAGGTGTATGGACTTTTATTGAAAATCAGGTAAGACGTAAACCTCATATTTCAGCATCTGCGTTGGCTGAGGCAATTGTGCACGAAGCTTTGACTAAAGAGCCTGAAGAAAAGGCCGGTGATGATATCAGTTGTACTGTGATTTATTTCAGAAAACCGAGAAAATTATTGTTATTAAGCGGTCCGCCATTTGATGAAGAAAAAGACAAAGAAGTTGCTGAGTTGTTAGACTATTATGACGGTAAAACAGCTATTTGCGGAGGAACAACGGCAAATATTATTGAGCGTGAATTGTGTTTAAAATGTGAAATTGATAAAACAACATTTGACCCCAATATTCCGATGGCTTCCGTTATGCCGGGAATCGACTTGGTTACGGAAGGAATTTTGACCTTAACCGATGTGTATCGTATGTTAAAAGAAGGTATTGACGAGGATAAAGATAATGCTGCGGTAAGGTTAACAAGATTGTTACTTGATTCTGATAAAATCGATTTTGTAATCGGAACAAAAATAAATGAAGCTCATCAGGATCCGAATCTGCCAATGGAGCTTGACATTCGTAGAAATATTGTTAAAAAGATTTTCAGATTACTGCAAAGTAAGTTCTTGAAAGAAATAAGTGTAAAATATGTATAAATGTTTTTGGAGAACTTAAAATGGAAAAAATAGAAGTAAAGATATGTGCCGGTACTGCTTGTTTTGTAATGGGGGCACCGCAGATTCAGGCATTAGAGTTTAGTGCTCCTGAGGATATTGCCGATAGAATCGAAATTGTTGAGGTCAGATGTATGAATCATTGTAATAAAGGTTCTGGTTATAATAAGGGACCGTTTGTTGAAGTTAACGGTGAATTGATTGAAGAAGCTACTATGGAAAAAGTAGTGGCTAAAATTAGAGAATTGATTGCTAAAGAGGATGAAGAGAATTGTTAATACCTAAGAATTATGCTAACCAAATGCGTACAAGGATTTTGGTTAAAGTTGTAGAAAGTTTTTATAAGAACAGATTTGAAACTGCAGATGAAATTCCTATAGATTTACGTCCGAAAGACTATGATTCGAGCCGTTGTTGTATTTATAAGGATAGGGCTGTTTTGAAATATCGCCTAATGGCTGCAATGGGATTTACACCTAATGAAGAAACTAACGAAGCTATGTCTTTGCGTGAATACGGTAAAGAGGCTTTGAAACGTCAAAATCATGCCAAAAGCTGTTTGTCGGTAATTGATATAGCTTGCTCGGCTTGTGTAAAATCACAATACATGGTTACAGATGCTTGTCGTGGTTGTTTTGCTCGTCCTTGCGTAATGAACTGTCCTAAACAGGCTATTTCTTTTGTAAACGGCAGATCTCATATAGATCCTGATTTATGTGTATCTTGCGGTAAATGTATGGAAGTTTGTCCGTATCATGCAATTGTTAAATTGCCGGTTCCTTGTGAAGAGGCTTGTCCGGTCAGTGCTATTAAAAAAGATGAAAACGGTGTTGAGCACATTGATGAAGAAGCTTGTATTTCTTGCGGTAAGTGTTTGCAATCTTGTCCGTTTGGTGCCATTGTCGAACGTTCACAACTGGTTGATGTGTTGAATCTTATTCATAACAGCGATAAAAAAGTTGTGGCAATGTTGGCTCCTGCAATTGTAGGACAATTTCCGTTTGAATTAAATCAAGTGGTTGGAGCTTTGAAAAAACTTGGCTTTGACGATGTTGTAGAAGTTGCTGCCGGTGCAGATATTACTTCGACTAATGAAGCTGCCGAGTTTGTTGAGAGAATGGAAGCAGGGGCTCAGTTTATGACAACTTCGTGTTGTCCTGCTTATTACAGAGCTACAAAAGTTCATGTTCCCGAAATTCAACCCTTTGTTTCGCATACAAAAACACCAATGTATTATACCGCAGAAATGCTTAAAAAAGAGCAACCTGATTGTATATCTGTGTTTGTCGGTCCTTGTTTGGCAAAACGTAACGAGGCCGAGTATGATCCTAATGTTGACTATGTTTTAACATTTGAAGAAATTGGCGCAATGTTTGTGGGGGCAAAAGTAGAAATTGCCGATTGTGAACCAATGGAATTTGCTAAAGTATCGTCGGCTCAAGGTCGTAAATACCCATTGTCAGGCGGTGTAGCAGGTGCAGTGGGACATCTGGTCGAAGGTAAAGTTGATTACAGACCTGAGAGAATCGACGGTTTAACTAAAGAAAACATCAAATTGTTGAAAAAATATGCAACAAAAGGTTGTGAAGCAAACATGATTGAAGTTATGTGTTGTGAAGGAGGTTGTATAGCCGGACCGGGATGTATATCTTTGGCTAAAAAGGCTACAAAACAAGTTGAGTCTTACGTAGAAAAAGGTCAAAACCAAAAAGATATGAAGTAATTTCTTTTATAATATCTTTATCAGTGGCGAAAAGCACTCTTAATTGAGTGCTTTTTTGCAATATTAACAGCTTTTAATCACTTTAAATTAGATAATTAATACATACGGAGTGATTAACCGTAAATTTTTAACGTTAAAAAAAGGAAACAACAGAAGTTGTCGAAGGAATTAAGACACACAGCCCTGACTAATCGGGTAATAAGAGGCTCTTTGCATAAAGTAATGCGAAGGGTTTTGTTGTCTCTAAACAAAGCAAGCAAGGCTTTACCTCCCTAACCATTCAAACCGCTACCGAGGGACTTAGTTTAGCAACAAACTTAATTGATCAGGCAAGTGTTATAGCAACTCAAGCTTATAAACGAAGCGATAGCGGAGTGCGGTTAGCGATCTTCAAATTAGTTTTAAAAAAACAAAGAAGATGCCTTACCGCACTCCGCTAACGCTCCGTTTAGGGCATGACAATATTGATTAAAACAAAGAAGATCCCTAGAATTTTTTGTTGCACAAAAAATAGGGATGACATTTCAGGTTAAAGAAGATCCCCAGACCTCACTGCGTTCGGAGGGATGAGTTATCAGGTCATGGAATATCCCTTAGTTTTGTTTATTGTTTTATCAAGCAAAATGATATTTTTCAGGTTTAGTTGTTTATAAACTCTTTTAGTTTTTTTTCATTTTGCCATTTTATGGTAATTTCAAGAACTTTTATTTTGCTTTTATAAAGGGTAGGGATTTTGACAAAGTCTTTAGATGTGGTAAATATTTCGCATCCCATGTCTTCGGCTGTTTTAATTATTTTCTTTATATCGTCACTTTTATAAAGATAATGATCCGGAAAATCGAATGTTTTTGTAATATTCAGCCCGCAATTTTTTAGCGAATCGTAGAATTTTTGCGGACGACCGATACCGGCAAAAGCAATAATATTTTTATTTTCCGTTTGAGGTGCTTGTGGAATAATATCTCCGTAGAATATCGGTAAGTCGCTAAATTTATTGGCAATGTTAGTTTTGTCTTCACCAAGCATGATAACGGCATCAGCGCGTTTTTTACCTTGAGAATAAAATTCTCTCATCGGGCCGGCAGGAATAGGGAACATATTGCCCAATCCGATATTGCCATCAATTACTAAGAAAGATTTATCTTTATGAAGAGAGGGATTTTGGAAACCATCGTCCATAATAATAATATCAGCACCTTCATTAATAGCTTTTTGAGCTCCTTCATAACGATTATGGTTAACAATTACCGGAGCTTCTTTGACTAATAATAACGGTTCATCGCCCACTTCCATCGGAGAATGTAAATTGATGTCTACTTCAACATCGCTAAGATTTCCGCCATATCCTCGGGATATAAAGTACGGTTTTTTGCCGGCTTGCTTTAATATATGAGCAATACTGATGGAAACAGGAGTTTTTCCGCTTCCTCCGGCGGTTAAATTGCCGATACAAATTACCGGTACTTTAACTTTTTTCGGTGTGATATATTTTATACGCAACTTTGTAGCCAAGGCGTACAGACAACTTGGCAAGAATAACAATAGAGACAGAAAATTTTTGGTTTGCCAATGTTTGGGGGTTTTCATAAATTTTACTCTCTTAAAAATATGTTTTTATTTTATCTACAATACCGTCGAGAACTTTTGTTTCTGATGTTGCCCAGTTATATGCTAAGGAACATTTTGCTTCCAATAATTGATCGTTGTCAAAAAGTTGTTCTAAAAGTTCTTGAAGTTCTAAGGTATCGCTTATTTGCATAACGGCATCGGCTTTTTTTGCTCGAGACATGGCATCAGAAAAATTGTGCATATGAGGACCGACGATAACGGCATCACGAACTCGAGATGGTTCAATAAAGTTTTGACCACCATGAGGAATTAACGATCCGCCGATAAATACTATTTTGGCTATATCATACCACAAGCCTACTTCTCCTATGGTATCGGCAATATATATATCTGTATTTTTGTTAATTTTTTCGCCTTTGGAACGAAGTGCGGTTGAAAGCTCCAAATCTTTGATACCGTCAGCTATTTCTTGTCCGCGATTTGGATGACGAGGAACTATAATAGTCAATAGATCAGAGTATTTTTCTTTAAGTCTTTTATGCACTTTGGCAATACGCATTTCTTCGTCATCATGGGTTGAAGAGGCAATCCATAATTTTCGATCACCTATTTGTTTTAATATTTCTTTTTTATTGTTTTCATCGACAGGAAGAGGAAGTCCTGCATATTTTAAGTTGCCTAAACAAGTTGTTTCTTTGGCTCCTAAAACACGCAAACGATAGGCGTCTTCTTCCGATTGTCCTAAGCACATGGAAAAACAGCTTAATAATTCTTTGCATATAAAATCAAATTGTTGCCAACGTTTGAACGTTTTGTTTGAAATCCGGCCATTTATTAAAATCAGCGGAATGTTTTTGCGTTTGATAGATGTAAGTACTGCCGGCCAAAATTCCGATTCAAACCAAAGAGCTACATCAGGGTGCCAATATTTAACGAATCGGGTGGTAAAAATAGGGTTGTCAATGGGAATAAATTGATGAAAAGCTCTTTCAGGCAGTCTTTTTTGCATAACATCTGCCGAAGTAACGGTTCCCGTTGTAACCATAACATGAGAGTCAGGATATGTTTCTAATATTTTATTAATTAAAGGAAGCATTGAAACCGATTCTCCTACCGATGCTCCATGCAACCAAAAAAGCTTACCTTCGGGACGAGGAAGTTTAGGACGACCAATTCTTTCGTTAAATCTGGCGACATCTTCTTTGCCTATTTGTTTGCGTTTATTAATATACCCCTTGATTACCAACGGATATAATATAGTAATTAGAGCGTTGTATATTTTTAGAAACATCTTAACATCCTTATTCGTTTTCTTTCTTTTTGTAGTCGTTTATATCTGCCGGTTGGCAAGGAATTCTTCCGACAAATTCATCACATTCAATTGATTGCCTGATAGCAATATCTTCGACTTTTTTACGATATTGTTCAAACTCGTCATCTGTAAGATCTTTGGGTATGTAAATCGGTTCACTGACAAAAAAAGCGCCTTTACCGAAAGGTAGTGTTATTAAAGTTTTGTCCCAGGCTTTTTCAAAAACCAAGGCTTTATCAGTTGAAAAGCATACGCAATATATAGGTTTGCCGGTTTTTTGTGCAAAATATACAGGGGATTTTTTTAAGTGCATGCGGGGACCTCGAGGACCATCAGGAGAAATAAAAATATTTGATCCGTCTTTAAGTTCACGCATTATCTCTAAAGCACCCTGACGAGCTTTTTCATTGGTTGAACCGTTTATCGGCTTTATGTTAAATCTTTTTAAGAAATGAGCAATGATTTGACCGTCTTGATGTGGTGATACAAGAGCCGATAAACGCATTTTGATAAAACGATTCCAAAAATAGGGCATCATTGTGGCTCTGGAATGCCAACCGATAAAAATCATGTTGGAGTTTTGTGCATTTTTGATAAATTTATCGACACCTTTGAGAGACCATTTGGTGGTTTTGCCGACAAACATGGCATAAGCATAAATTATAAACGATAAACACTTAATGACAGGAGTTGATTTTAAAACCTGTTTGATAATATTTTTTATTTTGAACCTTAAATTGACGTAGTTCATATTATTCCTATGGCTTTGTATCCGTAACACTGATCCCGATAGTTTCATTTTCCGTGATAACTACTTCGCCATGTCCGATAAGAACGTCATTTACATGAATGTCAACAACATCATCAATATTGCGGTCAAGCTCGACAACGGCACCGCGACCCAGCTTCAATAATTGATTTACTCTTAAAACCGCAGTACCTAAAACGACCGATACGTTAACGTCAATTTCGTCACTGGAATAGGCGGGTTTATTTGTTACCGTCATATTTTATAATCTCCGATAGTTAAAAATATTATTTTCACTTGCTATATAATATATATTAAAAAATTATCATAAAAATCATAAAAACTAAGTATTACACAGTTTTTTTGTGGATTAAACATTTGTCTGATTGATGAAACTTTTTCAATATGGCAAAAAGTTGATATGATAAAGGTTGCTAAATTTAATTTAGAGCCCTATATATTTAGTAAATAAAAAATGATTACAGGTGTTAGACTATGGCAATAAAAAAGAATAAGTATCCGTTACTTCCACTTCGTGATATTGTAGTTTATCCGAAAATGATTGTTCCGCTTTTTGTTGGCAGACATAAATCCATAAATGCTTTACAAAAAGTAGTTGATGGTGATCAAAATATTGTTTTGGTTACTCAAAAAGATCCGACAATAGAAGATCCTAATTCTGATGATATTTTTCATGTGGGTACATTGGGAACGGTATTACAGTTATTAAAATTGCCAGACGGAACGGTAAAGGCTCTTATTGAAGGGGTTGAACGAGTAAAACTTGATAAGATTATTTCCGGTGAGGATATGATTGAGGTCGAGATTACGGTTAATCCCGATAAACCGGAGGATAATCCGGAATTGGAAGGAATTGTCAGAGCGGTTTTGTCGCAATTTGAGGAATATGTTAAATTGTCAAAAAAATTACCGCCCGAAGTTTTAGTGTCTGTTAATCAAATTACCGATTATACAAAGTTGGCCGATACAATTGCATCTCATTTATCTTTGAAAATAAATGATAAACAAGCGTTGCTGGAAGGTAAGTCCTTATCGGAACGTTTTGAATTATTGCTCGGTTTTATGGATGCTGAAATAACCATGCTTGAGGTTGAGAATCGCATCAGAAATCGTGTCAGAAAACAAATGGAAAAAAGCCAAAAAGAATATTATTTGAATGAGCAAATGAAAGCTATTCAAAAAGAACTCGGTGATGAAGATGAAGATGAAATTTCAACTTATATGAAACGAATCGAAAATACTAAACTTTCGAAAGAAGCAAAAGATAGAGCTTTGTCTGAAATTAAAAAGTTGAAAAATATGGGACCAAATTCTGCCGAAGCTACGGTTATCCGTAATTATTTGGATTGGATTTTGGATATTCCATGGAAAAAACGTTCGAAAATCAATCGTGATTTGCAATATGCCAGAGATGTTTTGGATGCCGATCATTACGGACTGGATAAAGTAAAAGAACGTATTATCGAATTTTTGGCAGTTTTGGCTCGTTCGGATAAGGTTAGAGGACCTATTTTGTGTTTGGTCGGACCTCCGGGAGTTGGTAAAACATCGCTCGGAAAATCAATTGCTAAAGCAACCGGTCGTGCTTTTGTCAGAACGTCGTTGGGCGGTATGCGTGATGAGGCTGAAATAAGAGGTCATCGCAGAACTTATATAGGTTCTATGCCCGGTAAGGTTATAAAGGGTATGAAAAAAGCCGGTACAACAAATCCGTTGTTTTTATTCGATGAAATTGATAAATTGGGTAATGACTATCGTGGCGATCCGTCATCAGCTTTGTTAGAGGTGTTGGATCCTGAACAAAATGCAACATTTAATGATCATTATTTGGAAGTTGATTATGATTTGTCGGATGTAATGTTTGTTACAACGGCAAACTCGCTTGATATGCCCAGACCTTTGCTTGATAGAATGGAAATTATCAGGCTTTCCGGTTATACAGAAGATGAAAAAATAGAAATTTCCAAACGTCATCTTATTCCTAAAATATTTAAAGAAAACGCGGTTAAGAAAAATGAATTGGAAATTACCGAAGATGCTATTCGTAATATTATCCGCTACTATACCCGAGAAGCCGGTGTGCGTAATTTGGAACGAGAGCTGTCTACAATTGCTCGTAAGGCCGTAAAGGAGATATTATTGGATAAGAAATGCGGTGAACAAACAATCATTGTTTCTGCCGATAATTTGGATAAATATCTTGGCGTTATTAAATACCGCTTCGGTGAAGCAGAACAAAATGATCAAATAGGTGTAACCACAGGTTTGGCATGGACTGAAGTTGGCGGAGATATATTGTTTATTGAAGCTGTTGATATGCCGGGTAAGGGTATTATCAAACAAACGGGTAAGCTTGGTGAAGTTATGAAAGAATCTATCGAAACTGCTTATTCGGTCGTGCGTTCTCACTCAAAAGAACTTGGTATTGATCCGGAAATATTTGAAAAAACAGATATCCATATTCATGTACCGGAAGGTGCTACACCTAAAGACGGACCATCGGCAGGTATTGCAATGTATACAACGTTGGTTTCCATATTAACCAAAACACCGGTTAAAAAAGATGTTGCCATGACCGGTGAGATAACCTTGCAAGGAAGAGTTCTTCCTATCGGCGGATTAAAAGAAAAACTTTTGTCGGCCTTAAGAGGCGGAATTAAGACGGTTATTATTCCTAAGGATAATGAAAAAGATTTGGCTGAAATTCCCGACAATGTTAAAGAAGGTTTGAATATTATACCTGTTTCTGAGGTTAAAGAAGTTTTAGAAATAGCGTTAAAACGTAATAAGTAAAGCGAATCTGCGAGTCTTGAGCAAAAGCCCGAATCTTGTGAGAATCGGGTTTTTGTTTATTAAAAAAAGTAAAAAAAGCCTTGTAAAATGGCGGTTTCTGTGGATAAAAAGATAAAAAAACTCAAAAATGTTGAAAAACTAAGCAAAACTGTTTGACAGTCTTATTTTTTAATGTTCAAATTCTCTTGTGAACGAGGCGTAGCCTTGAGTTCATTTGTTTATAACTTATATTAGAGGGAGTCCTCACCGTGAATAAAAATGAATTGATTTCTAGCATTGCTAGTTCAACCGGCCTTACAAAAACTGATTCTGCTAAGGCTTTGGATGCTTTTGTATCTTCTATCACAAACGCTTTGAAAAAAGGTGATGAAGTTCGCTTGGTTGGTTTCGGTACTTTTGCCGTTTCTAAAAGAGCTGCTACAACTGGTCGCAACCCACGTACAGGCGCTGCTATCAAAATTCCGGCTCGCAAACAAGCTAAATTTAAAGCCGGTAAAGCTTTGCAAGACTCTGTAAACTAATATATTTTTCAAACCATGGAGTTTGAGAATTTGAGTTTATAACAAGACGGGGGATGTTTTCCCCCGTTTTTGTGTGTTTGTGGAAAATATTTGATGAATTATCTTTATAAGATCTTAAAACTTATCAAATGTGATAAAATTAAAACCAAATATTCACATCATAATTTAATATATAAACGCGGAAAAAAATTTGTATTTAGTGTAGATTGTTCCGGGTTGGTTGAATTTTGGTTGAAAAAGACGAATCCTAAGGCTCGAGGCGAAGTGTATAATTTTTTGTATGAAAACAGAACAGTTGATAAAAGCCAAATAAAACGACTTTTTTCGTTTGATTTTTATGATTTTTTTAATTTTATCGGAGATGATAAATGCTCATGTTGGCAAAAATTATCATTTAATGAAAAATTAAAATCAGGTGATATTATAGCTTTTATAAATCCGAATAAAAAAGGACGATACGGACATGTTGCCGTTGTTGAAAAAGAATTATATCGAGATGTAAATAAAATTGTTGTTAAAATTATTGATTCCAGTCAAATAAAACATTTTGACGATTTTCGACAAACAAAAAAAATGGGAATAGGTTGCGGAATAATAGAGTTATATATGAATGATGAAAAGGTAAATTATGTTTGTTATTGTCCTGATGAAATAAAAGAAAGATTTGCAAATGTGGCTCGTTTAAAGAAAAAATAGTGTCTTTAAGGCTTGAAAAAAACTGTATTTGTTATAATCATAAAATAATATAAACAAAATGAGGAATGCTTATGAAAATATTAGTTACAGGTGGAACGGGATTTATCGGGTCTCACACAGTTGTTGAACTTCTAGAAACAGGTCATGATGTTGTAATTGTTGACAATTTATCAAATTCAAATGCTTGTGTATTGAATCGAATTTTTGAAATTACTGGCAAAAATGTTGAATTTTATAATATTGATATCAGAAATTATGATGATATGAATGAAGTTTTTAAAAATCACGTATTTGATTGTTGTATACATTTTGCAGGACTAAAAGCTGTCGGTGAATCAGTACTAAATCCGATTTTATACTATGATAATAATGTTGTTGGTACTCTTAATTTGTTGAAAATAATGAATAAATATAATTGTAAAAATATTATATTTTCATCCTCGGCAACAGTTTACGGAGTTCCTGAAAAAATGCCGATTACAGAAGATTGCAAAATAGGTAAGGGAACAAATCCGTACGGATATACAAAAATTATGATTGAGCAAATATTATCTGATTTATATAAATCGAATAATCGATGGAATATTGTATTATTGCGATATTTTAATCCGGTAGGGGCTCATAAAAGTTCTAAGATCGGTGAAAATCCTAATGGTATACCAAACAACTTAATGCCTTATATTACTCAAGTTGCTGTTGGAAAAAGAGAATGTTTAAATATATTCGGAAATGATTATGAAACTCCTGACGGAACTTGTGTGAGGGATTATATTCATGTTGTCGATTTAGCAAGAGGACACGTATGCGCTCTTAAAAATATAGTAGAAAATAAAGGACTTAATATCTATAATTTGGGAACAGGAAACGGTTGTTCGGTATTGGACGTGGTAAAAACTTTTGAAAAGGCAACAGGTATTAAAATTCCTTATAAATTTGCACCGAGAAGAGAAGGGGATGTAACAATAAACTATGCTGATGCGACCAAGGCCAAACAGGAACTCGGTTGGGTGGCTGAAAATAATTTGGAAGATATGTGCCTCGATTCTTGGAATTGGCAAAAGAATAACCCTAACGGATACGAATAGATGAAACAGTTTCAGCGTAAAAAAGAAAATTTTGTATGTGAGCATTGCGGACAAATAGTGGTTGGTAACGGATATACCAATCATTGCCCTAATTGTTTGTATTCAAAACATGTGGACATTAATCCCGGAGACAGAGCAGAAATTTGTGGCGGGTTGATGGAACCTATTGATTTAGATTTAAAAGAAGGTAAGTATATCATTGTTCATAAATGTCAAAAATGCGGTTTTATACGACGAAATAAAATTAGTCAAGATGATGATTTTGAAGCTGTGCTAGCTTTATCAAAACAATGCGTAAATAAGCTAAAAGGTTAGAATAATCTCAAAATCAAGTTTGCCGATTGCGAGGCGAGTGACATTTTAAATTTAATCCGTCATCCCTCCGAACGCAGTGAGGTCTAGGGATCTTCCTTGTTTTTAAAACTAATTTGAAGATCGCTAACCTCGTTCGCAAGCTCACTCAGGCGATGACATTGATTGATTGATTGATTGATTTATCTATCTAAAACAAACTCAAGATAGAACTTGCCGATTGCGAGGCAAGCGACAATGAATTTACTGCCAATTGTTGTCTGGTTTGCATTACCACTGATTTTTAACACACTATCACCCTTGGTCGAACCGGTATAGTTTATGATATCGACAACTTCTGTTGTTTCCTTTTTTAATATAGTACTATACAAATACGGATTGATCATTCCCGTATTGAGTAATTATCTCATTTAAACAGTTTAAAAAATATTAAAGCTCGAATTTAAAATCGAGCTTTAATATATTGTTTTTAAATAAAGTGGCTTAGTATGAACGTGCGTAAATAACATCCATTGTTGCTTCTTTGCCGGTTAGTAAACACTCACCTTTGGTATTTGATTGATCAAACGGAATGCAACGAATTGTTATTTTCATTGACTTTAATATTTCTTCCGTTGCATCATCGCCACACCATTTACCGCGAACAAAGGCAACTTTACCTTGTTTGCCGTCTTCTATCCATTCATTAGAGTTTTCAAAATATTTTGCAAACTCTTCTTTGGTTGTAATATCGGTTCTTATATTAGCATCCATACGTGCTTTAGCTCTATCAAACATAACTTGTTGAATATTTTCAATGTATTTAGCAACGTTAGTAATAAATTCATCACGAGATACAATTTGTTTACCTTCCGGTGTATTGATGTAAATACGTTGTTTTACCATAAGATTATTGGAATCGACATCACGTTTGCCAACTTCTAAGATAATCGGAGCACCTTTTCTGGTCCATTCCCAGAATTTATCAACAGATGACTTGTCTCGCTTATCAAGTTTAACTCTGATTTTTTCTCCAAAAGGCATGGTCTTTTGCAAGTCTTTTTGCAGGGACTTGATATAATTCATAACAACATCAGTGTCAGCATCATTTTTAATAACCGGTATAATTACAATTTGATGAGGAGCAATTCTCGGTGGTGTAACCATACCTTCGTCATCGGCATGAGTCATAATAACGCCGCCGATCAGACGGGTTGAAACACCCCAAGATGTTGTATAAGCATATTCTTGTTGGTTATTTTTGTTTACAAATGAAATATTTGCCGACTTAGCAAAGTTTTGTCCTAAAAAGTGAGATGTTCCGGCTTGAAGAGCTTTACCGTCTTGCATCATTGCCTCAATACAATAAGTATTAACAGCACCAGGGAATTTGTCATATTCAGGTTTGATACCGACAATAACCGGCATAGCCAATGTATCTTCGCTAAGCTCACGATATGCTTCTAATGCCCATTTGGTTTCTTCTTCGGCTTCTTCGTAAGTGGAGTGAGCAGTATGACCTTCTTGCCATAAAAATTCACGAGTGCGTAAAAACAAACGCGGACGCATTTCCCAACGAACCACATTTGCCCATTGGTTAATCAAAACCGGTAAGTCACGATATGATTTTACCCATTTGGAAAATGAATCAGCTATAATTGTTTCGGAAGTAGGGCGAACAATCAAAGGCTCTTCCAAAGGTGATGCCGGTTTAAGTTTTCCGTTTTCCGAAGCTAACCTAGAGTGTGTTACCACAGCCATTTCTTTAGCGAATCCTTCAACATGATCAGCTTCTTTTTGAAAGAATGATAAAGGAATAAACATTGGGAAATAACAGTTATCGTGATCAGCTGATTTGATTTTTTCATCAAATACATCTCGAATACGTTCCCATATTCCATATCCCCAAGGCTTAATCACCATACATCCGGGAGATGAGGAGTTTTCGGCCATGTCAGATTCGGCTAATACACATTGATACCATTCGGGATAATTATCTTTTCTTAATTTTTTTATAGTCATTTTGTTTATTCCTTTTCATAACGTAATGAAATGCCCACACTCACCATTGGTGCGGGCTTGTTTTGCAAGAAAGGAATATAACACAGAATTTTATAAGGTAAAGATATTTTTACTCATTATGGTGTTTTTTATGGTGCTTTTTCTTGTGCTTTTTATGGTGTTTACAATCACAATTACAATCTTTTTCAGTGTCTTTTTTATAGTTTTTAATATTTTTCTTATGATCGTTGATTTTTTCTTCAAATTTTTTAATCTCGTGAGATGTTGTATTTTTTCTTTGGGCGTTTGCAGCTCCGGATACAATCATTATAAAAGTCGGCAAAAGCAGTAACAATAAAGCTAATTTTCTCATAATTTTCCCTCATGACAGTTTAATGTAAATATAAAATAATATCGAAATGTTGATATTCAAGTATGTATAAAATTATTCTTGATATTAAAAAAAATGTGTATTAGACTTTTTTATGTGACTAAGGTCACAAGGTCAAAAGACCTTGGATTAACCTGTTTTTTTATGAAGGATATTTTGAGATGGCAACAGGAACAGTTAAATGGTTTAACAAGAGAAAAGGATATGGTTTTATTACTCCTGACGAGGGCGAAAATGATGTGTTTGTTCACATTACAGCTGTTAAAGAAGCCGGTATGTACACTTTGAAGGAAAACACAAAAATAAGTTATGAGCTTAAGACAGAGAGAGAAAAAACTGTTGCCGGAAACTTGAAATTGGTTGACGCTGAATAACTTTCAATCTCATTAAGATCAAAAAAAACTCACTTTGAAAAGTGAGTTTTTTTTGTAATTTTTATTTTGAGTAATAATCTTTGCCTTTAAATAAATTATTATTTGATTGTTTATTCAATGCATTCCAAGAATTTTTGCGAGCTTTTGCTTCTACTTTAACATCAAACAATTCTTTTTTAACTACAAAATTTTCATCAACTAACATGTATTTATAAACAGATGATGTCGATGCATTATCTTTTTCTTCACAAACGCCTATCCATAAATCAGGTGTCAACACATCTGTTTTAGATGTTTCATTTTTGCTTAATTTCAAAACATCAAGATTATTACCGAAGAAGAATCCGCCACCTTCCGATTTTACGGCTTTTGCCGTATTTATCAACTGAGTAGGATTACCATGTGTGGGGATAAAAGTAACATCAGCCGGTTTTTTTTGAGCATCAATAATCATTTTTACAAACTTTTTGATTTCATTTTTTGTAGCATGACCGCTTCGTTGCATTTTGGCCGTTTTGTAATTGCCTAAAGGTATTTCAGCATCATTGGCTATAACAGTACAGCCCAAAGCTGCCAAACGAGCATACATGGCACGAACTTGCTTACCATTAAGTTCTTCAATACAACGTTGACGAGCCAAAATAACAGTATTGGTACCGACTTTAAAATTAGGATGACCTGATGAATTTGCTTGGTTTAATTCTTTTCCTTTTTTGTTTTTTGCCGATTTTATTTTTTCTTGTTCCGACATTTTATAAAGACCTGATTTAGCACCATTTTTAGATTCGGCAAAAGCTCCGCTGGTAATGATATATCTTTTAGTTTCCGGATATTTTGCTTTATATTCATTTACGGATCCGAAAAATACTACATTATCAAATTCTTTAACACCTGTTGTTTGCATGGCCTTATAAGCAATTTTAGCCCAATAACCGTCTAAAAACACTTTACGACCTGTCTGTCTGGCAGCATCTAAATCAATGGCCAAGTTTTGAATACTACGTGAAATAACCGCCGAAACAACTTGCTTTTCAGGATGTTGTCTTAATGTTTCAACAGTATTTTTTACAGCTTCTTCGTGTGTAACCGAAAATTCATCACTTGATCCTGAAGATGTGGAATCTAAAATGGCGTGAGTTACCGGCTTTCTTTTTAATAAGTCGTTAAAACTATTTTCATCAAAACCTTCACCGACACGTGTACCGCCTAAACGAAAATCTCCGGGGTGTAAAATGCCGGCTTCAACTTTACCATTAACGGTAGTAAGTGAGTGAAATCCTAAGGCACCTACGGTTGAGTGTGACACATTAAATGGCTCAATTTCAATGCCGTCAAAGATCACCGTTTCACCGGCTTTTACTTCAACAAATTTATTTGTCCATTCGTCTTTGTTCAAATCGACACCGGCTTCAATTAAGGCTGCTTTTAATAATTCTAACGTTCCTTCGGAAGCATGTATCGGAGGAAATGAGTAACCGGCGCGTGCTAAATGCACCAATCCGCCGATATGATCTTCATGACCATGAGAAATAAATATGGCATCAAGTCTTTCTTCAGCATGAGATGTTTTACTGTCTAAGTATTTCCTTACATCGGGAATCGCGGCATCTACATCCAAGCAGTATTCCGGCGCAAACAAAGCACCCAAATCAAACATAATGCGAGTAGGGCGATTGCGATCACTGTGCCTGTGCTCTAAAAGCGAACAACTACCTCCGATACGATTTTTATTATTACCGCCGACAAAAGAATATATGGTTCCTAATTCTGACATAAGATTTCTCCCAAAAATTCAAAAATTGACTATTTATATCACAGGATGGACAAAATAGCAATAGTTTTTTGTCAACATATTTTCATTGACAAAATTGTAAGAAAAAGATAGTTTGGCGATGATTGTTGAACTATTAAAATTTATAATTATGAACGAAATCTTTTTTAGAGTTCAAGGAATTATAGCCGGATACTTTGGAATAACAAGAGATCAAGTACAGCTTAATTCTGATTTAGAAGCTGATTTTAGTTTGGACAGCTTAGAAAAATTGGATCTTCTCTTACATATAGAGAGAGAATTCAATGTTGATTTGAGCGATATCGAGACTGAAAATATTGAAACAGTCAAAGATATTGTCAATTTATTGCAAAATAAATTATGAAGAAATTGCAATCCCCCTTTATTAAAAAATAGAGGGGGATTACGATTTTTAGGATATATTTTAATTATTTTTTACTTTTTTTTGTTTTTTTTTACTTTTTCACCTTTATTGATATTTATTTTTTTTCGTTGTGATCTGTCTGGTGTAGCTTTTGGAAGAGTAACTGTTAAGACACCGTTACTATAATCGGCAAAAGCTTTATCATATTGTAAATCCCAAGGAAGCGGTACAGTTCGACTTATACGGCCATATGAAATTTCTGAAAAATATCCGCCGTTGGTTGAGAATTTGGTGTGTTCGTGCTTTTTCTCACCGCTGATTGTCAGATATCCGTTAGTAGAAATTTCTAATTCAATATCTTTTTCACTGATGCCGGGGATCTCGGCTGTTACCATTACATTTTCTTTATTTTCCGATACTTCTATTTTTGGTTCTGCCTGAATGATGTTGTTATTTTGCGGGTTATCCAAAAGATTTAATAAAGTGGTAAAAAAGTTTTGTGATGTAGGAATTTTACTTTTGCTTTGAATGTTTGTAACTTGATTTTGCATAATTTTTACTCCTGATTATGATTACAAAAAAATAAATAATTCACTCAAAACTTTTTTAAACCTAATAAAATTTATATATTTTTTTATTTAGCACCTAGATATTATGACTTTAGTAAATACATAAAAGCCAACATCAATCAATAATGGGGAGAATATACGTGTTGGAAAGTGAAGCCGTTGTATATAATATCAACAAAGATTATCGGATCGTTCGCTTAAGAGGTAATAAATGCACTCTGTTTTTTAAAAATTATCAAAACAAACTTTTGGCAACATTGGACGGTTGTAATGACATATTTACCAAAATTTCAACAAATGATGATAATGATTTAAGTTCAATAGAAAAAGGTTATATATTATCATTTATCAGAGCAAAAAAATATTCCATAACTAAAGAAGTTGCCGATTATTTGCAGGTATCAATAATAAAATATATGGATGGCAGAGAAGAATATTTGTCGGAAAAAATGCTCAAAAAAAGAATAAATAACGGTATTGATTTTGCAAAGGTTTATGTAGGAAAGCTGATAAGCTCAACATTAAATATAAGAGATGATTCAACAAATTGTTCGTATGATCTATCTAAAGCCGAAATAACCAAACTTATTGTCGGAAGTAATTGTAATATAAATATTGATTTACGAGATAATCCTTATATTGAAAGTTTGCAAATTAAAGAACAATTTTCCGGTTGTTTAAACTTGTCTCGATCAAATATAGAAAGTATTTTTATCGCTAATAATTGCCATTGTAATTTATCAATAAGCAATGCAAAAAAATGTTTTAATTTGCAAATAGCCGATATATACAGCGGAAACACCAATATAACAAACTGTTGTATGTATGCAATGTCTGTCGGTTATTATTCATATGCCGATATTATATTAACCAATAACATCATAAAAAAAGATGTAGAAATAGGCGATTCTTTCAGAGGTAATTTATCTGCATTAGATCAAAATACCGATAACATAAAAATCGGTGATGATTGTAAAGGTAGTATTAAAACAAATAATACATCGCAAGCAACCGGTTGTAAAAGAATTATAATCGGTGATGACTTTAGCGGAAATATTAATCTAAACAATGATGAATGTATAAAAACCGTTGAAATAGGGCAAAAGTTTTGCGGAAATTTAGAAGCTTTATATACTGATTTTTTGCAAAAAATACGGTTTGGAAAATATTACAGTGGAAATTCCGATTTATCTTCATCGGCAATTTACAGTATTTATGTCGATTATGGTGCTTGCGGAACTATAACTGTCAATAATTGCAACAACCTTGAATTTATTCAAACGACCGTTGATAATAAACTGATAATCGATACCGATAGAGAAAATTCAGAGGTTAAAATAAATGAAAGTATCATTCATTATACCTTTAAAAATGGCATATTTCCTAATAAAACCATGCCTATATATAAGAAAATATATAATAATATCTATAATCGACTGATACAGTAAAATTATTACAATTTTGTTATAAAAATGTTGTAATTAACTTCAAAATGTGGTATATTATAATTATAAGTTAAGGAAACCTTCTTTGTTGGGAGGATATTATGATGAAAGTTACTAAAGAAAAAGGGCTTAGATTCTTAAATGAGATTGATAAGCCGATAACTTCCAAAGATCAAATATTTGATGCTTTGTTTGATGTTTGCGGAATTGGAGATGGGGTTAATACAAAACATATCTTCTTTCAAGATGTTATTATTAAATTCAACGCTTCTAAAGCCAGAGCGGTGATTGAGAAAAATTTACCTTATTTAACCGAAAGTCATTTTGTTGATGTTGCTATATATGCATATATTAATGCCGGTTATGATATGAAAAATTTTGATCAAGATTTAACTGAATACAAAAAAAACTATAGCTTTTTATGTGCCAATGTAACAGATTGTAAAACTGTTTTTGCAAATGCTTGAAAGCTTTAGTTTTTATAAACAAGAAAAGCTCTGCTGTTTTTCTCCTTTGGGCAGAGCTTTTTTTATTGATTATCGATAAATCTTTGAATGGTTGCAAAAACTTTTTGATAATATTTATCTCCATAAGGACAAAAAGCATTTTTATCAATTTCTTTTTCCTCTTTCTTATACCCATCTTTGGTACGTTTTATTCCTTTTATTGTTATTTTTTCAATATCATCAAAAAACAAATCAATCAAATCTTGAATATCAACTTCATAAATTCCGTCAACTTCATCTTCTTGTAATTTTAAATCATATATTTTAGTTTGAGTTTTGTACAAATAAGTAGGGCAAAATTCACGATTTATAATAGGTTTATCAATCACTAATTTGTGAGTAAACATTTTAATCAAATCATTTTCTTTCAAATGAAGTCCGAGTTCTTCTTCCAACTCACGCAAACCACCTGTTTTTACTGCTTCACCGACTTGAATATGTCCGGCACACGAAATATCTAACAAATCAGGATATAATTGTTTATCTTTTCCGCGAAGCTGTAACCATATATTTCCGTCTTCAGATATTATCCAACAATGAAAAGCCTTGTGCCACAAACCTTCTTTATGAGCCTGACTTTTCATTGCTACGCCCAACAAATTCATTTCAGAATCATAAATATCGATCATTTCGTCGGTCATTTTAATGTATCCCAAAAGCTTTAAAAATCATACTGTTAACAGGAATGAAATTTTCTGTTCTTAATTCAAATTCCTCTTTATAAATATCATAAAAACCATATTTAATCAACAATTTTTCCACATAATCGGGGTTATGGTTAAAACGACCGTTTGATTGAAGCCGGTAATCAGCTGTATTCCTATTTATTTCAATAGAAAAAATAAGATTTTTACCTTTGCAATTTTTAATAAATTCATCCAATTTTCCGATGTATCCCAATACATCAGCGGCGATTACCCAATTAAAGTCACTACGATCTTTTAAAAAATCGATAATATCTGATTTTATCAGCTCATTATATATATTTTTTTGTTTCGCTTTTTCGAGCATTTTGGCGGATATATCTACTCCGATGAGATAATTTTCAGCTTTTTTAACAACCATGCCGACAAGTCCCGAACCGCACCCCAAATCCGCAATACGACCTTCCAAATGTCCTGCAATTCTTCCAATAACCATCGGAGCTGTATAATCCAAATTTTGCATAACCATCTCGTAATTATCAGCAAAATTGTCAAACAACTTTTCAGTAAAAATTTTATTATTCTCAATATTTTCTCCTCTTAAGGCTGATCTCGCATATTTTGCAAATTGATTATCAGGATATGATTTATACCAATTATCGGCAATGTCTTTTGCTGTTTGTTCGTTGTCTTTTGATAAAAGTACCAATGTTTCCCATATATTTACGGATGCTTCAACAAGATTAGGGTTAAGAGCCAAAGCATTAAAAAATAATCCTAAAGCCTCATCATATTCTTCCAGTTCACGTAAAACAGCCCCTAAATTGTTACTGACATCGGCAGATGAGGGGAATATAATAACGGCTTTACGGTATATATCCATGGCTTCAAGTAAACGTTTTTGACGATGAAGCATTTCGGCATAATTACTGTAAACAGCATAGTTTTTATCATCAATTTCCATAAGGCGCTTATATCTTTTTTCTGCTTCTTCAAACTCGTTGTTTCGGCTGAAAATATCTGCCAAACATAATTTTGGCTCGGGATTATTCGGATTTAATGATTCAGATTCCAGTAATATTTCTTTTGCTTGCGCTTCTTGTTTTAATCCCATGTATGACAATCCGATTAAATATCTTATGGCATCGGAAGTCGGATATAATTTAAGAGCTTTTAGGGCGTATTGTAAAGAATTATCATATTCTGATCTGTTATAATATATCCAAGCCAAATTGTACCATACAAGAGCTTCTTTAGGATATTTTTCACTTAAATCGTTCAATTTTGAAATAGCATATTCAATATCATCAAGGCGATAACTGTTGGCCAAATTTATTTCGGCAGAGGCATAATTGTTATCATATTGCAAGGCTTTATCCCAATATTCTCTTGCATTTTTAATGTCGGATAAGCTTTCATAAATGCAGGCTATTTCATTATATGTTTCTTTTACTTGAGGAGCGAGAGATAAAACTTTATTAAAATTGTACAGAGCATCATAATATTGTTTTGAAGCTTTTAATGAAAAGGCTAAGTTAAAGTAAAGGGAAGGGTCGTCATTTTTGCTTCGTATGGCTCCGGAAAAATAAGAACAAGCTTCTTGGTGAAGTCCTTTGGCTTGAGCCGTTAGTCCTAATAAATTCAATACATCGGGGTTGTCAGGGACAGTTTCAAATATTTGCCGAGCATATGCCTCGGCATTTTCAAAATCACCTTCATCAAAACACTTTAGTGCTTCTTTGAACAAAATATTATAAGACATTTTTTATAATTCTCCTCAAATGCTTTGTCAGATATAACAAATTTAATATAAAAAATCCACTAAAATTATAAAAAAATGCTTGATTTTGTAAATATATTGATATAAATTGCGCTTACTTCCGAGAATGAAGACGATTTTTTTCGTCTCGTTTGATTGAAAACAATCAAAACTATCGGGACAATAATAATATAAGCTTATAAAATAAAGGAAAATAAAACATGAAAAGTATAATTTCTGCAAAAAAGAAAAAAGAACGCCAATATGGTGTGATTTGGGGAAATCCTAATTCATCTGTTGCTAAAAGAGAATATGCTCCGGGACAACACGGTCAAAGAAGAAAAAAAGCAACTGACTATGGTGTTCAATTGTCAGCTAAGCAAAAATTGAAAACTTACTATGGTAACGTTTCAGAAAAACAATTCTACAAATATTATGTAGAGGCTATTCGTCGTTCGGGTGATGCTGCCGAAAACCTTATCGGTATTTTGGAGTCTCGTTTGGATAATATTGTTTACAAAGCAAAATTTGTTCCGACAATATTTGCTGCTCGTCAATTTGTAAATCACGGACATGTAACAGTTAATGGTAAAAAAGTTAATATTCCCTCTTACATGTTAAAAACAGGTGATGTTGTTGAAGTTAGAGCTAAATCTAAACAACTACCTATTGTAATTGCTGCTTTGGAATCTACATCACGTGATGTTCCTTCATACGTTGAATTGGATACTAAAAAAGCTTCTGCAAAATATGCCTTTGTTCCTAAGTTTGAAGATGTTCCTTATGCTTCTGTTATGGAACCGAACTTGGTTATCGAATATTATTCAAGATAATAATCTGTCTTGGTATAAGAAAAATCCTCAGAGATGTGCAAACTCTGAGGATTTTGTTTTAAAAATAAATATTTTTATTTTATTATGATGTCGGTCTGTTAAGAATTTATAAGTAAGGAAATAAATATGGCTGATGGAAAAAGTGTTTCAAAAAAAAGATCTGTGGGGCAATATTTGTTTGATGTAATAGTCAAAACAATTTTATGCGCTTCTGTTATATCAGTAGATTTTACGTTGTTTGCCAATTCAGGAAACTATGATCTGTTTTTCACATCACCGTTCGGAAACTTAGAAGCTATATATATATATGTAGGTATAGCAGTTGTAAGTTTTATTTTAATGTTTATTGCCTCATTTGTTCGTCCGCTAGAAAATATAACTCTATCGGCGGTTTTTGCCCTGTTTGTTGTAGCGGTCATAAATCAATTTGCAGCATTTGATAAAAAATCAGGCTTGTTGCTGATTTTTGACGGTGTGTTTTCGTATGATGTAAATATTATTTTATATCAACATGCTCACATGATTATGTCGATTATCGTGTTTTTAATCGTTTGGATTATTTTATCATTTTTAAACCGTAGTTTTATGCTTTACATTACATTAGGTGTGTGTGCTGTTTTAGGTTGGTTAATAAGCGAAGCATATATGCATCCGGATATAAAATATTTTAATGAAGTTGCCGGCTTACCAAACTTAAAAAAAGAAAATGTGGGCGAAAATATTATTTTCCTGTCATTTAATGATCTTACATCTATAAATAATTTGAAGAATATGAATGACGGCAAGCAAAAAATTGAAGCTCTTGATAAAGCATATAAGAATGCTGTAGGATTTTATAAGACTAACAACTTCACTTTATATCCTAATGCTTTAGTTGAACATTCAGACGATGCTTTTTTAAATCTTATTTTATCGTATAATGCCGATGATCTGAACAAAAAAGCAAAAGATTTTGTTTCAGAAAGTATAAATATAGATAATTATTTTAATTTTAAATCAGTACAGCCGGAAAAAATATATTTAAGAACTAACGGTCTATATGAAATGTTACGTAAGAAAGATTATAAAATCAATGTCTTTCAAACGCGAGGTGCCGATACCTGTTATGTTGATAATGAATTGATTGCAAGTTCCTGTAATGAAAAAATGAACTTGCCAATAACATTAACCGGAGAACATGATACGACTTTTGATAAACTTGTTGTTTTATTATCACAGTGGATAGAATCAACCGGCTTGGTCAGTTCTGTCAATCCTTTACTTAAAATATTAGAATATGCCGGAGATTTTATACCCAATGAGTTCCAACCTAAAAATGTAGTATTAAGTAAAGTATATTCATATAATTCGACCAAGATTTTCGATAAACTCGTTGAAACTATTGACAAATTATCAGGTAATCAAGCTTATTTTGCAGTCATTGATTTACCATCAGATAATTTTGTGTATGACGAATTTTGTAATATTAAACCATTAGCAAACTGGAGTGGTGCAAAAAAATCAGATTATTCAAAAGAATCAATATCTGATCGTAAAAGAGCATATGCTGAACAATTAAATTGTTTATACGGAAGTTTACAAAAATTTATGAATCAGCTTGAATCAATGGGATTGCTTGAGAATACGACTATAATCATTCAAGGTTTGAATAATCCTTTAGACCTAAGTTCTAAACAACTGGAATATTATAAACAAATTCAAAACAAAAGACAGGTTACGTTTGCTATAAAAAGAACTGATGGAGAACCGGAGGATATTGATTATTCTGTGTGCAGTGTGCCTGAAATAATAAATTCTGTATTCTTCAGTAAGAAAAATTGCAAAAATTTTGATGTGTTAAAAGCGTCAGATAAAAATATAGAATCAATTAAAAAAACAATCAGTGATGAAAAACTTAGTGATAGCGATATTGAATCATCAGTAAAATCGTTTAATGATTGGTATGTCTTATGGAGTAGCGCTAATGATTTGATAACAACATATTCACCTAAAGACTTAAAAGATAAATATATCGAAAAAGCATCTTTAACAGATAAATCTATAGAAGATATTCCTGAAGAAAAATTAAAATCTATAAAATTTGCAATGGATGAGGTTGTTGAAGAAGCTAAAAAAATAGAAGATGTCGCATCTGAAGCTATTGATGATGTAGTTGAAAAAAAAGAAAAAACTATAAAATACAGCAAAGAAGCTATTGATAAAGTTTCGGATAAAATTGTTGAAAAGAGTTCAAAAATGGATGAATTAGCTAAAAAAACTTTTGAAGAAATAAGTGCAAAAGTGGATAGTATTGCTAAACAAAAAGACAAAAAAGAAAATATTATAGATAAAGTTAATTCCGCTACACAAGAATTGTCTTCCGACATTAATAAAAAAATTAAAAATGTAACAGAAAAAGTTGCAGATGTTCTTGAAAAAACAGATGTTGAAGGTGTAAAAAAACAAGATAATGAAATAACAAAAGAAATTATTGCCAAAGATGTTGGTGTGGCTGAAGATATGGTTGATGAAAAAGTTATATCTTCCGAAGAAGACATAGTTACCAGAACAAAAAGAGCTATCAAAGAAAAAGAAGAACTTATTAATAAAGAACAAATGATTGATTTAAAACAGGAAGTTGAAGAGAAAATTGCTAAGCAAAGTGAAACTTTGAGAGAAATTTTAGAGGCTCCTGTTGCCGAGGGGCAAGATTTATCTCCCGAAGAACTGAAAAAAATATATCGTAACAAGATTAAAAAGGCAATCAAAAACAGTAGTGTTCAATTAGAAATTATTGAAAGATAGTATTAAAGGATATTCCGGGTGACAAAAAAAAGAAATGAAATTTCGAGTCATTTGTTAAGAAAAAAGTTTTTTGTGTTTTGTAAAAATAAAAGAGCAAAATATTCGTTGATTATTTTTCTTATGCTTTTTATTTTGAGTATGTTTGCCGAGTTTATAGCTAATGACAAGCCTTTAGCTGTCAAATATAAAAATAGTTGGTATTTTCCTATTTGGAATAATTATAATGAACAAACATTCGGAGGAGATTTTCCGACACCTGCGGACTATAAAGATCCGCTTGTTGTTAAAAACATTAAAGAAAATGGTCGTTTATTTACAACAATAATACCATATTCGTTCAATACTGTTGACTATGATTTAAATAAACCGACACCATCGTCTCCGGATAAAAATCACTGGCTTGGAACTGATGATGAAGGTAGAGATATTTTGGCTAGAATATTATACGGGCTAAGGCTTTCTGTGATTTTTGCCTTTGTTTTAACTGCTATATCTTCAATAATCGGTATAATTATAGGAGCTATTCAAGGATATTTTGGCGGTAAAACAGATATTATAATACAAAGGATTTTAGAAATATGGGAATCTTTACCACAACTTTTTATATTGATTATTATTGCCAGTATATTTGCACCTAATTTTTGGACTTTGCTTTTAATTATGCTGTTTTTCGGTTGGCCGTCATTGGTGGGTGTAGTCAGAGCTGAGTTTTTGCGTACTCGAAACTTTGAGTTTGTAAAAGCTGCTAAAGCTCTTGGTGTCAGTGATTTAAGAATTATATTTAAACATATTCTTCCCAATGCATTGGTTGCATCTATAACATTTATACCTTTTATATTATCAGAATCTATTGTTGCACTAACTGCTTTAGATTTTTTGGGATTGGGCTTGTCATATGAGTATCCGTCACTAGGTGATTTGGTGCGACAAGGCAAAGATAATATTCAGGCTCCATGGATTGGGATTTCAATATTTATTGTATTATCTTCTTTGCTTACTATGCTTATATTTATAGGCGAGGGTATAAGGGATGCTTTTGACAGCAGGAGAAATAGCTGATGTGCTTGTTAAAAGTGAATAATTTGAGTATCGGTTTCCATTCTTCGAATAATTACAAATACAAAATTATTAAAAACATCAACTTTAAATTAAAAAAAGGTGAGGTTTTAGGGATAGTAGGAGAGTCAGGTTCCGGTAAATCATTAACGGCCTTATCCATAATGGGATTATTGCCATATCCCAAGGCATTTCACGGTAAAGAAAGTTCTATAAAATTCAACGATATAGAGCTTTTAGATAATCCAAAAATTAATGAGTATCGAGGCAATAAAATATCTTATATATTTCAAGAACCAATGTCCAGCCTAAATCCTTTGCATACGATAGGTAAACAGATAGCAGAAACACTTATTATTCATCAAAAAATTACGGAAAAACAAGCATATGATGAAACGATAAAACTTTTATCATTGACTGGAATAAAATCTGCCAAAGAAAAATACAAATCCTATCCACATGAATTGTCCGGTGGTCAACGTCAAAGAGTTATGTTGGCTATGGCTATTGCCAATAAACCGGATATTTTAATAGCAGACGAACCCACCACAGCATTAGATGTGACAATAGCTTCTCAAATATTAGACTTATTGATTGAGTTAAAAGAAAAAATCGGAATGTCTATCATATTTATAAGTCATGATTTAAATATTATACGACGAATATCTGATAGAGTTTTAGTAATGAAAAGCGGTAGAATTGTTGAAGAAGACACTTGTGACAATATATTTAAACATCCGCGACACAGTTATACTAAAGCTTTAATTTATTCATTTAATAAATTGAAAGAAAACAAAAATATTAAACAACCAACTGTTGTCGAGGCTAAAAATATCACAGTAAAATTTCCGACTAAAAAAAGCTTTTTAGGAAAAGCGAAAGAATACCTATATGCTGTAAATAATGTATCATTAAAACTAAAAAAAGGCAAAACATTAGGTTTGGTCGGAGAATCAGGATCAGGTAAGACGACTTTAGCTATGTCTTTTGCCGGACTTAATTCATATGAAGGAAATATATTTTATCAAAACGACAATATAAAACACATAAAATACAAAGAGTTAAGAAAGAAAGTTCAAATTGTTTTTCAAGATCCTTACAACTCACTAAATCCTCGAATGATTATAAAAGATATTATTGGAGAAGGGTTAAAAGTTCACTTTAAACTGTCCAAAGAACAAGAGCTGGATAAAATAAAAAAAGTATTAACAGAAGTCGGTATGAAACCGGATTGCTTAAATAAATTTCCCCACGAATTTTCCGGAGGACAGCGTCAAAGAATTGCTATTGCCAGAGCTTTGGTCGTTGAACCTGAAATTTTGATATTGGATGAACCGACATCTGCACTTGATGTTACTATTGCAGCTCAAATTATATCACTGTTGCAAAAAATTCAAGACATTCGAGGTTTGTCCTATCTGTTTATTTCTCATGATATAAAAGCTGTGAGAGCGTTAGCTGATGATATTGCTGTGATGAAAGACGGAAAAATTGTAGAACTTAATTATGCATCCAAAGTTTTGCATAATCCTATAAATTCTTATACCAAAAAACTTATACAATCTGCTAATATGGGTAGAAAAAATGAAACAAAATTATATAAAAAATATAATAAATACAATAGGAAAGTTTAAAGACTTAAAGCGTAGCGGTTGGTTAATGTCTAATATAAACTTACCGGAATCCGATGCTGATCACAGTTTTGGTGTCGCTCTTTTAGTTATGATGTTTGCACCGGAAAGTCTTGATAAACAAAAATGTATGGAACTTGCTTTGATCCATGATTTAGCTGAAATATATGCCGGCGATATGACCCCACAAGATAATATATCTAAAGAATATAAAGATAAAATGGAAAGAGAAGGGGCGTTGCGCTTGTCTAAGGAACTTAATTGGCCTAAACTTACTGATTTAGTTGCTGAGTATAACGATAACAAAACTCGAGAAGCTCGTTTTGTCGGGATAATTGATAAACTTGAAACACTAATGACCGCAAAATATTATACAATAAACAAAAGATCTTCACTCGATTTTTTAGAAGAATTTAGCAAATATGCAAAGAAAAACGTTTCTAAATATAATGATGAAGAACTTTCAGAAATCAAAGAAATAATCAATAGTTTATGATATTTATTCTTCGTACGATGCAAAAATATTTAAGGACATTTGTAAGTCTTCAGGGTGTTTTGTATTTGGTAACAGCGAAAAAACGGTACAAACATCATTAAGTTTATTTGCCAATATTTCTTCATAATCAACATCACCTTCACCGATAACTACATTTCGTTGTAATTCGCTATCATAGTCGGTAACATGAAAATATTGACATGTGTTTATCAAATCTTGTAATTCTTGAGGATTATAATCATCAGCCAACGCCACAACACTTCCCATATTGAGAAGAGGAAATATGTTAGAAAAATTATATAATTCAAGAAGTTGATGCATTTTGTTAATGCTGTTAATATTGCATAGACTATCATTTTCGAGTAACAACGTAATGCCTCTGTCTAAAGCCATTTGACTATACACATCCAGTTTTTTACCTAAATCTTCTAAAGTTATATCCTCTTTAAGATAGGAATATATACGGATATTCGGAGCTCCGAATATATCAGCCAAATCCATAAGCTTTATAAAATAGTCTTCTTCTGAAACCACATTTTTTCCCATAATAGAAAAATCTTGTTTGGTTGCAGACCATTTTAAAAAAGGTGAGGAAATGGCTGAAACTAAAACACCGTTTGAGGATAATTTGGTTGATAATTCATATGCTTCTTCCAAAGATATATCAATAATATCTTTATCATTTATTTTTCTTAACTCAATATATTTAAGGGAGTTTTTTTTAGTAAAAGCAATAACCTCGTCAATGTCGGTTGAAAACTCATCATTTACAAAACTTATTTCCATATTTTGTTATCCTCATTTGTTAAAATATGTAAAATACTATTCAAAAAAGTGGTAAAATCAAGCATTTTTTAGCTTAGCGTAACAATTTATATCTCTAAAAGAGCCATATTTAAGAAGTTTTTGCTTATGAGTACCTTCAAATTTATAATCAGCTCGTTCGGCAACTTTGCATGAAGGTATATTATCGGTTTCAACTTGAATGCACAATCTATTTAATCCGCCACTAAATGATTGATTTTCAATAAGATTTACAGCCTCTGCCATATATCCTTTACCATTATGAGATTCGGACAGCCAATAACCTATCTCGGCAGAATGATTTTTATAATCAATATTGTGAATATCTATTGACCCTACGGCTTTTCCCGTCGTGTTTAGTGTAATAGAGTAGGCATAGTTTTCACCTTTATTCCATAAGTCAATAAACATATCAGTAGTTTTAATAACATCATCTAATGAATTTGTGTTATCAACCCATAAAAGATATTTGCGTAAAAATGAACGGTTTTTATCAATTTCGAACCATGAATCTTCGTCATAATCATGATTATTACGTGCAACCAATTTTATTTTTTTTCCAATAATAATATTGGGCATAAAACCTTTCTCTAACATATCAAAAGTCCTCATATTGTTATTGTAAATTTATTGTATTTTTATGTCAAAAACTAACCACTTACTTGATAATCAATAATATTATTATACATAAAACATTTTAGCATATATTTTGTATCCATAACAAAAATAGGTTTATTATACCCAACTTTTTACAAAAAACTATTTTGTCGCATAATATATGTTATGGATAATAAGAGGTGCTATTATGTTGTGTGTACATAAATAACAACTTTAACTTTCTTGCAGTTATGAGATTTTATACTAATTTTATTTTCTTGTTTTATTAGCTTGTTGTATGATAAATATAGCGTTATTAATGCTTGTATTGTGACGATTATTAATACCTGAATTTTCACAAAACGCATTGTAGCATTTTTTCATTTGTAAAAATTCTGTTTCAGAATGTTCTCTCTTTGACATCAATTCCTGAACATTATCCCAAGATGCTTTTATTTGATTCAAACCATCGGTCGTAACGCAACTTTGTCTTGATTGATACAAACCTTTTCTAATACCTTGTACTGTCGGATTATGATTATCATCCGTATTATAAAAAATATCAAAATTACGGTTACAAATCATAATTTTATCAGCCACCTTTTCAGAATACATTTTAGATATAATATCAGGAAGTAGCTTATATGCCGTATCGTGAACCTCAAGTGTGGGAGGAAAACCTTTTCCATCAACAAGTTTTTGCTCTTCACAACGCTTAAATATTGAAACTTCACTTAAATATCTATGAACTCCTAAAACTATACATTCCACCCTATATCCTGCATACTTTGCTTGAAGTAACGTTCCCATTCTCCAATCGTTAGGGTTCGACAATATACAATCCAGTTGTATATTGTAACCATTCATAATCGAATCATCGATAAGCTTTTGTCTGGCCCAAGACATATCAGGTTTAGTAATAAAAGGATAGTCGGTAAAATGATCTTTTATGATTTCATCATAATGAGGATGAAGCATTCTGATATCATCACCACCAAATTTTACGGGATACGGGTCAGCATTTTCTGCAATTTTAGCAGATGCTGTTGTTTTTCCGGCGCCCGGTTGCCCTGTAATCAAAAAGAATGTAGGATTTTTTGATTTCTTATGATCATCTAAAAAACAAGGTTTTACAACGTAATTATACCATTCTTCGCGTTCTTTATCATTCAACACATATTTATTTTCATTTGACATATCATTTACTTTTCATTTTTTGTAATATTTTCTTATAAAATTTGTCGGCTTTCTCAACAAGCTCAACCTTACTCAGATATTTTATATCATTTTTTATCTGGCGCATTAAGGGAACATATTCACTTTTTTTATTCGGATTATTCAACATCTGTATTGAATATTCCCGATATAATGATAGCATAATATAGTGCGCAATTTCAATATTTGCAACACTCTCTTTATCATTATTTAGATCCATTCCACTATCGACCATAATCCGTTCTCTTTTTTTATATGAAGGATTGAACCATTTGGTATATCATCAGCTTCTTTACCTAAGGCAATTAATGTTTGAGATAACATAATACCATGTGATGCTATTGCTATACAATTATATTCATCTTTTGAAGCCCAATATTCCAAACCTTCAAAAACTCTTTTTCTTACTTGCTTTCTTGTTTCGCCTTCGGGATAGCAAGCATCATCATTACCTTTTGCATGTGAGTGCATTTTTTCAAACTCTTCTTTATACTTTTCTTTTGCCTCTGTATAGTGCATTCCTTCAACCACACCAACATCAACTTCTGTAAAGCTTTTATCTTCAACGATTTTTTTATTTATTGTGCGATTAGCCAGTTCGGCAGTTTGCTTTGCTCTGTACAATGGTGAGGATACAACAATATCAATTTTTTTGTCCTCTAACTTTTTTCCCACTGCTTCGGCCTGTTCTTTACCTAAATCCGTAAGAACCGAATCATTTGTTTGTCCTTGTATCCTGCCGGCGACATTATATGTGCTTTGTCCATGACGAAATATATAAAAATCTTTTCTCATTTTAAATCTCCATTTAATTTTTTCGCTATAGTTTTTCGTAATTTGTTTCCGACATGTCCGAACTCATCAACAATTATCAGCTCTGAATTATTCATATTTTTATGTAGATCGTATGCACCTTTAAACGGACATATGAGATCAAGTCGATTATGGATTATAATTGTTTTTATATCTTTGATTTTATTAATATTTTTAAGAATGTCATTTCCCTTTAAAAAGAAATTATTTGCGGCATAATGAATATAAATGCGATTTGAAGCTAATTCTTTATCACAAGCATCTGAAAAACAAGCAAATTCAGGTCTCATACTACCGCAAATTCGCTCAAACCAACCAAACTCATTGATTGCTTCCAATTGTTTTTTTGTGTTAGAGCTTTGGATTAACTTGTTGTAATAACCTATTATATTTCCTTTTGATTTTTTATCCATATATTCCACGAATTCCGGATAAATGTATTTAGTTCCGTCAAATTCCCAATGATGAAAATCATCATTGGCCAAAAATATTTGAGATAATAACATTTTTTCAACTTTTTGCGGATTTTTCTCTGCCCACAATAAAGCAATAGTTGATCCCCATGATCCGCCTCGGAGAATAATTTTTTTATTTATATTAAGATAGTTAACCAACCTATCGTAATCTTTTAATAAATCATCTGTCGTATTATTTTCAATTTTTCCTAATGGGGTCGATAAACCACAACCTCGCTGATCAAGAGTGATAACCCGATACTTGTTTAAGTTTATGCCTTTAATTTTTTTTGCCTTACAGCTTCCTCCGGGACCGCCGTGAAATAACAACACAGGTATGCCTTTCTTATTACCATATTCGGCAAAATATATCTTATGTCCGTCTTTTTCCGGTAAATACCCTTCATTATAGGGCTTTGGTAAAAACCATTTATTAAGAAACATTTATTTATTCTCCC
This sequence comes from Alphaproteobacteria bacterium, assembly GCA_017501665.1. Taxonomy (GTDB): domain Bacteria; phylum Pseudomonadota; class Alphaproteobacteria; order RF32; family CAG-239; genus CAZU01. The sequence goes on along the minus strand of JAFVWM010000036.1, from coordinate 29,251 downwards.
CTTGGTTTACATCCGCAATAGTCTTGATTATATAAATTTAATTCTTTTATAAGATGGTTTCTGAGCTCTTGCATACCGCCTTTGCGTCCTTCTATTTCGATATACGGCATCCCTGCCCGTTCAGCTTCGGATAGAGCTACTTCGTTTACTTGCTTTAGGTCTTTATACCTCGATACACCTAAAACACTTGCCACAGCATCATAACCGTTTTCTTTAGCATATTCAAAAGTGCGTCTTAATCTCATAGCAAAACATATAGAGCAACGTTTTTGACGCTCGGGCATATTTTCTAAACCTTTTGTTAATTTACACCATCTTTCATTGTCATATTCAATTTCGATGAATTTTATACTGTATTTTTCACAAACACGCTTATTTTCATCGCATCTCTTGCGATATTCTTCATAAGGCCTGATATTAGGATTATAAAATAACACACTAAAATCAGTCTTTTCATCGGCTAACTTTTTAATTACGGCACAAGAACAAGGTGCGCAACAGGACAATAACAAAAAACTCATTTAAGCTTGATTCCTTTCTGTTTTTGATTATAAAATTCTTTATAGCTTTAGCAATTCATATTTTAGGGTTATCAAATGAAGATGTATAAAAATATTGTTATTTTAACAGGTGCCGGAATTTCGGCAGAGTCAGGTTTGGCCACATTCAGATCGGCTAACGGTTTGTGGAATAATCATAAGGTTGATGATGTGGCAACGATTGAAGGATTTGCTCGTAATCCTAAGTATGTACATGATTTTTATAATGAATTAAAAATCGAATTGAAAAAAGCCAAACCCAATCCAGCTCACTTAGCCATTACAAAACTTCAAAATGAATATCCGGCAAATATAAGCATCATTACACAAAATGTTGATACTTTGCATGAAAAAGCCAAAAATAAAAATATTTATCATATACACGGGCAAATAAATCAGGCTGTATGCCTTAATTGCGGACATATTTTGGAAACTTTCGGTAATGTCGGTATAAATACCATTTGTTCTAATTGTAATGAATTGGGACGAATGAAACCGAATATTGTATTTTTTGGTGAAAACCTGCTTTATATGGATAAAGTAGAAGAGTTACTTACAAAATGTGATTTGTTTTTATCAATAGGAACTTCCGGTGTTGTGTTTCCTGCAGCGTCTTTTGTACAAACTGCAAAATATTATGGTGCCGACACTTACGAATTTAATTTGGAAAATACTTCCAATAATTTCTTTTTTGATAAACATATTATAGGCCCTGCCGGAACAACCCTTCCCGCTTTTGTCGATGAAATGTTAAAAGTTATTTCTTAAACAACTTTATTATATTTTCAATAAACATCTTTATTGAAAATCTCGGTTTATCCGACAACAAACAAAGAAATTCGATAATACAATTTTCTTTAATTTGTTCTTTTGTGTAGTTATCTGATTTTGTTGTGTCTGTTGATTTTGTTTTCATTATTTTCCTCTTTTATTTGTTATATATGCTCAATAATGAAAAAATCGACTTTACAATTAATGTTTTAAGCATTAAAAAGCTCTTAAATTTTATAGCAGGAAAAAATAAAAATGATAAAAGATTTAACTAAAGGTAGTCCGTTAAAGTTAATTTCGTGGTTTGCATTACCTATTCTTTTAGGTAACTTGTTTCAGCAACTTTTTCATATTTCCGATTTTTTGATTGTCGGCAGATTACTTGGAGTTAAAGCTTTAGCGGCTTTAGGTGCTTCTGCGCCGATATTTTTTATGTTTTTGATTGTTGCTTTCGGGTTTACCGGCGGTCTTACCGTTATAACGGCTCAGCGTTTTGGGGCCAAAGATGTTAAAGGTGTTAAATCATCATTTTTTCACTCTTTATTAGCTTCAACAATATTTAGTGTTATTATCAGTTTTTGTGTAATTTTTTTTCTAAAAGATATTTTACTGATAATGAATGTTCCTCAAGAACTTATGGATGATGCTTATAAGTTTACATTTGTACTCGGTTTAGCTATGAGTATAATTATTTTATATAATCTGCTTTCCGGAGCTATTCGAGCTTTAGGTGATTCTAAAACCCCGCTTTATTTTTTAATCGGATCTTCGGTATTAAATATTGCCTTTAATTTTATATTTATAAAATATTTCGACTGGGGAGTTCAAGGATCTGCATTGGGTACACTTTGTTCCGTAAGTTTCAGCGCTTTGGCTTGTATATTGTTTATCTATACCAAATACCCGATATTAAAACTGAAATTAACTGATTGTTGTTACAGTAATAAAATAATGAAAGAACATTTACGAATTGCTATTCCGATGGCTTTGCAATTTTCTATATTATCTGTCGGAATTTTGGTCGTACAAAGTCTGTGTAATTCGTTCGGAACAGAAGTTATTGCCGGATTTACCGCGGCTATGCGTATTGAACAAATATCCACTCAACCGTTATTTGCTTTAGGTATCGCCTTTGCCACCTATTCTGCTCAAAATTTCGGTGCCGTACTTATAAAAAGGATACGTCAAGGAGTTCGCCAATGTTTATTGGCCGGCCTTGTTTTAAGTATTGTAATAGGTTTAACTGTTCGTTTTTTCGGAGTAGATATGATATCTCTTTTCATAGAAAATAAGGATATAAATATCATAATTATCGGACAAAAGTATCTGTTACTGAGTTCCTTTTTCTATTTCTTTTTAGTATGTATATTCATTGTACGAAATGCCATACAAGGTATGGGAAAAACTTTTGTACCTGTTCTTTCAAGCTGTATAGAACTTGTTGTAAGGATAATTATAGCTATATATCTGTCAAAAAAAATCGGTTATATAGGTTTATTTTGGTCCGGTCCTATTGCATGGATGCTGGGAGCTTTAACCGTAGTTGTCGGTTATTTTGTAATTATTGCCGGACTTGATGCTAAATTTTTAAGAAAAGCTTATCTGTTAAGAAAGACTTATTAAAAAAATATCCTAAGTTGATAAACTTAGGATATTTAGTGTTATTTAAGTTTTTTTAGAAATTATAACGCATACCGGCAGTCATTTCTGCTACGTGATTTAAGCTTGATGCTCCGATATAAGCATATCGTCCCATAATACGTGCTGAGATATGATCGTTGAAGTTATACATAGCACCGGCACCGATACGATATCCGATACGATTGGCTGAGTGAGAAGTGTCTTTAGCTTCTCCTTTGAAATAATAATCAGCTACACCGATACTGGCCAACAAATCATATTTGCCTTCGCAACCCAAAGGTTGATAGCCATACAAATCAATACCATATGCATTTACTCTGGTTTTTAATTTTTCACCACCTGACATATCTTTGGTTCGTTTTGCGCTCCATTGACCAAATACTTCTACACCTACTTTATCCATACGAGCACCCATGTTGACAATACCTGAATGATATGTTTTTTTAGCATCATCAAATGCTCCCTTAAAATCATAAGAATCCAAAGCATAGTCGGCACCAATATATACTTTTGTAGTTTTAGGACCATCGTTCCATGCGGCTAAAGCATTTGTTGAACAAAGCACACAAGCTATTCCTGCAAGTAATAATGTTTTTTTCATTGTTTTAAAACTCCATTTATAAATAAGTTTTTACTTTTTTTCTTACTTAAACCTAAGTTGTTATCGGTTTACACATATCAGATAATCCGTATAAATACTTTTTAAAGGGGAGTTAAATGTTTTTTTACGCAAATATTCTAATATATATTGAGTTACACTTACGAAAGGATTGAAAAATATGAGTTTTTGCGCTCCTGATAAAAACTGTATAAATTGTTTAAGACTGGTTGATTTCAGAAAAATAAATCAAAAAAAATTTCCTTCATACTACAATGCCCCCGTGCCGGCTTTCGGTAATCTGGACGCAAAAATTTTAATAGTCGGCTTGGCTCCCGGACTTAACGGTGCAAATCAAACCGGACGCCCTTTTACCAATGATTATGCCGGTGATGTACTGTACCCTGTTTTAAAAAAATACGGATTTGCCAAAGGAAATTATGATAAAAGAGCTGATGATGGTTTTGAGTTAATAAATATCAGAGTTACCAATTCGGTTCGTTGTGTCCCCCCTCAAAACAAAGTTACCGGTGATGAAATTAAAAATTGCGGAAAATTTTTAATTGATGAAATCAGCAATATGCCGAATTTAAAAATTATACTAACTTTAGGAAATGTGGCTCACAATGCTGTTTTGGGTATTTTGGAATATAAAAAATCTTCATTTAAATTCGGACACGGAAATATTCATAAATTGGATAAACATAATCTTACTATGATTAATTCTTACCATACTTCAAGATACAATATAAATACAGGTGTTTTGACGATTGAGATGTTTGAAAACATTATACAAACAGTAAAAAATATACTTATTCCGTAACAAAAACGCTCTATTTCAAATTAGAGCGTTTTTTTATCAGTAAGATATTCCGGCAAAGCCCATAAAAGCCATGGATAATAACGCTGCCGTTATCAGTACTATCGGTGTACCTTTTAAGGCCTGAGGTACTTCTGTCCTGTCCAATCTTTCTCTGATGCCGGCAAATATTACGATTGCTAAAGTGAATCCCATTGCCGAGGCCAAGGTATAACAAATTCCGGCAAGTAATGTATAGTTTTTTTGTATCGTTAAAATAGCAATACCCAAAACAGCACAGTTTGTAGTTATAAGAGGTAAGAAAATTCCCAAAGACTGATACAAAGCAGGCGAACTTTTTTTGATTATAATTTCAACCATTTGTACAAGCGAGGCAATTACCAAAATAAATGTAACCGTTGTCATAAATTTCAAATTATAAGGTTGTAAAAATGTGTAATAAATCAAAAAAGTGACTATGGTAGCCAAAGTCATTACAAACATTACTGCAATACCCATACCAACCGCGGTTGAAATCTTTTTAGAAACTCCCAAAAACGGACATATTCCTAAAAATTGCGAAAGAATAATGTTGTTTACAAATATCGCTGTAATAAAAATCATTAAATATGCCATGACTATTTAACTCCTCGAAGTTTGTTTACAACAATAATTATTGAGGCAAGTGCCAAAAATGCCCCCGGAGGCATAATAAACAGCAATATCGGGTTAGCAATATCTCCCATAAAACTAAATCCGAAAATTGATCCGTTACCCAAAATCTCTCTTAATGAACCCAATAAGGTTAAAGCAAGGGTAAAACCGATACCCATACCTATCGCATCTAAAAGAGATTGAAATATGCTGTTTTTGGAAGCAAAAGCCTCTGCTCTGCCTAAAATTATACAGTTTACCACAATAAGCGGTATGTAGATTCCCAATGCCGAATATAATGCCGGTAAGTAAGCTTGCATAATCATCTCAAGCATAGTTACAAATGATGCTATTATAACAATAAATGCAGGAATTCTGATTATATCGGGAATTATTTTTTTTACGGATGAAATGGCAATATTTGATAACATTAATACAAACATTGTTGCCAATCCCATCCCCAAACCATTGATAGCTGACGTTGTAACACCTAATGTCGGACACATACCCAATAACATTACAAATATAGGATTTTCCCTTATTATGCCTCTGGTTAAATTATCAAGCGAAGTTTTATTCATTATCGCCTCCCGAATTAAAATTGGTAAATGCATCATATGCTCTTTCAATAGCTCTCAATACAGCTCGAGAACTTATGGTTGCTGCAGTTACGGCATCAATATCACCACCATCTTGTTTGACTTTTAAGATTTGACGATGAGGATAAAAATCGGTTAATTGATTTTTGAATTTAGGATCATCAACTTTTGAACCAAGACCCGGAGTTTCATTTGAAGAAATAACTTTAAATGTTTTTATGGAACCTGCAACGTTGAAACCTGTCATAACCTCTATTCTTCCGCCAAACCCTGTATTAGTATATGATTTGATGGCAACAGACGTCAATTTTCCGCCTTTTCTGGCCGGATACATTATAAGCTTGTCCTTTTTATCTTTGGTCATAATGGTTGTTTTTTCGGCAAAAGGATCATTGTCAAATTCGTTAACAACTTCACTTATAGCTTGTAATTCGTGATTATCTTTTGCTTTTTGTATAGCATTGAAAGTTACATCGTGAACATATCCTAACATAAATGCCGAAACGGAGGCTATTACAACCAACGTTATTACCGGAACAATAAATTCTTTTATTTTATAAGACATTACTTTTTCTCTCCATAATAACGTTGAACTGCATATTTATCAATCAACGGCACAAAAGCATTCATTATCAATATGGCAAAAGAAACACCTTCGGGGTACGCACTGAATGAACGAATTATAACCGTTAAAAAACCGCAACATATGGCAAATATTATTTGCCCTTTAATAGTCATCGGTGAGGTTGTGTAATCAGTTGCCATAAATATTGCACCCAACATCAAACCTCCGGATAGCAAATGAGCCATTGGCAAAAACTTAGTATTACCGGTTGTATAATATAAAATTGATGTCATAACCAGAACCGTTGCTAGATAATAAAACGGTATGTGCCATGTTATAACTTTGCGCCACAACATATATGCTAATCCCAATAACAAAGCCAAGGCTGAAATTTCACCTATACAACCTCCAACATTACCTAAAAACATATCCAAATAGCTCGGTAATTCATCAATTGTATACATATCGGAAGAAATTTCTCCGCTTGTTTTCATACTTTTTAACATTCTTAGTGTGGTTGCCCCCGTTGCACCATCGGGTGAGAATAAAGATAAAAAGTGAGGATTCGGCCAAACGGTCATTTGTACCGGAAATGAGATAAACAAAAACACACGACCAACCAATGCGGGATTAAAAATATTGCAACCAATTCCGCCAAAACACATTTTTGCTACAATTATAGCCATAAATGAGCCAATTATAATCATCCAACAAGGCATGGTTGACGGCAAGTTAAATGCCAGTAATATACCTGTAATAACAGCCGAGTAATCTGTGGTTGAATTTTTTATTTTTAACCAATAACGGCATGCCAAATACTCAAAAAATACACAACTTGTTATTGAAATAAGAATAACACGTAGAGCATCCGCGCCAAAAAATAATACTGATGCAATAATTGCAGGAACAAGCGCTACAATAACATCAAGCATAATTGATTTGGTGTTACGAGTTGTTTGCATATGAGGGTTTGTTGATATTTTTAACATTTTAAGTTCACTTTTTTCTAATTTCTTGTTTAGCAATTTTACAATAATCAAGAAGCGGTATATTGGCCGGACAACTATATGCACAACATCCGCATTCGATACAATCACCGGCATGAAGTTTTCTTAATTCATCTGTCGGGCCGGAATATACAACGGCTTGTTTTATGGCAAAAGGACGCAATCCTGCCGGACAAACTTGAGTACATTTTCCGCATCTGATACAAGCGGAAGCTTCTTTTTTGGATATTTTATCTTCCTTAAATAATAAAACTCCTGAAGTAAGTTTGGTGGTGGGGGCAGAATGATTTACGATGGCATTCCCCATCATCGGCCCGCCCAAAATAATCTTACTGACATTTTCGTTCATACCACCGGCTCTATCTATCAGATAAGATATCGGTGTTCCTACTCTTACTCGATAATTACTCGGATATTCAATACCATCACCCGAAACGGTAACAATACGTTCAAATAATGGTTTGTTTTTCATAACCGCTTCGTACACCGCATGAACCGTTGCGACATTTTGAACAACGCACCCCATATCAAAAGGAAGTTTACCCGAAGGTAGTTCTTTGCCTGTAATAGCTTTGATAAGCTGTTTTTCTCCCCCTTGAGGATACTTGGTTTTACATACTCGAACATTTACACCTATATATAATTTGCAAAGCGCTGTAAGCGTGGCTATTGCGTTAGGTTTGTTTTCATCGATTGCAATTATGGCATTTTGAATACCGAGGGCTTTATTGATTATTCTGGCACCGATAATTATTTGCTCAGCTCTTTCTACCATCAATCTGTCATCGGCTGTTAAAAACGGTTCGCATTCAATACCGTTTACAATCAAAATATCGGCTTTTTTTCCCTCTGGAAGAGATGTTTTTATCGGGGTAGGATAACCTGCTCCACCCATACCGACAATTCCGGCTTCACGTATTTTTTTTACAATTTCTTCAGGAGTAAAATTTATTTCCTTTATAATCTTATCACTTCTATCAATACTTTCTTCCCACTCATCACCCTCAACTTTAATGGTAATCATTTTTTCTTCATAACCCGTTGAGCCTGCAACATCCTCAATTTTTATAACTTCACCGGAAACTGATGAGTGAACGTCTGATGATACGATACCGTCGGCATCGGCAATCAAAGTTCCGACTTTTACTTTATCACCTTTGTTTACCATAATTTTTGCCGAAGAACCGATATGCTGTTTTACCGGAATATATACCATTTCAGGTAAACCGGCATCTTCAATCGGACAATTTGAAGTAATTTTGAATTTATCGGGATGAATTCCTCCCATGGAAAAAGTATATTTTCTAGTCACGAACGTTCTCCCTATATACTATTGCACCGGTCGGGCAATTTTGAGCCAATTCGGATCCGAATTTTTCAACATCAATATCTGCGGGAATATATGAAATATTATTTTCAACTTTTATGCTGTCGTTTATCTTACTGCACTTCATACAGGCAATGCATGCGGATTTACAATTTTTTCTTGCTGTTGCACCTTTTTGTTTGTTACGACAGGCCACATAAACAATGCTTCCGTTTTGACTGACAGGTCTGATTTCAAACAAACCTCTCGGGCATACTTTTGCACAGGCCCCGCAAGAAACACATTTGGTTGAATCTATAATCGGCAATCCTGTTTCTTCATTAAGAGATAATGCTCCGAATTTGCATGATTTTATACAGTCTCCCAAACGTAAACATCCGTCAGGACAACCGCTTTGACCTGATGATATTCTGTTGGCTACACGACAAGAACTTACGGCCTCATAGACAACTTTTGCCGGTGCATTCTGACAAGTTCCCTGACAGAGTAATACTGCTGTGGTCTGAGCTTTTTGAGCAACTTCAAATCCTTTTATTTCAGCAATTTTTTGCATAACTTTTTGCCCGCCCACAGGACAATAAAGGTTGGCAAATACATCGGCATCGGCTTTTGCGCATGCTGTTGCAAAATCTGCACAACCGGCTTTACCGCAACCGCCACAGTTTGCCTGAGGGAGTATTTCTACTATTTTTACGGTTGTCTCGTCTGTTTCAACCATAAATTTTTTGGAAACAAGATATAATACCAAAGCTGAAATAAGCCCTATTGAGCCTAAAATTAACGTGTTTAATAATATTAGGTTATCCATTTTCTTTTGCGTCCTTTTGTGAAACCTTAAATTCAAACCCTGACTTCATTTTATCTTTTGCCAAGAATAAACCAAAATAATAAGGAATCAAGACAATTATTCCACATATTCCGCCTATTATCTCATCTTGTTGATAACTTATGACGCCGACAATTGTCGATATCATCAATAACAATGGAATTACATAAGCTAAAATTATTGATTTTACGGCTTGTTTTTCGTCTATTTCAACAAATACTTCGTCGCCGACTTTAAATTTGTCGGACTCTTTATTTTTTACGATTATTTCTTTTTGTTTAGCTTCCGCACCATTACAATAACTTTTTATTGCACAGGTTGAACAAGCGGAACAGCTCATTATTTCGATAACAAGCTCGTCGTTTTTTATATTTTTTATTATTCCGTTTTTACCTATTGTTTCCATAACTATTCCATATATTTTTGCGCTGATTTGGTATAAATGGTTTGCATATTTCCATCGATAATAATTGCTGTTATATTGTTTTTGTTTGCAAACTTCAATCCCTTATCTAAGCCCATTGCGTTTATTGCCGTCGCATATGCATCGGCATACATACATGAATCATGAAAAACACTTACTGATAAAATATCACTGTCAACCGGTCTACCTGTTTTCGGGGAAATGGTATGAGCATAAATTTTGTTGCCTTTTTTGTAATAATTTCGATAGTTTCCCGAAGTAGCCACAGCAATATTACTTAATGACATTACCATTATATTTTCGTTTGAATTTTCTTTCGGAGTGTTAATAGCAACATTCCATGCATCACCTTTTTTTGAACGATATCCCTTAGTTTTTACTTCACCACCTATATCAATAATATAGTTTTTATAACCTTTTTTATCTAACAATAACGCTATTTCATCAACAGCAAACCCTTTAGCTATGGCTGACAAATTAATATATGTATTTTTATTTGTTTTATAAATATTGGTATAATTTTCTTTGAATCTGAGCTTGTTAAAACCGGTTGATTGTAAAACTTCACTTATTTCTTTATCTGACGGTATTTTAGCTTCTGCCGTTCCGAATCCCCAAAGGTTTATTAAACGTCCTAAAGTCGGATCAAACCATCCGTTGCTTTGTTTCCATATTTTATGTGAGTTTTTTAATACTTTTGCTAAATCTTGAGATAATTTAAAGCTTTTATTAATACCGAGTTCATTCAATGCGGAAATTTCACTGTCTTTGTTAAATACAGACATTGTGCGGTCGATGTCTTGAAGTTTTGCTTTTATTTCATTCTTCAATTCTTTATCTTTGCTGTCGGTGTTTATTTTGATATTATAATATGTTCCGTATATTTCACCTTTTATAATATGATAGTGTGGTGAGTTTTGATGTATTACAAAAACAATCGCTAACATAAAAAGAAATATTGAAATATATTGAAAAATACGCATATTTATACCTGTATAATCGCAAAGTTACTTTTTACAAAAAACAAAACTTGTTTTATAGTTAAGCGAATATAATGTCAACACAGTACATATTTCTTATTATAAGGATTAAACCATGAAAAACAAAATATCATTAAAACTCAAAGAAATAACTGAAAAATTTAATAACTCAGATATTTGTAAAAACTCAAAATGTATTCAAGAAAAATGGAATACAAAAGTAAATATTATCGCAAAGTGGCTTCACAAAAATTCTATAACCGCAAATATGATTACGATATTCGGCTTTATAATCGGTATGATGTCTATAAACTTTTTAGCAATGAACATGTATCTTGAAGCGCTTATTTTTATTTTAATCAACAGATTTTGCGATGTTTTAGACGGAGCTGTTGCAAGAATCGAAGGAATTACAAAGTTTGGTGTATTTTTAGATTTGTGTTTGGATTTTGTATTTTATGCCGGTGTAATTTTCGGATTTGCACTTGCCGATCCTTATGAAAATGCTGTTTCGGCATGTTTTTTACTTTTTGGCTTTACCGCTTCATCTTCTGCTCTTTTAGCTTATGGTCTTATTAATTACAATTCTTCTAAAAAAGCAAATACTCAAAAATTAGAATCGCCTTTTTATTTGGGCGGTTTGGCTCAAGGATTTGAAACTGTCTGTGCTTTTGTGCTGTTGTGTATTATGCCTTTTGCCTTTTTACCGATTGCCATTGCTTTAGGTTGTTGGTGTTTTCTGAAAGCTTTAATTATAGTTTCGACTGCATATTATAAACTTGTAATAAACGAACAAAAAAGTAAATAGTAATGAATTTTCTTAAAATTATTTGCATAAGTTTATTTTTGCTTTGCAATAACGCAAAAGCAAATGAGCCGGTTGAGATAAATGCTTATACTAAAATTAATGATAACAAGATGTTGGAAGTTTTGTTGGAGTTTAATATTGCAAAAAACTGGCATATTTTTGCACCGTATGAACAGGAATTCGGTTCACCGCTAAAAATCAATTGGTTGAATGTCAGTAATGCAGATGTTTTAGAAGAAAGTTACAGCAAAACAAAACGTTATGTTAATGACATAATATCTTTTGACGGGTATGAAGCAAAAGCTTTTTATAAATCAACCCTAAATGTAGAAAATGATAATTATATTAATGCTAAAATTCAATATATGGTTTGTAAAGATGAATGTATAAACCAAGAAAAAATTATTAAAATTTATAAAAAAAACACACCTGACTTTGCAGTTAAAGTCGAACAAAGTAAAAAACAATTTGTAAGTAATGATTTTGCTTCGAATATTGATCTTTGGATTATATTACTGATGGCTTTTGCCGGAGGTGTTATCCTTAATTTTATGCCTTGTATTTTCCCTGTATTGAGTATCAAAATAATATCTTTAACCAACATGAACTCGGAAGAACGTTCTATTGAAGCCCTATTCTACGGAATTGGCGTTATTATATCTATGCTTATTATTGCCGGATTGTTATATGGTGTGAGAATGTTTGACAATACAATCGGCTGGGGATTTCATATGCAATCGCCCTATTTTGTCGGTTTTATGTTTATGGTGTTTGTAATTTTAACACTTCTGATGCTCGATGTTATAAACATAAATAACAGTTGCTTATCTCGCTTTGCTTTTTTACATTTTGAAAATCATAAAATAAATGCTTTTATGACGGGGTTGTTAGCCGTAATTATTGCAACACCCTGTACTGCTCCATTTATGGGAGCGGCAATTGCTTATGCTTTAATGATGCCAGTGTATATTTATTTTCCGATATTTTTCACTTTGGGTTTGGGATATGCTTTACCTTTTGCATTGTTAGCATGGAATCCTTTGAAGATAAAAAGAATTTTACCGAAACCCGGTAAGTGGATGAGTGTTTTGAAAAAAATATTAAGTATACCTTTAATATTTACTTGTATATGGCTGATGTGGGTGCTTTTAGCACAACTTGGTATAATTTTTTCCGGAAAAAATTTATCATGGCAGGATTACTCCTCTGATAAGGTTAGTCAGGCCATAGAAAATAAACAACCGGTATTTATTGATTTTACGGCCAAATGGTGCATTACTTGTATGGTCAATAAACAAGCTGCTCTTCAATCTGATGATTTAGCAAATATCGTAAAAGAAAAAAATATTTTACTGTTGCGAGCTGACGCAACAAATAAAGATGAAAAAATAAACAAAGCTTTGTCTTTTTACGGTCGTGCCAGTGTTCCTCTGTATGTTTATTATGACGGAAAATCAGATGATTATCTGATATTACCACAAATTTTGACACCCGCAATATTGAAAGAATATTTACAATAGATTTAACGTGATTTGTTTTTTCGCAACTTTAATTTTTTGGCACTTTTTTTATTATGCTTTGATGATATTTCTTGAGCTTCTTCCCATGTTATATCTGATTTAATTTTACCGTTTTCATCTACGTATACACCAAATTTTTTCAGTGCTTCATCGGCTTTTTCTTCGGGAAGCATATAAATGATACATTTTTTATAATCATTTGTTTTAAATTTTTCGGCGTCTTCAAAAACCTGTTCAATATCTCTGGTAACAAATGTTTTGTCATGATTTTCAAGCGGATCTTTTTTATTGCCGGAGCCATATTCGTAATATTTTATATCAGGACTACCGGCTATGGTCGGTTTAAGATTGACAAGATCTTTTATGTTTTCACAACAAAACACATATCCTTCGAAACCATGGCGGTTTATGAGACCATAATTGCGCTTTCCCTTAACTGATCTGATAATAGAAAAAGCTTCACGAACTTTTTTATCATCTGCATTATTATTTATTGCTTTGCATAGCATTGTTTCATTAAATGTATTATTACCGGTATTATAAATGAACATACATATTGCCGATATTTCTTGTTCTTCAAGAACTTTATTAATATGTTTAAATTGTGAATATACATATTTATCCAAATGAGCAACAACATCATCATATGCATCTTTTTTATTTGTTTTGCTCCCTAAGACTACCGGCATTGTTACAGGAAAACCTTTTTCATCGGTTTTTCCTTTTACTATTGTTCTGGTAGTGCCGTATCCTATGGTTGATTTTCCGGCATCACAAAGATATGCATCTTCTCTAAAACCCTCCGGACAAGCAATCAAAGCAACAATTATTTCTTCATTTGCTTTTGCGGTTTTATAATTTTGATAAAATACCTCATCAGTTGTATCATATTTTTTGAAAAAAGCTTCTTTTTCGGCTTGTTCTGTGACCATGCGAGCTTGAGCGTCCTTTTCAGCTTGTTTCTTTTCGGCTCTTTCAGTTTTTATATCATCAATATAATCTGATATTTTTTCATTATTTTTAACACCCAATATCGTAGCAGTAGATATTGCTGTAGTTAAAAGTGCTTTTTTTAATCTTGGTGCTATTTGCTTGTTTAAAAAATCAGAAAATTTATTGTCTTCATAATGATATTTTTTATCAAGTAGTTTATAAACGGCAAAAACCGGAGATCCGGCCAAACCTATGGCGACATCTGCTGTTTGTTTAGAGCTCCATTTAAGCGCTTGACCAAGCTTTGTTGCTATTTTTTGAGCGACAAATTTTGCATGCTCTTTGTGACAATAACGAAAATGATTTTCACTAAGTGAAACAAGAGCTTTCTCTTTGGGATTTTCTTCATTTAAGCGAGCCGTTTTTTTAACGGCTGAAATATAACGATTTACAGCCTTTTTTATCAATCTGTTTTTTATTTCTTTGTCTGATAAATTTCGTTTTGCCATATTAAGCGGAACAATAAACCTTATATCATCATTAAGCTTGACTTCTCTTACCTGTATTTGTTTATCAGGATTCCGTTTATTGTATTTGTCATATTTTAAGTATTCTTGATCTTGAAAGGCTAAAAAATCATCAAAAAAATCATCTCTTTTGTCATAAGCAACCGGAATTATAAAGTTGGTCTTTCCTACTTCAAAGTATTGAGGAGGTTTTCCTTGTTTTTTGTATTCGTTTAATAAATAAGTTTTATAATTCATTGTTGCCTCTCCGTATATATATTTATAATAACATATTATTAAAATTTTACAAATGTATTTTAGACAAAAATTAAAACATGCATATTTATTAATTCAATCGATTGATTGACATAACAAAAAAATATGATATCATATATGTAATTAAGTAAAAATTCGGGTATTGGTTTCTTTAAGGAAACTATGATACAAAAAAGTGCGTACTTCACTTTATAGAATTTTGAGTTATTTTTATGGCAATGACTATATATTTTAGAATACCTGAATTTTAGGAGTATGTAATGAAAGAATTAAAAAAGATAAATTTGTGCGGAAAAGAAGTCTTTCCATTATTTGAGGGCGGTAGAGGTGTTAATGTCAGTAATGGTAACACCGCAGGTGCTTGGGCAAAAGAACACTGTGTAGGTACTTTTTCCGGTGTTTTTCCCGATTCAAAGGATGAAAACGGTGTGGTAAGAACTCCTGACATATTGGCAAAATCACGTATGGATCGTCACTGGGAAATGATGGATAAGGCTGTTGAAGGATGTGTTACGCAAGCGCAGATTGCTCATGAAAAAGCAAACGGTAACGGATTAATCAATATGAACGTATTGTGGGAATTGGCCGATAGCCAATACTTGATTAAAAACGTTTTAGAAAAAGCCAAAGGTACCATCAACGGCATTGTTTCCGGTGCAGGACTTCCGATAAAATTGGCTGAACTTACATCTTATTTCGGTGTTTATTACTATCCTATTGTTTCATCGGGCAGAGCTTTACAAATTTTGATTAAACGCGGATATGATAAATTTAAGGAATTTATGGGCGGAGTGGTTTATGAAGACCCGTGGTTTGCCGGCGGACATTGCGGATTTTCAAACACCGACGAAGTTTCTAAACCGCAATCTCCTTATGAAAAAGTTGTAGAAATCAGAAAAGTATTGAACGCTAACGGGCTTAATAACGTGCCGATTATTATTGCCGGCGGTGTTTGGTCTTTGAGTGATTGGGAAGATTATTTGGACAATCCGGAAGTCGGAGAAGTCGGTTTTCAGTTTGGTACACGCCCTCTTCTGACGCAAGAAAGTCCTATTAGTGATGTATGGAAAAAGTTGTTAAAATCATTGAATTTGGGTGATGTGGTCATTCAAGATTTTTCTCCTACTGGATTCTTGTCTTCAGCTATTAAAAACTCTTTGCTTACCAAATTGTTTGACAGAACCAAAAATCAAGTTCCGTTTTCAAAAGAAAAAACGGATGAGTTTTGCGAACCGGTATCATACTCACAAACCGTTACATATTATGTAAAAAAAGAAGATATGAAAATTGTGAACAAGCAGTTTCAAAAAGGGTTTACAGCCATGTCTGTTACTCCGGACAATACTTTGATATTTATGGATATTGATGAAAAATTACAAAATATGGAAGATATTAAAGAGTGTTGCGGTTGTTTATCAGCTTGTAAATTCTCGGCTTGGACCACTCATTCACCAAACTTTACAACCGGAAAATTACCCGATTTACGCTCATTTTGTATAAGAAAATCGCTTATCGAAGTCGGTCATAAGGGCAATGTGTTAAATAATATATTGTTCTCGGGTAAAAATGCTTACAAATTCAAAACTGATCCGTTGTTCAGCAAAAGTGAACTTCCGACAGTTAAAGAATTGATTGAAGCAATAAAACAAGGTCAATGATTTCTTAACCTTTTTAGTGTTATTGACTTTTTGAAACAAACGGTTAAAATTGTTTGGTTAAATATATGAGCTTTTGCATCTTATTATTTAACCAAACATTTTAGCTTTTATTTAATAAGGATATAAAAATTAAAATGATTTATAATTTGCCAATGATTAAAGGTATCGGTTATGCAATTCCTTCAAAAATTGTGACCAATGCTGATTTGACAAAGATTTTTGATACTTCTGACGAGTGGATTTATTCACGTACCGGAATTAAAGAACGTCGTTTATTTGCATCTGATAGCGAAGCTTTTGAACTTTTGGGAAAAACTTGTAAGCAAGCTTTGAATAATGCAGAAATAAAAGCCGATGATATTGACATTATTATTGCGGCCAGCTCTATGCCGGTACAATTAATGCCAAATACATCATGTATGGTACAAAAACTTATCGAAACATCAAGAAACATTCCCGCTTTTGATATTTCCGTTGCTTGTTCCGGTTTGGTATATGGTTTGGATATTGCCAATTCTTATATTCGTTCGGGACTTTATAAAAATATTTTATTGGTAACCATGGATAACTGTTCTCGTTATTTGGACTGGACAGACAGGCGCACATCTATTTTATTCGGGGACGGTATCGGCGCTATGGTTATCTCTGCAAGTGATGAAAATGATATATTATCAATAGATATAAAAGCTGACGGTAAGGTCGGTGATTATATTTCAATGCCTGTTCAAAAGGGAAATTGCCCTTTTGTTGATAAAGCCCCCACTTTGCAATTTTTGGATATGAAGGGGCAAGATGTATATAAATTTGTGGCAAATATCATTCCCAGCTATATCACTGATGATATTTTAAATAAAAACGATATTGATGTTAATGATGTTGACTATTTGGTTTTGCATCAGGCAAATCAACGTATAATATCTACCGTTCAGGAGCGTTTGGGATATAGTGATGATAAAGTTATTACCAACATTGAAAAACTCGGTAACACTTCGGCCTCATCAATATTAATCGCATTGGGAGAAGCATTGAAAGATGGTAAAATAAAAACACCATCAACCGCCATTATTTGCGGTTTTGGAGCCGGTATGTGTTGGGGAGGCGGAGTTATTCGCCTTAGAGACGGTATTTTTAAGGACGCTAACATTTTTTAAGTGAAACAAAGAAGGAAATCAGATATGAAAAGAGTTGTTATTACAGGACTTGGAGCTTTAACACCGTTTGGTATGGGTGTTGATTTGGCTTGGGATTCCATTATTGCCGGAAAATCAGCTTTAACCAATATCACAAAATTTGACACCGAAAATTTTGCCGTTAAAGTTGCCGGTCAGGTAATTAAAGGAACCGAAAAAGGTCAGTTTGATGCTGATACCGTTATGGAACCTAAAGAACAAAAAAGAGTCGATGACTTTATTTTATATGGCATTGCTGCTGCTGAAGAAGCAATTAAAGATGCTAAATGGACACCGGAAGATAACGAGGGAAAATCTCGTACGGGTGTTATTATAGGTTCGGGTATCGGCGGATTGCAAACAATTGACAATAATGCGACTGTTTTGAATACTTCCGGTCCTCGCAGAATAAGTCCGTTTTTTATTCCTGCTTGCATTATCAATATGATTTCCGGTCATGTTTCCATGAGGCATGGTTTTACCGGTCCTAATATTGCAACCGTTACCGCTTGTGCTACCGGCGGACATGCAATTGCTCAGGCTTATCAGGCAATTATCTTAGACGATGCCGATGTTATGGTTGCCGGCGGTGCCGAGTCTGTGGTTACCCCGTTGGCTATTGGAGGCTTTATGCAAGCAAAAGCCTTATCTCACAGCTATAATGATACACCTACAAAAGCTTCTCGCCCTTGGGATAAAGGTCATGACGGTTTTGTTATGGGTGAAGGAGCCGGTGTCATAGTTTTGGAGGAATACGAACATGCTAAAGCCCGAGGAGCAAAAATCTATGCCGAAATTATCGGTTATGGTTGTTCGGGTGATGCTTATCATATTACATCACCGGCTCCGGACGGAAGCGGTGCTAAAAAAGCAATGAGCGAAGCTTTGCGTAAAGCCGGTATTAAACCACAAGATGTTACCTACATTAATGCTCACGGTACTTCAACAATGGCCGGTGACGCTATGGAAGCAAAGGCTGTTTCCGAACTGTTTGTTAACTGCCCCAACCTTAAAATGTCTTCAACAAAATCGGCAATCGGTCACCTTCTTGGTGCTGCCGGTGCGGTTGAGGCAATTTTTTGCGTTAAAGCTATTGAAAATAATATTTTACCGCCGACACTTAATTTGGAAGATCCGATTGAAGAAGCATCAGGTCTTGATTTAGTTCCAAACCAAGCAAGAGAATGCGATGTAAAAGTTGCGATGTCAAATTCTTTCGGTTTTGGCGGAACTAATGTATCTTTGATATTTAAAAAGGTTGAGGATTAATAATGAAAATTGATACTTCTGCCCTAATCTTCCCCGGTCAAGGGTCTCAAAAAATCGGCATGGGAAAAGATTTATACGATAATTATGCCGTAGCAAAAGATGTTTTTTTAAGAGTTGATGATGCTTTAGAATTTAAACTCAGCGAGATTATATTCGGTGAAAATCAAGATGAGCTTAATTTAACATCTAATGCTCAACCGGCTATTATGACAACTTCAATAGCATATTTCGAGGTGTTAAAAAAGCTGGAAATTATTGATATTGATAACGTCAAATTTATGGCCGGACATTCTTTGGGTGAATATTCTGCCCTTTGTGCAGCAGGTGTTTTGACATTAGAAGATACGGCTAAGTTGTTGAAATTGCGCGGACAATATATGATGCAAGCATGTATTGAAAACAAAGGCTCAATGGCTGCGTTAATCGGTGCCGATTATGATTTGGCTAAAAGAATCGCCGATGATTGTAATTGCTTTGTAGGGAATTCAAATTCTCCGGCACAAATTGTATTATCCGGCGATACAAGCAGTATTGAAAAAGCTTGTGATGTTGCTAAAGCTCAAGGTGTTAAACGTGCTGTAATATTACCGGTTTCCGGTGCTTTTCATTCGCCTTTAATGCAATCGGCTTCCGATAAAATGCTTGATGTTATCAATAATACAAAATTTGCCATGCCCGATATCAATGTTATAAGCAACTTAACCGCAAATGAATATACAAACTCTGACGAAATAAAAGATTTGCTGGTAAAACAAATTACCAATACGGTAAAATGGCAAGAAAGCATTTGTTATATAAATAAAAAAGGTGCAAATAAATTTATTGAAGTCGGTTTTGGTAATGTATTATCAGGTTTGGTCAAAAAAACATTAGAAGATGCTATTATTGAAACATCAGAAGACTTATTAAAAAATTACAATGAGGCTATTTAGATAATTTTAAACTCAGGAGCGAACAAATGAAAAAAATTTTATCCGCATTACTAATTACGGCTATGTTAAGCGCTTGTGCAACAGATCCTTATACCGGCGAAAAAAAGGTATCTAAAACTGCTTGGGGTACAGGTATCGGAACGGCTGTCGGTGCCGGCATCGGTGCATTGGTCGGTGGTGAAAAAGGTGCTCTAATCGGTGCCGGTATCGGTGCATTGGGAGGTGCCGGAACCGGTGGTTATATGGATTATCAAGCATCTTTGTTGCGCAAAGAATTGGTCGGTACAGGTGTTCAGGTTAAAGAATTAAACGGACAAGTTTATTTGATTATGCCGGGGAATATTACTTTTGATACCAATGAAGCTTTTATCAAAAAATCATTCCAACCTGTTATTGTATCAATTGCTAAGGTGTTGAAAGAATATAACAAAACATTTATTCAAGTAAACGGTTATACCGATTCAACCGGCAGTGATGCTATTAATAACCCGTTATCGGTAAAAAGAGCTAATGCGGTTGCCGATTTCTTAAAAGTTCAGGGTATTTCAGCAAATCGCATTGTTGCTAACGGTTATGGATCGGCAAATCCTATCGCCTCAAATGCAACAGCCTCGGGCAGAGAACAGAATCGACGTGTAGAGATTGTGTTGATAAATATGAACTAATCTGCAAATAGTATTAAAATAATGTATAAAAAATCCTCTTTCAATGTAATATGAGGATTTTTTATTTACATTAATTAATTTATTAAAATAAATGTCTTTCTTTGAAGTGTGCGGTACACCACTTAATTCAGAGAACTAATTATTTTGAAATAGCTAACCAAAAAAATATTCAAGAACATTTATAACAAAAGAGTAATTACAAATAAAAAATAGTTACTCCCCATTTTTTTTAACTCAAATATATTAATAGGATAAATTATAACTTGTACGTACATTGGAAGAAATAAAATTATGTAATTTGAAATTTTACTAAATGCAAAATAGGATAAACTTTGCTCAGCTAATGTTCTGTTATAAAATATGACTGTTTTTTATATAAGATTATCAGGTATCTTTAATCCGTTTTCGCGTAATGTATATATTATATCTGCTAAATACATGCGCTCTTTATAATGCATCTGACCGTCTACACGACATATCTTGATAATTTCATTAAGGAGTCTTTCTGCTTGTTTGGGGGATTTTGATTTTATAGACATTAAAGCTTCGTAAAAATCTTTGGTTTCAGGTTGAAGCATAGAAACATAGTTAGATATAAATTGCTTAGAAAAACTTTTGGCTGCTGCAACTTCTTTTACTACATAATCATAAATTATTTTATCTTTTATATTTCCATCGTATCCCCAAGCATCTGCCATAAACACCAATAAAATCAAATCATTTCTTATACGATTTAAGATACTGTTTTCATTTTTTTTAACTTTTGAATTAATATCTTCAAAATCATCGTTAAGTGATGTTTTATAGTCATTAATAAATGATGATATCGATTGATACTTGACATTATTATTTAAATCTACAATTTCTTTAATAAAAACAGAATCAAAAACAAAAGATTTTTTTAGACGATGAACATATATGTCAAAAAATGTTCCGTTATCTTTCTCCCAAACATTACGAATGGCAACATTTTCGGCATAAAGCTGACTGCCTTTGATTATATATATTTCCATATTATAAAATTTATTACTGCCACCGGACATATAAAACCTCATATTATCATTTTGATGAATATTATCATTTATTCGTTAAAAAAAACATAATTAAATCTACACTATCGCAACAATCTTACTTACATATTGTTTTATGGTGCTGACTCGTGTATCATATGATGACAAATCTTTTTCGATAAATAATCTTTGATCGGGTCTTACTTTGATTGTGCCAAATGATGAAATAATTAAATCCATTAATTTTTCGGGATTGGCAAAAACATTGTTTCTGAAGCCGATAAGCAAGCCTTTGGCACCGGCATCAATTCGGTCAATTCCGGCAGTTAAACACATAGCTTTTATTTCGACCGTAGTAAGTAAGTTTTCAACTTCTTTGGGAAGATGCCCAAATCTGTCAATAAGCTCTTCTTTAATATCGGCAAGGCCTTCTTTATTCTTTATGTCGCCTATACGTTTATACAAACCCAATCTTATACCCAAATCCTTGACATAAGTTTCCGGTATCATAATCGGAATGCCGGTGGTTATCTGAGGCGCCCAATCTTGAATTTTTTCATCTGATTGATGGGCTGAAGAAGATTTTAAGCGCATAATTTCTTCTTCTAACATATGCTGATATAATGAAATTCCGACTTCTTTGATATGACCTGATTGTTCTTCTCCCAAAATATTGCCGGCTCCTCGGATATCCATATCATGACTGGCGAGTGAAAATCCGGCGCCCAAAGTATCGAGCGCTTGCAAAATGTTTAATCGGCGTTCGGCAATAGGTTTAAGCTTGCGTTTGGGCGGTATTGTAAAATAAGCATAACCTCGCTTTTTACCGCGTCCGATACGCCCTTTAAGTTGATATAATTGAGCAAGTCCGAACATGTCGGAACGATAAACAATCATGGTGTTAACATTCGGCATATCAATACCGGATTCAATAATTGTGGTAGACAACAATATATCACCCTGCCCGTCGGCAAAGTTCGTCATTACCTCTTCGAGCTGTTTTACCGGCATTTGACCATGAGCAACCAAAATTTTAATATCAGGCAATAAGGCTGTTAGTTCTTTTTCAACCTCGTGAATATCGGAAACTCTGGGACACACAAAGAAAGTTTGTCCGCCACGATATTTTTCGCGATATACAGCCTCTTTTATCATAACCTTGTCAAAAGGCATTACAAACGAACGAGCAGCAAGGCGGTCAACCGGCGGAGTTGCAATAATGCTAAGTTGCTTTACTCCGGTTAAAGATAATTGCAATGTTCTGGGTATGGGGGTGGCGGTTAAAGTCAAGACATGAACATCTGATTTGATTTGCTTTAACTTTTCTTTATGAGCTACACCAAAATGTTGTTCCTCGTCAATAATAAGAAGCCCTAAATTGCAAAACTCTATTTTTTCTGATAATAAGGCGTGGGTTCCTATTACTATTTCGACGGCACCATCCTTGAGGCCTTGTTTGGTTTCTTTGGCCTCTTTAGGAGTTACCAAACGTGATAACATTTTAACACGAATAGGAAATCCTTCCAAGCGAGATTTAAAATTTTGGTAATGTTGACGGGCAAGCAAGGTTGTCGGCACAATTAAAGCAACTTGAGCACCGGAAGATGCAACAGCAAAAGCAGCACGCATGGCAACTTCGGTTTTACCGAAACCGACATCACCACAAACAAGCCTGTCCATAGGAATTGTTGCGCCGATATCTCCTAAAACATCGGCTATGGCATTAAGTTGATCATCGGTTTCGTTATATGGAAAACGCGAACAAAAATCATCGAACATTCCTTGTGGCGGAATAAAACAATCGGATTTTTTTAAGTGTCGTTCGGCAGCTATTTTGATAAGTTTTTCGGCTATATCTCTGATTTTGGCCTTAACTTTGGCTTTTTTGGCTTGCCAAGCGCTTCCGCCTAAAGTATCGAGCTCGATATTTTCGTCTTCGACACCATAACGAGATAAAACATCAATATTTTCAACCGGAACAAATAACTTGGCATCATTGGCATATAATATTTTCAAACAATCATGCGGGGCTCCGCCGGCAGTAATGTTTTCTAATCCCATAAAGCGCCCTATTCCGTGCTCGATATGAACAACCAATTCGCCGATATTAAGTGAGGAAATGTCGGCAATAAAATCTTTAGAGGTAAATTTCTTTTGTTTTTGACGGTTTTGTTTTTCGCCCAAAATATCTTGTTCGGAAATAAGGCAATAACCATCACCTTTGAACCCATGTTCTAAAGGCATAATAGTCAAAACTGTTTTATTTTTTGCCTTTAACAAAGTCTCTTCCCAAGTGTCTGCCAGACAAATATCATTGATTTCGTGTTCTATCATCAACGATGAAATACGTTCGCGAGAGCCGTTGGAATAACATGCGATAATACGTTGAAGTTTTTTATTTTCGTTCAGATAATCCTTCAATTCGCTATAAACTTTTGAGGCTGCAATGTTTTTAGCCGATGAAAAATTGCGTACCGGTATAATTTGAGTATCAATAACCGTATCTGATGACGGAATATTCATTGTTGTAACGGTTATGGCTTGTTTTTCGTGTAATACTGCAGTTAATTCTTTGTCGCTAAGATATAATAACTCAGGCTTTATCGGTCGATAGGCTTCAATTTCAGATGTTGATTTGATTTTTAAGGCTTCTAACCTTGCCTGATAATAATCAGCAATACTGTCGGCTTTTGATTTGGCGGCTTCTTCAACCTTGTCGGAAACAACAACACTTGCCATCGGTAAATAATCAAAAAGTGTCGGCAATGCTTCATCATAAAAGAACGGCAACCAATTTTCGATACCGATATATTTCATATTGTTGGAAACGGCTTCGTAAATTTCATCACCGCTAAAATCTGCTCCAAAAGCCTCACGATATTTGGAACGAAATGTTTTAACCGTATCGGCATTCAAAATAACTTCGCTCATAACTTTGAATGTATATGACTTTAATTCGGAGGTTGTGCGTTGGTTCATAACATCAAATTTGCGGATGCGTTCAACCTCGTCATCAAACAAATCTATGCGTAAAGGTTCGTCTGTTCCGACCGGAAAAATATCGATAATGTCTCCGCGGACGGCATATTCGCCTTGCTCATAAACTTGAGCAACTTTGGTATATCCGTTAACAACAACATAGTGCATAAAATTATTAAAATTCAACTTACTACCCACTGAAACTTCACGCGACGAATTAAGAAATATTTTCTTTAACGGAAGTTTTTGCAATACAGCTCCGACCGATGTTACGATAACTCTGGGCGTTTTTGAATTGGGGTTTAGCGCAAGCTCGGACAAGCATTCTATTCTAGAGGCAACAATAGAGGGATTTGGCGAAACTCTGTCATAAGGAACGGTATCCCATGCCGGAAATTTCAAAACCTTTAATTTAGGATTGATGTATTCCAATATTGAGGCAATATTTATGAGTTCTTTACCGTCTGAAGCAATGTAGATAAGGTCTTGAGATGAAGATTGTGCAAAACCGTTAACCAAAAAGGCATCATACCCCTTGGAAACTGACGAAAAGGTCTTCCCTTTAGACTGCACAATATTATGTTGCATATATTCTTTGCTTATCTATTTACTTAACGAAGAAAAATATATACAATAGCTTTAACTAATGCAAGTTTTATTTAAAAAAAAGCAAATTACATGAGAGATGAAATATTAAATCCGCTGTTTAGCGATATATCTTCAATAAAAGGTGTTGGAAGCAAAACATTAAAATTGCTTACCAAACTTATTGATTCATCTAAAGTACGTGACTTAATTTTTCATCTTCCGTCAAATATCATTGATAGAAGTTATTGCCCAAAACTCAATGAAATTCAAACCGGCAGAATCTGTACCGTAAAAGTAAAAATTATTGAACATATGGCACCGAAAAACAAACATCAGCCATACAAAGTTTTGGTTAGCGACGGGACGGAAAATCTGACGCTTATTTTCTTTAAGGTTTATGCCGATTCAATTGCCAAAAACTTACCGATTGGCGCATTTCGATATATCAGTGGAAAAATTGAAAAATTTAATAACACGCTTCAAATGACACATCCTGATTATATTGTAAGTGAACAAGATGTTGCAAAATTGCCGAAATTTGAGACCGTATATCCTTTAACTGCCGGCCTGTCAAATAAAATGCTCAATAATTATATAAATCAAGCTTTGGGAAAAACACCAAATCTACCGGAATGGCTTGATGATGAATTTATCAGAAAACAAGGTTGGCTCAGTTTCAAAGAAGCATTGTCTGATGTTCATAATCCGAAATATATGTCTGACTTAGAACCTTATTCCAAATCACGTTCACGCTTGGCTTATGATGAGCTTTTGGCAAACCAATTGGCTTTAGCAATTGTCCGAGAAAGAGTGAAAAAACAACAAGGACGCATCATTTCCGGTAATGGTATGCTTAGAAAAAAAATTCTTGAAAAACTTCCGTTTACCCTAACCGATGCTCAAAAAAATGTTTTGACCGAAATATATGATGATCAGGCTAAACCTTATAGGATGCTTCGACTTTTGCAAGGTGATGTCGGTTCGGGAAAAACCATTGTTGCATTGCTTGCGATGTTGAATGGCGTTGAATCGGGGGTACAAACGGCTATTATGGCGCCAACCGAAATATTAGCTAAACAACATTATGAAACGATTAATGAACTTTGTGATAACATCGGTGTAAAAGCATCTTTACTTACAGGAAAAACCAAAGCAAAAGAGCGTCGGGAAATTTTGCAAGATTTGGAAAATGGCAAAATCAATATTTTAATAGGTACTCATGCACTTTTTCAAGCTGATGTCAATTATAAAGATTTGGGATTTATCGTAGTTGATGAGCAACACAGATTTGGTGTGCATCAACGGTTATCACTATCAGAAAAAGGAAATAAAGCCGATATTTTGGTGATGACAGCCACCCCTATTCCGAGAACTTTGGTTTTAACTTCTTACGGAGATATGGAATATTCTAAAATAGATCAATTGCCGGAAGGAAGAAAGCCTGTTGACACTAGAGTTTTACCAATATCAAAATTATCTGAAACCATTGCCGGCTTAAAACGAAAAATTGACACAGGAGTAAAGGCTTATTGGGTTTGTCCGTTGGTTGAAGAAAGCGAAAAATCGGACTTAGCCGCAGCCGAAGCACGTTTTGAAGATTTGCAAAAAATATTCGGTAATAAGGTTGGACTTATTCACGGCAAAATGAAGGAAAAAGAAAAAGATACCATTATGGATAAATTTGCCAATTCTGACGAAATAAATCTTTTGGTGGCAACAACAGTTATTGAAGTCGGTGTTAATGTACCCGAGGCAACGGTTATGATTATTGAACACGCCGAAAGATTCGGACTTTCTCAGCTTCATCAATTGCGTGGCAGAATTAAGCGTGGTATTAATGAGGCAACATGCTTATTGCTTTATTCTTTTCCTTTGAGTGAAACGGCAAAAGAACGTCTTAACATTATGAAACAAACCGAAGACGGCTTTTTGATTGCCGAAAAAGATCTGGAACTTCGAGGCGGTGGTGAAATTTTAGGTACTAAGCAAAGCGGTTTTTGTGATTTTATGATTGCTGATATGGATTATCACAAAAACTTGTTATATATTGCCAATCAAGACGCCAAACTTATCTTAAACAAAGATCCGAACCTACAAAGCCAAAGAGGAAAAGCTTTGCGTAACCTGCTATATTTGTTTGAAAAAGATGACAGTATCAGAAATTATCGCGGATAGTTATTGTATTTCTTCCATTTTTTTATTTAGGTAATTTATTTTTTCTTCCGACAACTTACGTCCGGCGATAACTTCGGCAAATATTGATTTTATCTCACTTGCATATTTACCGCGTGATTTGGCAATAGTGGTAAGATGAGTGGCAGCAGCCTCAAATATTTGTTGTTCATTTACCAAAAGTTGAGCGGATAATTCGATGTATGGCGGTGTATATGTGTTGTGTTTAATGTTTTTGGCATGATTATACACATCTTGCTGGATGTCTCGAGCATCAAAAATCGAAACCTGTTCATCTTTTATTTTATTACGCCAAGAAAGCATTCGACGTGTTTTGCTGACAATGTTTTTAAGACGATTTAAAATTGATGGGTTTTTAATTACTTCGGTCATTTTTGCCTCTATATTCAAGAAGATTATATTTCATATTATTAGAACATAAAATAATCTTTTACAAGACAAAATTAACCTTGACCAAAGTAAAATATTTGACCATACTGTTTCAGTGTGTTCTATATATAAAAAAATACGGAAAGAAGTATAAAAATGACGCAAATCACTATCGCTTATGCCCCCGATAATAATCGTGTTACTCTTACTTTGACTTCTATGGTTTCGGCATTGAAAAATGCAAAAAGAACCGATGAAATTGAGTTTGTTATTCTCTATTCGCCACATCATTTGGATGAAAAATATTTACCGACATTTGACAACCTTCAAGTTATAAAACCTTATAAACTTACTATGATTAAAGTTGATGAAAATATTTTTGATAATTTTCCATGTAGTGAAGGGCTAACTGTCGAATCGTGGTTTTGTTCGTTATTAGCCGATCTTATGCCTAATAATGATAATGTTTTGTATATGCATTGTGATACAATTGTAAGATCATCATTATCTGATTTATTTAATATCGATTTGGGAGAAAATCTTGTCGGTGTGGTTGAGGATATTTATACTTCAAAACAAAACGCTATGAGATTGGAGCTTAATGATAATTTATATTTTAACTCGGGTGTTATGTTGATTAATACCAAAGCTTGGCGTAAAGCTGATTTTTATAATCAACTTCGTAATACTGTTTTGGTTGATAAAAAAATATTAAGTGAACAAGATTCCTTAAATAAAGTGTGTGATAATAAAAAATTTATTTTGTCGCCAAAATACAATTTTATGCAAGTTTGGTGGAAAAAATTTGTTCATGAATACGATAATTCATACTTAAAAGAGTATGAAAAAGCTTCGGAAAAACCTATAATAGTTCATTTTGTCGGCGCTAAACCCAATACTGTCGCTTGTAAAAATAAATTTGTCGGCGATTTTTTAGAGTATTCGGCATTAGTCCCTGCCTATGATGTTTTACAAAAAGAAATAAAATCCGATATTAAAGGAAAAACATCTGAAAAAAATACTCTATGGAAAAAAATATTAAACTTTATCCAAAAGACTGTAAAAAAATAAGAAAATGAATCTATATAATAATATTGAGGTGCTTTAAGTATATTGTTTTTACACAAAATATAAAAAAAATCAAAAAAAGTTAAAAAAAAGACTTGATTATTTTTTTAATACGTGTATAAACATATCTCGTAACGACGATGGGCGCTTAGCTCAGCTGGAAGAGCATCTCGTTTACACCGAGAGGGTCGGGAGTTCGAACCTCTCAGCGCCCACCAATTTTAAGCCACCTCGTAAGGTGGTTTTTTTTATTGTATATAAATAATTTTATTTAGGTTCGAACTCCCTCGGGAGTTCGGTCTTGCTCGTAAGCTCTCTTTCGTTTGCTAACTCGCTTCGGTCACTTGTTTTATAAATTCGTTGCGGTTGCTTACGCTTCCCTTACTCATTAACAAAACTGCGCCTCTTGCGGTAAAAATAACCGGAGTAACGGTTATTTTTATCCTCGGTCTTGCTCGTAAGCTCACTCTCGTTTGCTAACTCGCTTCGGTCACTTGTTTTATAAATTCGTTGCGGTTGCTTACGCTTCCCTTACTCATTAACAAAACTTCGCCTCTTGCGGTAAAAATAACCGGAGC
>JAFVWM010000035.1 GCA_017501665.1 Alphaproteobacteria bacterium | reverse complement strand
CCGGCAATTTGTCAGTATGTCCGGCTACATTCAACGATACGTTTTGCTTACAATGTGCTTTCAAAAGATTACTTACACAAAGGTTAATGATACATTTTTTCAATTCACAAGGTTACTATGACAAGCCCATGTATCATATAGGTGTATCAAACCTAAACGGCTTCTACATTATAAAATAATGTACCTCCGGCAATATCCCGGAACGCTCTGAGCCTAAACACTATTTACCCTCGCTCAGACGAGCCTCTTTTTCATTTTCTATTATACCATAACCGAAAATGTTTGTCAATATATTACACTAAAACCATAACATAACGGTTTACCCGTACACGAAATCGCATACGGGTAAACCGTTATAATTGCAAATCCACAACAGCAGAAACACACCCCACGTTCATTAAAAAGCTGTGTTTCTGCTGCGTATAAAAATAAGGCTTGCGTGTCGCTCATCACACTCAAGCCTTATTTTCTCATGCAAAAGTAAGCTTTAAAATATCTCTACTTTTAATTTATTCTGTTATCTAACTCCTACTTTCTCATTAAAAATTTATGTAACCAACCTCTTTTTTCCTTTTCTCCGGTTGTATCACTTTCAAGAAGTTGCTGCTGCATCGTTCCGGCATGAAGTGCCTGAGCTGCTGCCGCAGTTTGTTGTGCCGACTTTAATGCTTCAGATAAATCCTCTATCTGCTTGTCCTTTATTGCAAGTTGCCCCTGCAGCGTGTCAATCGTACTCTGTAAAACGGAAACTAAATCGGAAACTTCGTGGTTTGCGGTTTGCGGTTTGGTTTCCGTTTGGTTCGCGTTTTTGGTTTGCATTTTTTGTGAAAAAGCCTGTAAAATCAATGTTTCTTCGTTTTCACCAATCGCAAACTGGTTTCCGTTTTTTCGCAAACTTGATCGCAAACCAAGGTTTTCGATTTGTTTGCGTACCGCCGTTTTAGAAACACCGATTTCATCAGCAATTTGTTTAATGGTTTTGCTCATAAAATCACCGTTTTTCTAAAAATGGCGGAGTGGAAACCCCGCCATTTTCATTTTTTATTTACCGTAATGGTCTCTGCAAGCAACAATCTCAAGCAAATCTTCTCTGATTCTGTAAACAAGTCTGTTATACTCGTCTATTCTTCTGCTCCACAAACCGGACAAATTACCTTTCAAAGGCTCCGGCTTACCAATGCCGAAATTGCCGTTCCTCTCAATATCCTTTATCAGCTCGTTTATTCTCTTTAATGTTTTCTTATCCTGTGTTTGCCAATACAGATAATCAGCCCACGCAGCTTCATCCCAAATTTTTCTCATCATTCCACCTCAATCAGCTCGTGTTCTACTCCCTTACCTGCATTGAGGTTAGCAACCGCTGCCAAAATCCTCTGAACATTAAATTCATCATAAAAAGGATCAGCCGAAATCTCAAACGGAATTCTTTTCTCTTTACTTACACGTGTCGCGAAAATAGTAAAAGCAGTTGTCATACTCAACCCCATATCTTTACAAACCTGCTCCATGCTCTTTTTCAAATCTTCGTCCATACGGAAATTAACCATTGCTTGAGCCATAAAAACATCTCCTTTCATATCGTAATATTATTATATCACACAGTAAAGCAAAAGTCAATATTTTGCTTTACATTCCATATTATGATACGAAAAAAGTTTTTGATACCTATTCTTCTGTTGAAAAATCTGTATAGCTATTACTGTTACTTTCAAAATATCTACAAAATTGTGCCCTGTCTAAACTTCCCCATCTTTTTGTTTTATTACAAAAAATCTTTTTTGTTGTTTCCCATTGATATTCACCACGAAACTTACAACGCCAACATTTACATCTTCTCAAAACTTTCTTTCCATACATAGAAAGTTCCCCTATTTTATAATCATCCATTATTCATCACCAAATAAAAACTCATTCAATTCATTTGACGGAGTTATCTTAACCGAAATATGACCGTCACGCTCAAGCTGTTCCATACGTTCCGAATGTAACCGTTCCTGCTGCAGCTCGGCAACAATATCATCATAATATTTTATTACAGTTTTTCTATCAATACCAAGCCCTCTCGCAATTTCAGCTTTTTTTCTAATTGTTGGGTTATCCCTCATAAACTCAAAAACAATATTTTTTTTACTTTTTCGTCCGCTTCCGCATCTCCAGTTAGGATTAACAACCATCTGAACAGCTCTCATTACTTCCATATGCTGTTTTTGATTTCTCCCATTTCTTTTATTCTTTTCTATTCTAACATCTGTCAATGCCTCAATATCCGAAATAGTAAAATTATAATATTCTTTGTCGTATGCCTCTAACGCACTCTTTATATCTTCTTCGGTCAAAATATTTTCATGCTTTACCAACTGCAAATCTTCAAATGCACGTTGCATATCTTGCCGAAGCTGTTGCTTTGAAACATCACATTTATAAGCATAAATTGCAAGACACATCAAAAAGAAATATCTATGACCGCCCTTAATTTCTCCAACACGTTTAAGCCACCAATGATAAAGAGCATACGGATCTTTGCCATTGACCTTTGATGAAATATCCCATTTTTTCCGCCCTTTATTCCCCTTTACAACAACTCTCTCATACCACTCAGGATATGCTTCTCTTGCTTCTGCTCTCGTCAATTTAGAAGGTCTAAAAGGTTTATTTACATCAACTCTGTTTTCAGGTTTAGCATACGCATTCAAATATTCCAAAGAAACACGTTCCCCTGTTCTGAACGCAACAAGCTCCGTTCCATGTTTTTCATTTAAGCTCCCCACCATACGAAAGCCTTGATTTATAGATTGATATTGAATTGCCTCAATCTGAGACGTTCCACCATATTCCCACATACGAAAAGTAAGGTCATACTTCAAACTTTTAAGTTGAATTTTTATATTAGGGTATAAATCAATAGGATTATCAAAAACATAGTAAATATGTAATCCTGTACCGGATAAAACAAGAAAAGTCGGCATAGGTAAACGGCGAACTCGTTCAGGATCACCGCCAAAACGTAAAAACAAATTCCGCAATTCACTAAATCCTACACCATCTAAATCAAAAATTAAAGCATACATTCGCTGAGCGTTCTCTAAACGATTTTCTTTCCGGCGATAAACAAGCCCACTACACAAGGTTAGAGCGTTCCCCTCAACAAAATTCATATAATCCTGCTCCCATGTATCATTGAACATTTTTCTACGACGAAGTTTTTTCTCAGGACTGCTCTCATCACGATACAAATACACCGCATTGGGATGAGAATAGTCAGTATGCCTTTCCCCCTCATTCTCATTATCAGGAAACAACTCTTTATAGAACTCATAGCCTCCGACTATGGGATAATTAGCACTTAAATAATTATAACAATCACGATAATTCTCTGTCATACAAAACACCTCCCAACTAAAAAGGGGGAAAAGGGAGAGCAAAAAAGCGGTCGCTTACGCTCCCTTAAAGAAAAAGTCACCTCTCCCTTTTCCCCCTCGCTCCACCTATGGAAAGCGTGGAAAACTCTTACGAGTTTACACACCCTTACCACAGGTTACGCTCACCCCCTTTTTCCTCTCCGACTTTTTCCATTCACATAAAAAAATAAAAGAATTTATTTTTATTGCCTAAAGGCTTATAGGGGGCTTAGATTATCAAAACAGTTTTTCCACACTTTTATAATACCATAAAACTTTCCAAAATTCAACCTTGTCTGCTTAGATTATCAATAAAGTTTTTTGACATTTTTATTATGTTTATTTTAATCGTCTTTTATAAATCCTAAAAATACCATTGACAAATCCGCAAAAATCGGATATACTATGTATATACTAATAATGGAGGTGTTTTGTATGACAACAACCATTCAGAAGTGGGGCAATAGTCAAGGTATCAGAATCCCCAAATTTCTGCTCGATGCAGTTCAATGGAGCGAAGATGAGCAGCTTGTAATAAGTGCCGACAAAAACAAAATTATAATCGAAAAAGCAGAACCAAGAAAAAACATCATGGAACTTTTTTCTAATTTTGAAGGTGAATATGTTCCGGTTGAAATGGATTGGGGACAGCCGGTAGGAGAAGAAGCATGGTAAGTCAAGGAGATATTATAAAAGTCAGCTTCGACCCCCAAAAAGGACACGAACAAGCAGGCTACCGCCCGGCAGTTGTAGTAAGCAATGATTTTTTCAATCAAAAAACCAATCTTGCTATAATTTGCCCCATAACAAACACAAATAATAAATTCCCTTTGCATATCCCTTTAGACAGCAGAACTCAGACAATCGGTGTTATTTTATGCGAACACGTTAAGGCATTAGACCTTAATGCAAGACCGCACACGGTTGTGGAGCAGCTCCCAAAGGAGATTTTGACAAAAGTAATAAATGTTGTGTTTTCAGAAATCGAACAAATTTAGAAACAAAAGCGGCTGTTACAGGCCGCTTTTGTTCGTTTGAAGCCTTTTTAATATAAAACCTAACATTATCGCCTCAAAAACGATTTAAGAGCCGATTTTGAGCCTCTGACGCCCATTTAACACATACGCATATCTTTCGGAACGCAAGACAGCGGTTGTGTGTGATAAAAAGCTATTTCCCAATATCCTGTTCTGAAATTCATTCTTAACTTTCTTTCGAGCATAACATTATACTTTTTATGTTCGTTTGCCCACTCTTTATTTTCTATCATAGCAGCATAACCACTTGGATAACCGGCAGTAATTCCTATTTTTGTAATAAAGAAATCTCCGCTTTCATCTTCCTTAAACAATTCCTCTGTTATTTGTTTTCGTGCAAGCTCCTCAGTGAAATCTATTGTGTACGGACTCTGCAGAACTGTCTCCCATAAAACAATTTTATAATTTTTTCTGTTTATTCTGTATGTATAGTCACGCTCTGATGAAGAACATACAACATATCCTGTATGTTCTTTTTTCGGTTTTAACTTCCTGTCGGCGTTCGCACGTTCCCGGTTAATTCTCAAAAGATTTTCATTCAGCCCACGTTGGTATTCGATTTCAGCATTTGCTGCAGCAAGCTCCTGTTTAATCTTTTCCACTTGCTCATCAGCAGCTTTGTATGCCTCATTT